>CAYMIA010000026.1:0-1719 GCA_964390595.1 uncultured Gammaproteobacteria bacterium | reverse complement strand
AAGCTCTCCGTGGGTTCGAATCCCACCCCCTCCGCCATCTAACTTGATATGGTAAATAAATTAAGATTGCGAAAAGCTAATTTAGCGGATGTAGATAAAATTTTTGAAATTGCTAAATCTGTTCAAATAGCCTCAATTAAGGATAGCTCTACCAGGAAAAAAGGCTTTCTTTACTTTGTACATTCGATTGAAGAATATAGAGAGATAATTAGAAATTCAAAACATTGTCTAGTTATGGAGGATGAATTGACCGTTTTAGGTTACTTACTGGCTTTGGATAAAGTTGAATTAACCCTGCTGAATAAATTTTCAGAGATAGAAATGCAAACAGCTATAAATCATTTAAAAAACGATGAAATTATTTATATTGACCAAATTGCAGTTTTGAGGCAGCATCAAAGTAAGGGTGTAGCTCAGGCAATGCTTGATTATTTAGTGGAGATGGGTGGGGATAAAATATTGATTGCTGCTATTATCGAAAAACCAATTCAGAACAAAAGAAGTTTACAGTTTTTTGTAGAGAAAAATGGGTGGAAAAGAATTGCTGAAGTAAGAAGAGACCAGATAACTGCAGGGATTTATTCTAGTAGTTAATTTTGCTATCTAGCCAGCGTTATTGCCCAGACTTTTTTAGCTCCAGATCTTTTTAAAACATAGCTGCATTCTCTTAAAGTAGAGCCGGTGGTCCAGATGTCATCCAGTAAAATGCAATTTTCAATTTTCAATTCGCAATTTTCAATTAACTTAAAGGCGTTTTTGATGTTTTGTTTTCTTTTATAGGAGTCTTTACCAACTTGAGGCTTGGTATTTTTGGTTCTGATTAGAGCTTCAGAGTAGCTTAAACCTAGCTTTTGAGCAATTAATTTACCAAGGAGGGTGGCTTGATTAAAGCCCCGCCAGTTTTGTCTGGATTTATGCAGAGGGACTGGAATTATAACCCAATTCTCTCCTCCACTCTTTTTGATTTCATCTAAAAAGTAAGGTGAGTGTTTAGCCCAATATTCTATTGTTAAATTAACTAGTGGTTCAGCTATTTCTGTCACCCAAGAATATTTGAGTTTTTTGATCGCTCTTTGAAGTGAACCTTGATAGATTCCTAAACTCCAGAGGCCATCAAGAGCAAAGCGCCTTCTGCAAATAGGATGGGTCATTCCCCCAACTGAAGCTCTCTCGCAATGTGGGCAAACTAAATCGGATTGAGCAATGTTTTGAATGCATTCTTGGCAGAAATAAGTGTTGAGCTTACCACATCCGACACAGCGCTTTGGAAAAAGAAAGTTAAATAGTTGTTCCATAGTACGAAAAAGCCCCACCTTGGTCAGATGAGGCTAATGTGTGGAGACGCCGGCAGTGAGCCGGGTCTGAAACAGAGCTAGAAAAACTTCTACAAGCGTAGCTAATCTATTTTTACATTAAGCATTAACCGATTAGCAGGAAGGCTTAACGTGATTGACTTATCTTAACCTGCATTGGATCAACCAACACCGATACAAGAGCATCCCGACTGTGTATATACCTTAGCAATCCCATCAGGAGGAAGATTAACTAAAGCACCTTACTTAGGCGTAAGCTTGGCCAAAATCGGCTTTGCCGAGACCTAAAAAGGATGCGGCTTTTTGAGCTGCATTTATATTTTGAAACAATCTTTAACGCTGATATGTTTCCTATGCGGCTTGCAGTTTTTAAAGTGCTGGTCCGTCGAATCAATACGTCCCCGTA
>CAYMIA010000025.1:0-2491 GCA_964390595.1 uncultured Gammaproteobacteria bacterium | reverse complement strand
TGTGGGCACTAAGGGACTCGAACCCCTGACATCCTCGGTGTAAACGAGGCGCTCTACCAACTGAGCTAAGTGCCCAAACAATGTAAACGAGGCGCTTTCCCTGGGATATAGGTTGCTATCTTTAACCCAACTGAGCTAAGTGCCCGCTGCGTTATTTTATCACAAACTTTGTTTAATTTTAATTATGGGAGTTTAATGTCTAATAAAGCTTAAGTAGATAAACAATGCCAAAAGAAAAGCAATGCTTAGGAGCGCAAAGGCGATGGTCGCTTTTACATTAATATCTTCGATATCGATTTTTTGTTTATGTTGACTCATGGGATGCTCCTCAAAATAATTCCGATAATTAAAGCTAATATACCAGAGAATATATTTAATATCAATGGAAGCCAATTTAGTCTATATCTTTTAATAGTCATGGGTAGAATCAGAGCAGCGCCAAACCAACCAGCTGATAAATTGATAAAAAGGTCAGAAATTGCTTGCAGCCAGATCATTAAATGGGTAGTTTATCACATTTTGTGCGGACGAAAGGAGTTGAACCTTCACACCATTTCTGGCACATCCACCTCAAGGATGCGTGTCTACCATTCCACCACGTCCGCTTGCTAGCTACTAGTCATTAGTCTCTAGTCGCTGGCTAGTATTTTATCAATCTAACGACCAAAGTCCAATGACTAAAGACTAACAAGTGCCCAAGAGAGGAGTTGAACCTCCACACCATTTCTGGCATACGCACCTGAAGCGTACGTGTCTACCATTCCACCACTTGGGCAAACTAACCTATTTTACCCTTAAACTTCATGCTCAGCAAGGACTGGAGAGAATTTGTAATCTCCCTTTTCCTATGGGTATACTAAATGTAGGATGTTTAAAAGATTCTATAATGAAGTTTTTCTTCAACATCAAGATGCTCCCACCTTTATTGTTTTAGTAGTTTTTGTTATCACTTTTATCATTGCTCGATTGATGGTTTATCTAATCGACGCTAAAGTATTGCCAGATTTATACGTTTCCATTGGCCAAACTCATGTCCATCATTTAAACTTTGGGATCTATTTTCTGTCGATTGCCGGTTATCTGTCGCTTGTTTTTAACAAACCAGAGACCAAAAACAAACTAGCGATTCTATATGGAATTGGTTTGGCATTAACCTTTGATGAATTTGCACTCTGGCTACATTTACAGGATGATTATTACGCCAGGATTAGCTATGAAGCAATTGTAGTGATAGCCGCACTGCTAATTAATATTGTCTATTTTCATAAGATGTGGAGCCGAATCTTCAGATTTTTAAATAAAAATGCCAGAAGGATCTATGAGTAGTATCATCCGCGGCCTTGAAGTTTTAATAGCTGTAGTCTTTATCTTGGGGCTGCTTTTTAACTTTAACTCCCAAATTCCCCGCATTCCAGGCGATATCATCATTGATAAACTTGGCTTTAGAATCTACATTCCCTTCGCCTCAGCCATTGTGGTCTCAATTATTGCTATCATGCTCTGGAATCTCTTGCCGAAATAGACTAACTGGAGCGGCGGACCGGATTCGAACCGGCGACCTTCTCGTTGGCAACGAGACATTCTACCACTGAACTACCACCGCAAAAAGCATGGATCATTCGGACAACCTCTGTACTAACCATTATGGCTCACTGCCGAATAATCCAACCCAAGCTTCTATCAGCAACTAACAGCGAAATCTTATTACCGAAATCACTGATTTTACCGATTCTACTGATTTTTAATGAACTGGGTGCCGCAGACAAGAATCGAACTCGTATAAGACGCTCTTCAGGCGCCCGCCTTGACCAACTTGGCAACTGCGGCTAATGTGCAAATTGTATATTATTCTTTAGTAAATTTGAAGCAGGAAATCGATCAGCTCTTTTAAACGGGTCTTCTGATGTGAGAATTCCGATAAATCAACTTTCTTGGCGGGTAAACACTTTTACTGGCTGGAACTGATAGGCCTTGGATCATTCCACCAAATAGAATTCCCCTCGTTACACTATGATCAAGAAAGCTACTAGAAGCAAAGGCTGAAAATCCTAAAAGGATAGCAAAGTTAAACCAGTGATGAAAATGAATGGTTCGGTTAAAAACTACGAGTCTAATACTTGGGAAAACTTGCACCCTTCTAGTTTTAACAGGTGGCAGTTTTTGCCAAATGATCGATTCAGGATGAGTAATAATCTGAAAGATTAAATACCCAAAAGCTGCTGCTGGTAGAAAATGCAATAAATCCATATCTATTCATTCTATGCAAATATTTTCTAAAATATCAAGTTCTTACCTTTTTCTTGCAGAAAATAGATGCAAAACTTGCATTTAAAATCCCGCCTAGTTAAAGCGGGATTTTTCTAGCCTTTAAATTTGGTATACCGTAATTCAAAAACTTAGGCTGCTGAAGCGCTTCCATCATCATCACCTTTGTGCTCTTCACCTCCCATTGGAGCTGGAGCACCTGGATCTGCTGCTGGAGCACCCATAC
>CAYMIA010000024.1:0-2769 GCA_964390595.1 uncultured Gammaproteobacteria bacterium | reverse complement strand
TTATTGAGTTAGTTGATAGACTGGTTCCTGAAGAGCAGAAAAATCCTCAGCTATACAGTTTAGTAGTTTCAGTTTTAAAGATTTTGAATGATAACCCGAGACAGATATTTATCAGGGCTTTTGAAGTTAAATTTATGAGTTTAATGGGTTTTTGGTCGATTGATGCAGCCTCTGATGTTGATCCAGAAATTAGAGGGATTTTGGAAAATTTAGAATATTCTTCTTGGGAGCAGATTGCCCAAATGAAAATTAATGAAGATCAAGCATTGGCGCTAGAGCAGATAATGAGAGCTTATATTGAAAAAACTCTAGAAAGCAGTTTAAAAAGTGTGAAAGTACTGGATAGGTTAAAAGGTTATAATTGAATTGGTTTTGAAATTAATGCGATTATGTTTAAAGAGAATCTTATCAGCAATATTAAATAGAAACTAAGGATAGTCCATCCTAAAATTTTAATATATTTGTTTTTGGCTTTTAGAATTATTAAACCTGATAAAGGTACCAAAATAAATGCCGCTTTACCTATTAGATCAAACATTTGCATGCCTAAGAGATCTGTCATCGCTTATGATTAGTATACATTATATTTATTCTTCGAGCGAGTTAAAAAGCTATAGCTCGAATCGAGAAGTTCTAAAGAGTTTACGATCGCTACCTTCCAGGTTGCAAGGCTAGTTTTTTTTGGAAACAATTTCATGCTCGAGTGGGATTTTGTATCCTTGTTTTATTATCATTTACACTTGATTCTGGCTTTGCTACAATTGGCACATGGCAGATGCAGATTTGATGGACAAAATTGTGGCTTTAACAAAGAGGCGGGGATTTATTTATCCTGGGTCAGAGATCTATGGTGGGGTGGCGAATACATATGATTATGGCCCAATGGGGGCTGAACTGCTTCGAAATATCAGAAATCTCTGGTGGGGGAATTTTGTGCACCAAAGGGAAGATATTGTTGGTCTGGATGCTTCTTTAATTTCTTCTTATAAAATTTGGGATGCTTCAGGGCATACTTCTGGTTTTTCAGATGCGATGATTGATTGCAAAAATTGCAAAACTCGCAAACGAGTGGATCATTTAATTGAAGAATATTTTGAATCTCAAGGAAAAGAGCAAAAAGTGGAGGGTTTATCACCTGAGCAGTTTGATGAAATTATTCAAAAAGAAAAAATTTCCTGCCCTAAATGCGGCAAATTTGATTGGACAGAAGTTCGAAAGTTTAACTTACTTTTTCCAGTTCATTTAGGAATTGTTGAGGGAGATCAGTCTCTAGCCTATCTTCGCGGGGAAACAGCTCAGGGAATTTTTATAAATTTTAAAAATGTAGTTGATTCAACTCGGGTCAGGCTGCCTTTTGGCGTTGCTCAGCTAGGAAAAAGTTTTAGAAATGAAATTACGCTGGGGAATTCAATTTTTAGAACAATTGAGTTTGAGCAGGGTGAAATTGAATATTTCTTTGATCCCAATAAAACTGATTGGGGAAAGCTATTTGAGGATTGGAAGACCTCGATGTATCAGTTTGTAACTAAAAGTTTGGGAATTAAAGAAGAGAATTTAAGGTGGCGAACTCATAGCGATGAAGAAAGATCTTTTTATAGCAAAAGGACTGAAGACTTGGAATACAATTTTCCATTTGGTTTTAAAGAGTTATGGGGGTTGGCTTACAGGACTGACTATGATTTAAATCAACATATTAAACATTCTGGAAAAGATTTATCAATTATTGACCCAGAGACTAATGAAAAAGTAATCCCTCATGTTATTGAACCAGCAGTGGGAATTAATAGATTAATGTTGATGGTTTTATGTGATGCTTATGTAGAAGAAGGAAAGCGAGTATTTTTAAAGCTTAATCCAGCTTTGGCGCCTTACAAAGCAGCTGTTTTTCCTCTGCTAGCTAATAAATCTGAGTTGGTGGAGAAGGCTAAAGCAGTTTTTGATAGTTTGAAACAAGAGTTTATGGTGGCTTGGGATGACCGGGGAAATATTGGGAAAAGGTATGCTGCTCAAGATGAGATTGGAACACCTTTTTGTATCACTATTGACTTTGATACCTTATCAGATGATACAGTTACTGTAAGGGAAAGAGATTCAGCTACCCAAGAGCGGGTTAAAATCTCTGATCTTTTAAATTATCTAAATCAAAAAATTAACTAAATCTTGTGAAAAAAATCCTAGCTGCCCATAAAGTTACTATCTCTCTTGTCGCTGTTATTTTACTAATTGTTTTGGGAAGCATTTTTGCAGTAACTAAAATTTTCTCAGCCAAACAAGCAGCAATTCCTGCTGAGGAAGTTGATCTACCCTTTGATCCTGATGGGCCTTATGCTTTGGTAATTCCCCGCCGGGATGGTAATGCAGTGGTTTTGAATATTAAACGAGTGGCTTCTTATGAGGCGATCTCCTATGAAATGGCCTATCAGTCTGATGGAGTTGACCGGGGGGTGACAGGCAACTTAAATATGGGAGAAAAGAAAGATGAATATTCCCAAGAAATTTTATTTGGGACTTGCTCTAAGGGCGATACTTTTTCAACTTTGCACTGTGTCTTTGATAAAAATGTGGAGAATGGGACTTTGACTTTGCGGATTACTAAAAAAGATGATCCCAAGCACGTCTACAAAATGATCATTACCTGGCATTTGCAAAAGCCTGATGTTGCACTTGGAGTAGTGACCTCTGGAGACAATCATTTTACTTATAAAACTGCTGCGGACAGGTCTGAGCTTTCTATAGTAGGATTCAGTATTGTTAATGAACTTTCTGGGA
>CAYMIA010000023.1:0-3722 GCA_964390595.1 uncultured Gammaproteobacteria bacterium | reverse complement strand
CTTGGAAAGGCGGTATACCCGCAAGGGTATCGAGGGTTCAAATCCCTCCCTCTCCGCATTATTTGCTGTTCAGGTAGGCATTAGCTTCTTTGAGGACAAATTTGGAGCTTTGGTGAGTTAAGAGGTTGTAGGCTTGGCTGTATTGGAGCCATTGTGTTCTTTTTATTTCTTTTTTATCAGGTTTTGTAGATTTTACTTGAGTTTTGCCTATAAAAAAATCAACGCGCTTGCTGATTGGGTAAATTCCAAGTAATCTAAATTTATAAAGAGACTGGAAAGCTTTTTTGGTAACAATTTCACAATCCTTGATGCCCACTTCTTCTTTTAGCTCCCGCTTAGCAGCCTCTTCTGGAGACTCACCCATTAATTTATGGCCCTTGGGAAAGACCCAGAGACCTTTTTTAGTAGCACAGATTAAAAAGTAGCGTCTGTTTTTTTCCTGAAGAACTGGAATGATGCCAAAGGCTTGGTCTTTCCTAAAGATAGTTAGAGAAAAAATGGTGCTAAAAAAACTAATTATTTTCCTCATGATACATTCCTAGCGCTTTTTTGAGCAGCTGTTTGTCGCTGGAGAAACTTAAGATGTTGAGAGCATCATCAGGGGTGAACCAACCCGCTTCTGAGACTTCAAAATCATGGTCATTGGGGTCGCCTGACAAATATTTCATCAGGAAATATGTGACCACTTTAAAAATCTTTTCTCCCTCCCAAGTAAAAATAAACTTAGAATCACCTACTTTTTCAATAATCTCTGCCTCTACTCCACCCTCTTCTTTGACTTCTCTTAAAGCAGCTTCCTTGCTAGTTTGACCGGCATCAATTAAGCCTTTAGGAAATCCCCAGTGTTTGTTAGCAGAGTTTTGAGCTAGTAAAACCTTGCCCTCTTCATTAAACACTATTCCTCCAGCAGAAAATTGACGCTTCATCCAAATAGAACTTCTCCTCCTAGAGTTCCGCCACGGGCTTTCCACTCTGGTTCATCATATAAAGGCATTGGGAAATCGAGAACAGCTCGGTAAGACAAGTCGCAGGCCTGCATAATTTTTTTTGTATCTTCTAATGAAGGAGACCGATCGATTAAAGCAACTGCTCCAACAACTTGCAGGTGAGCTTCTTCTTGGATAATGTCTCTCAACATCGTCAGGTCCCCTCCTGTGGTATTAAATTCTGCTAAAAGGACTACTCTTGATCCAGGCTGATATGCCTCTAAAGGATCTCCTTGGGCTGTAAATGTAAGTGGATGGATTAGACTAGTTAAATTGAGCTCATGGGTGGGTCTTTGGCGAAGTAGCGCTTCATTTAAATTAGCCACCCAATCTAAACCTCTAGTATGAGCCCAGCCAATAATTCCGGTGCTAGAAAACTGCATAATTTGATCAACTGCTAGGTCAAATAAGATACCAAGGTTCGGGGAATTTCTTAATCTTTCTGAATGGATACGCACGTCTGTAAAAAATCGGTGTACTCCGGAAAAAATGTAGGATCCAGGCTCCAAACTTTCCTGAATATCCCTTTTGATAAGTTCAACTTTGTCTTTCATAGTTTCTCAGTGAATATCTTTTCCATTTCATAGAGATCATAATACTTTCCATTAATTTTATACTCTTTTTCATAGGTGCCTACAATCTTAAAGCCTAAACTTTCGTATAAATGGATGGCTGGTTCTAAGGTGGTGGTGACATCTAAGTCAACTTTAACTATCTCTGGATCTTCCTCTAAGCTTTTTAAAATAGTCTCTAATAATTTTCTAGCTAGGCCCTTTCCCCTAAAGTCAGGACTGACATAAACTGCAACGATGCTGGCATGATGTTTAACTTTGAGCTTACTGCTTCTGTCAACTGAGGCCATACCAACTAATTTGCCATCAACTTCTGCAAACCAAGTATTGCCCTCTTCTAATAGTTTCTGCCATTTTTCATCTGGGTGCTCCAAACTTTCTTCATGAGAATTAGCGTAGGAGATAGGCTCATTTTTAAGCGCTTCTAGCCTCAAAGCTTTATATTCTGGCCATCTTTCAGTAGGTAGTTTAATGATTTTGATATTAAGCATGGGGTTATTTTAGCTGATTTTAGTGGTTAAAAGAAGTCATATATATTAAAATACAGAGTAATTGCCCTCGTGGCTCAATGGATAGAGCACTAGATTGCGGTTCTAGCGGTTGTGGGTTCGACTCCCGCCGAGGGCACATTATATGGTGGGATCGCATAGTGGCCGAGTGCGCTGGTTTCGAAAACCGGTAAGGGGCAACCCTTCGTGGGTTCAAATCCCACTCCCACCGCTAATGTTTGGGGCTTTCCAGGGGGAAGTGTTTTTGGAGGTAGTCGGACCATTTATCAACTATGGACCTGGGGGGAATTTCATGGAAAGGTAGAAATTCAGCGACAGTTTTTTTGACTTTTTCGCTATCCCCTTCATTTAAAACCATCATTAAGATAGCAGGAAACCTTAAATAGCTTAAAACATATAAAACATCCTGGCCATCTTTGTGTTGAATCCAAAATGAATCAAGTTGTTTCCAGTGATAGAAGTGGTCATCAAGGGTAATTCCTTGGTTGGAAATTTTGTACTCACTTTCACCTGGTGGGATGAATCCTAAAACATAAACGATAAACATTAAAGCCAAAATTGCGCCAATTAGAAGGAACTCTCCAGCCAGTACTGCAATTAGAGAAGTTAGCACTACTAAAATAGCTACAGTCGTATAGTAGGAGCGGTCTTTTTTTCTGAAGGGCCTGGATGGCGCCTTCCATTCAAATAGAGTTTTAATTGGATCTGATTTTTCGCTTTCCCCTTCCTCTAATAGATGCGGTGGAGTTAAAAGATTCTGTTTAAAGAACTTGGGCATTGCTTAGAGTTTAAATTAAAAGTGGGAAAGTGTAAAGCTACTTAGAATTTGAGTTCTTCGAAGCTGTGGAGGTCTAGGCTATTTTTTTGGTAGATGTCAAAAATATCGTAGTCACCTGCATCTTTGCCTTCTAGGTCCAGTAATTTGAGAATTTCTTGGATTTTTTCTTCAGTTTGGGCTTCAATTTCCATATAAGGAGGGATCTTTGGCCAGGTATCAATGGTGATTTCAGCTTCATTTAGATGAAAAGCGTGCCTTTTGGTTTCTTGGTAGAAGACTCTTTTGAACTTTAGTTTTCTGAGAATCTCGGCAGTTTTATCAAAATCCAATACTTCTACTTCGATTTCTTCAGTTCTACCCACCTCAACGCTGCCCAAAGTCTTATATTTATAGGTTAAAAAATGCTTTTTTCCATCGCTTCTGAGCCTAATAAATTCTATGTTTTCTGATTCAATATCAAAAACCCACCTTCTGGTTAGAACTTCACTCTCCTCCTCTGCTCCAAGTTCTTTGAGTTTTTGAATAATTTCTTCTTTATTAATATCTAAAACTTTGGTTTCCAGTTCAGTATTTGGTTTGTTCATAGATTGATATTATAGATTATTTTATTCGATTCATCTAGATTCAAGGTGCTATTTCTGCTAAAATACTGGCTACTGGAGAGGTCGCATAGTTGGTCTAGTGCGGCGCAGTGCTAATGCGCTGTACCCGTAAGGGTACCGAGGGTTCGAATCCCTCCCTCTCCGCCCAATTAGTCTTCAGCTAATTAGGAGGGGTCTCATAGTGGCCTAGGGAGGCAGTCTTGAAAACTGCTGAGGGTGTAAGCTCTCCGTGGGTTCGAATCCCACCCCCTCCGCCATCTAACTTGATATGGTAA
>CAYMIA010000022.1:0-7452 GCA_964390595.1 uncultured Gammaproteobacteria bacterium | reverse complement strand
TTACCTTCAAATCTTTGGGGCAGACTTTACTTGGAGACACAAGTGTAGCTGGCGATATTAGCATCGACGGAACTCTGAGCTTAACCGGTAATTCTATTAACTCAGTGTACTCACCAAACTTTGTTAGGGGTTCAACCCCTAGCGGTATACTCTATATTCAAAACTCACCTTTAGCGAGCTTGGTAGACTTCTTTAATGGGCTGGTGACTATAGATAATAAGGGTATATTATTTGTTCAAAAGTTAACGATTCCTTCTGTTAAAGCTGCTAGTTCTATTGATGATCCTTCGATTGGGTCAGCTAAAATTAGTTCTGGGTCAACCGCTATTACAATTTTGAACAATCAGGTTTCCAATACCTCTAAGATCTTTGTCACTCCTAGAGGTAAAATTGGTAATCAAGCTTTGGTTGTGGAGAGTGTATCGCCTGGGGCCAGCTTTAAGGTTAGCATCAATACTCCTCTACCCCTAGATTTGCCATTTGACTGGTGGGTAGTGGAAACAAAAAAATAAAATGTTTACCTTACTGTCGATTTTCGTAATTTTTATTTCATCTGGCTTGACCGCTGCTTTTAATTACATTCATGCTCCACTAAACATCTCCCTGCAATTAATTTCTGTTTTACTATTAGTACTGCTTGTTTTATCTAGAAAATATCTTTTTTCCTCTGATAATCCGGTCATAAGCAAAGCTTTTAAGCTTTTTTTCCTATTTTTAACTACTCTTTTTGTTCAGTTGTTGGTCTCTTTGACTGGTAATTTTTATAGTCCTTTTTTAATCTCATTGCATTTATTTTCATTGGGCTTAAGTTTTTTACTTAATTTACCAATTTCAATCGGATTTATTAGTTTTTCGGTCCTAGTTTTGTTTGTCAACATCTATTTAAATCCAAGTCTACTCAGTCAACTGTACCAGGATCCTTTTTCAGTTATTCTTTATCTAGCTTCATTTGTGGTCATTATCCCCTTATCGATAATTTTAACCCGGACATACCATTTAAAAGACAGTCTCTCTAGAGTACTGAGTAATTCGCTAGTTTTGGGCAAGAAAAGAGAAACATCCATTCTGGGAGGACTCGATGAGATGGTGTTTGTGACTGATATACTACTTAGGGTGATATCAGTCAACCAATCGGCAGAAGAGCTGTTAAACCTCTCAAGTGAAGAGATGACTCATAAGATTTTGACTGATGTTTTGCCTTTAATTGATAGCGACCAGCTGCCTGCTACTCTTCAATCGCTGGCAATTGAGGATGCATTAAAAGATAAGACGACCCGTCTGATTAATGGTTTTTCCATAAAAGTCCCCAACAAGCCACTACCTACGCCCATTACTATACAGGTAAGTCCAATCCCCGATACTTCAGGGAGAGTCAATCAAATTACATTTGTTATCAATGAGGCCCAAAAGGGCCGGGTTGCTCATGATAATTTGACTGGTGCATTTATTAAGAATAAAAATATCATTAATAGTTTAAAGAAAGCTTCAGTTAGCCTTCACGCGAGTGTCATGGAAGAGATGTTGGAGTTATTATCATCTTATGAGATGGATCTGATAACAGCTGAGGAGCTGGAAGACCATCAGATCCAAGAAAAAATTGAGCCTGTTGATATTGCAGCTATCTCTAAGGGCTCATCAGCTAAAAAACAAAAATTAGCTACCTTCCTAAAAATCCCAATTAATTTTTACTTGTCTGATGAAGATAGTTCGGAAACTGCTCTTTTATCACTTATAGACAGTGACGTGCGTAGTAGCGCTTTTGCCGTTTCACCATTTTTGGTTATGACTGATGCTAAGTGGATAAGTATTTTGATTGAGAAGTTAATTGATTTAGCAATGTTTGCATCCAAAGAAGGTGGCCAGGTTGAGGTTTTTCCAATTCAAGATGCGAACAATGTATATTTAAAGATATACTCTCTAAATACCTCTCTTGGTAAGGACGAACTTGGTAATTTATTTAAGGATTACTACCCGGCAATCATTCAAAAAACTAATTTAAATCTGGCTAGTGGACTAGAGGGATTTATCGCCAAAACTATCTCAGAGCAGTTAAATATCCCTAGAGTTATTAAGATAGAATATAAGGATAATCGGCCAGCTTTGCTTATACAGATAAAGTTATCAAAAGTTCCCCGGAAATCTTAAATTATTTGTATATCAGGTCTTTTGTTGAGGTGATGAATGGGACTAGGTTAATACGTCTTTTTTGAGCATCGATACTATCAACTGTTAAGGTAACTGCTTCACCAACTTGATACTCGCTACCCGTTTCAATTTTAGAGGCTGGGAGCAAGCCCTCTACTCCACCTGCTAATACAAAATGAACTCCCAAATTAGAAATTTTGTTGACTGTGGCTTTAATGACATCATCAACCTGAAAATCTTTGGTTGCTTCCCCAAAAGGATCTTCGCTCAAGCCCTTAACGCTTAAATTGAGACGGGCGTTTTCGAAGTCAACCGATAGAACTTTGGTATCAAGTTCTTGACCGGCCTGGAAGACTGAGTTGAGGTCAGCTAATTTCTCCCAAGAAGCCTCAGAGATATGGACAAATCCTTCAAGATCTAACTCTAGTGCTGTCACAAAGATCCCAAAAGGTAAAATAGCCTCGACTTTAGCTTTAACTGACTGTCCGGGCTGGACTTGGTTGAGCTTAGCTTTGAGTTCATCCGAGACTTCGATTTTTTGAGCAAAGATCAACCGGTTTTGGCCAGGATCGGCTTCGATAACAACAACTTTGATCTCTTTACCGACTAGGCTATCAATATCCATAGCGGCCCGGAGAGTTAGCTGAGAGGATGGTAAAAAGCCCCTGGTTCCGTTGACTTCAACTATCAAACCGCCTTTATTAGCTTCCATAACTTTGGCGGTGAGAATTTTTTTACTTTGGAGATGATCTAAAAAGCGCTGGATCTTTGAGGCGTTGCCCTTAATATTAGACATCGATCTTTGCATGCTGAGGACGACTTGGCCGGATTCATTTTCGCTAGATAAAACAAAGACTGATAGGGTATTTCCAACCTGGAGTTTTTTGAATAATTCACCGTTGATATCTTTTTTGGCGAGGACACCTTCGGATTTGGCACCAAGATCTAAGATCAGTTCTTGGGGGTTAATGGTGATAATTGTACCTTCAATAGAATCCCCACGCGATAATTTTTTAACATGATGCTCTTGCTTGGCCAATAACTCGGCCATTGACATTGACATTCAACTTTTCCACTCTTTCTTTATTAATGTAACTATTATACTGTATCGGGTTTAAATTTTAAAGCTTAAGAATTATGGGTTATATGAATGGGTTATCTGAATAGCGACTTGATAGCTAGAAAGATCCTAGTAAAAAAGTTGGGTGTTTTTGTTTGGGGTGCAATTACGGTTTTACGGGATTCTGGCAGCATAGTTGGCAGAGGTATTTGACTCTTTGTGGGAGTGACCGCGGAAACCCCTAAGACAGTTGGTGTAAAACCCCGGGCGGGAGTAACTATCGACTGGCCCACTGCTTTAGATGAGAGCGCATTTGACTTAGCGCCAAGGGCGCAACCATTACCAGAAATAACTCTAAAATAATATGTTTTGCTTGCATCTAAGCCCTCAACTGTAAACATTGTTGTATTTTTGTCTCCAATATGCATACTTCCATACTCATTTGCTAGGCTATTTGATCCATAAACTAAGGCAAAATGAGTGATGCTTCCTGTTGGCTTAGTCCAATTAAGAACAACTTTATTTTTACCCAAAGGAGTGGCGGCAAAAAGAATTGGAGCATCTTGAGGAATAGTGTCTGGACAGGAAAAAGCGTTGTAGGAAATTGGCGTAGAGTTAGAAGGAGTTGAGGCGCTACTGCTATCTGTTGGTCGAGAAGTAGCAACGGGAGTAGCGGCTGGGGGTGTCACATGAGGAGCATATCTATCTAGAGCTTCCGCGAGAAGTCTTTGGGAAACGGTGTTAAAATATTCGATAGAAACATCTCTCATGATGCTGGTTTCTGAAGAACGGTACCAATTCCCCGCTGTGCATCCTTTAGCGTACTGCGAAAGAGGAATTCCAGCCCAAACTTCAGTAGTTGGAGTGCCCTCAAAGCAGTTTTGATTAACCGTATTGGTTTCAGGAAGACTGCTGCTGACTTCATATTCATCAAGTAGATCGCCTAATGCATGCCCAAACTCATGAACAAAGACCTGGGCTCCCCACTGCCCATTGTAGGTGACAGTCATCGTTTCCGATCCCGAACCTCCATAAATTGGATCGTTATCGATAACAACCACTTTATCAGCTAAGGTTCCAGCTTTGATCAGCTGGGTTGATACCAGCAGATCATTGCACACAATTAATCTGGTGACTGAAGGGTCGGGACGCATGCAACCTAAGTTTTGATCGCCATAAATATAGATAAAATTCAAATCTTGTGGGCGTGATTTAAATGGTTCAAAGGTAAGGAGGTGGTTTTTGAAGTTACCGGCATCAGCGAAAAAAGCGTTGAGCGCTGGGTAATTAGCCGCAATAAAAACAATATTGAGCTTGCCAGCGATGTATTGACCTTGGCCAGCAGCTGTGCCGGCACTAATACCAGGATCAGCAGTTGGACTTGGGGAGGGTGTATTTGGAGCTGGTGTTGAACTAGCCACAGAAGTAGGAGTAGGCTCGGAGGTAATAGTGACTATGGGTCCAGTAATTGGTGAGGTGATTGGGGTCTGCGTGCTTTCTGCCAAAGCATATTTAAGTTGCAAAATACTGAGGGCTCCTAAGATAAAAAAGATCAGCCCGATCAAAAACTGCTTGGTCTTCATGATCTGCGAATTTTAACAGAGTCATGGCTCTAAGTCAAACATTATGGGCTTTATATTATCTCCTAAAGGCCTGGCCTTGCGAATCTAGCGCTATGGGGTATAATGCATTTTGCCTGCCTCTAATATGCCGGCAAGAAATAGAATTAAGACTTATGTCGAGGATGGTTTTTATCATCTTTATAATCGTGGAGTTGAGAAGAGGTTAATTTTTTTGGAAGCACAGGATTATGCTGTTTTTCTTTCATACTTAAAGGAATATTTGCTTCCTAAAGATGAAGTTGGACTAAGGAATAGACTCGCTGATCCAGCTACAACTTATAAGGAAAAGGAGAAAATATTGAGAGCCCTAAGACTAAATAACTTCGCAGATGAGATTAAGTTACTCGCCTACTGCTTAATGCCCAACCATTTCCATTTTCTTGTAAAACAAACAAGCGCTAACTCTATAGATAAATTCACAAACTCTCTGGGAACCCGATATAGTATTTATTTCAACAAGAAATATGCTAGGGTGGGTTCTCTTTATCAGGGAGTTTATAAGGCTGTTTTGGTAAAAAATGACGAGCAGTTAATCCACCTAAGTAGGTATATTCACAAACAAGCTTTAGCCACGAAAGGCCAGGCCTTGCGTGCCTGGGAAAATCAACCATGCTCTTTTCCAGAATATGTTGGAGAAAGAAAAACGGACTGGATTCATTCTGAAGAAGTTTTATCGTTTTTTTCTAAAAGTAGCCCCACTCTCTCCTATAGATCTTTTATTGAAGGCGCTTTAGATTTAGAAAAAATTCAGGATATTCTTTTAGAAGAATCTGAGGGATTTTAAGTATTTTACATAGAAAAAGCCCTCCTTTAGGGAGGGCTTTAATTCAAATCTGGCAGTGAGGTATTTTCACACAGCCTTGCGGCTGCATTATCGTCCCCGCTGTGGCGTTTGACGACTGAGTTCGGGATGGGATCAGGTCGGACCACCACGCACAAACCACCAGGCATACATTATACAATTACAAATTCCAAATTACAAATGCTGAATTTTAAAAGTTAAAGTCAGGAATTTAGTAGGAGCAGGCACTGGGGTTGGTATAGTAGGCCCAACCTTCGCTGGCCACATCAGAGCTCAGCGGTGTATCCACAATACAACCATTAGCAGTATTGGTATCATGAGCTGGATCAATTATTCCGACTTGGGTGTTGTAATCTTTCCATCCCATCTCAGAGACTGGTAGGGCTGGATCGGTTCTAATTTTATACTCAGTACTGGTTGTGGCGCTATCTGAAGTGTATTTATAGCAGTAAGTAGTATTAGGATCTTTTGGAACTGATGCCATATAAGTCGGGCTTAAACTGTTCGCACCAGATAGCAGGTCCACGCAGGTGGTGGTTGTAGAATTAGGATAGTTCCCTACCGAAGTTTTGTAAAGTTCGATCGCTGTTCTGATGGCTTTAAGGTCTTGAAGGCGTTTAGAGATTCTAGCGGCCTTTTGAGCGTTATTATAAACAAGAAAACCAACGGTAGCCAATATTGCAATAATACTGATAGTGATCATCAACTCGATGAGAGTAAAGCCATTTTTAGGTCCTTGGGATTGGGGTTTAGGGTTTAGAAAGGGCATTAATTAATAGTGGCATAAAATCAAACAAAGTGCAATTTGGAGATTAGATGCTATAATAGCGGGCATGAGTATAGATAGATTGGCGGAGTTACCAGAAGTTTGGCCGATTGACAAGGAACTGCGGCTGGAAGAATACCGAAGAGTGATTGACCTAGGTTATCAAGCTTTTATAAATAGATTTGGTCATTTAATAACTACTAATTGGCGACCTGAAGAAAGTACCATTAGAATTTGCGAATCTTATCCGGATTTAGTGCGCGAACTTGCCTGTTTGCCTAATAAAAGTGGCTATCAAAGTGATTTAAAAGAACATTCTTTGTATGGACTCGCTCCTCAGGGGGTAAGTTATGTTATTTTGAATTCGTTCACTATCCCCTCAACTTTCATGCTCTCCTTAGCTGCAGCTCATGAAACGATACATCGATTAGGTTCCATAGAAAATCCTAATCCGTCATTACACGGAGACGCAGACGAATTTATAACCCAATACTGTACCGAAGAGGCGTTTGGTGTAAATGACATGCCATTTGATCAGGTTCCTGAAGATTTAAAGTATGGTCATGCTGCTAAATTAGTTTTTCGTCAATTGCTGCCGGTTTTAGGTGATTCAAGAGAAAGTGTAGATAATATTCTTAGATTGGTTTTCGGCAAGTTAAGGCCAAATCATATTGTTGATGCTACTAAACCGCCCTCTTTTAGGTATATAGATCCTCTGATAACAGTAGCCGCTGCTTTAAATAAAGGCTATATCATTTCTCATTATTTTGATGAATTAATTGAGGAGGCAGCTAAAAATGCTGGAACTAGTAAATACGCAATTCTTTGGACTGAACCAGTCAGTACAGCGCTGGAGTATACTAAACAACAATCTTAGTCTTACTCTAGTTTATACTCTAAAATGTGAATACGACTTTGAAGGCATGAGCCAAAAAATCTCAACTATGACCATTAGTAACAGTAGGCTAAATATGTTGCCACACTTACACCGCTGTCCTATCAACCTGGTAGTCTGCCAGGGGTCTTAAAGATACCTCATCTTGGGGTTTGCTTCGTG
>CAYMIA010000021.1:0-8526 GCA_964390595.1 uncultured Gammaproteobacteria bacterium | reverse complement strand
TTCCTCGATAGCTCAATGGCAGAGCGACTCGCTGTTAACGAGAAGGTTCCTGGTTCGAGTCCAGGTCGAGGAGCTTGATTTGGTGATAAACCTTTATGGTTTAGCATCCAAAGCAGTCCTCTCCTCTGGATGAGAACAGGTTCGATAATTTTGACGAAGGAAGAATTACAAGATCGTTCCAGTGATTCATCATGGAAGGTAGCCTTAGTCCAGGTCGAGGAGCATGGTTTTAAAAAAATAAAATGGCAAAAGAAAATTTATTTAGTCTTCCAGGAGGCTCAGAACCGGTTGATCCACCGGGGCGTTTTTATATCCGTAACAATGGCTATCCAGATTTTGAAGGTGCATATTCAGTAGTAGCCACAACTGAAGTTTTAGTCACTATTGGTGGTGAAGATAGAAAAGAACAGGCGATTATATTAGCTTCTGCTCTTAATCAAGTGATGGCTCATAGAGATTATAGACAACTACTTTCTCTGCTAAAAGAAGGATCAGAATTGACCAGATTGATAGCTAGCGCTGTTTTGGTGGTTGATATGTTTGATCAGGCAAATACTGGGAAAAATATTGAAAGACTTGGAAGTCGCGGCAGTTCACTTAAATCAGCGATTGAGGACTTAAGAACTGAATTAAATACAGGCCAGCAAAGAACACTTTTGGACTCAGAACAAGCAAACAGTTAATCCAGAACGAGGAGCAAATATATCTTATAGTTTTGATTTTATAACTAACTATGGTATAATTACTTAGTAAGTTTCAGGAGGTCATCCTGCCGAGAGGTAAGGTGAAGCTCTGTAGCTAAGAGAATTAGTAGAGCGCCTGAGATTGTATACAAATGTTTTGTATGCAGTCTTGGGCGCTTTTTTTGTTTTTAAAAGGAATTTATGGCAAACGAGAGTCAATTTAAGTTAAATACCAAATATATAGCCACACGAGGAGTTGAGGAATATCGTCAAACCACCTCTCTACTCCGTCCTGAGGATAAAGTTTTAGAGATAGGTTGTGAATGGGGAACAACTTCAGCTTTAATTTTGCAAAAAACTCAAAATTTAATTGCAACAGACATAAGCAAAGAATGTATAGAGCAGGCTAGATTAAAATATCCTAGAGTTACTTTTAGTACTTTAGATGCATTCAATGTTAAAGAAGCGATGAAATTTGGAGATCATTTTGATGTAATTTACATAGATATGTCGGGACTTTCTAGTTACAGAGCATTACTAGATGTTATTTCTCTACTTAATATGTACAGTGCTGTTTTTGAACCAAGAATTATAGTTATTAAAAGTGGCTCTCTAAAACAATTTGCAAAAAATTGCTTTGCATGGAGTGATGCAATCAATAAATGAGTAGGAGTAAGATTTAGCTTTGTTTGGTATAATGAATAGGAAATGACAAAAAATCCATTTGTTAATGCGGCTGCAGCAAGTTTGTATATTACTGGTGTGGCTTTGCTGATGTTTAATGGGGAAAGATTATTTGGTCCTGGAAAATCGATACTTATACCAATTGCTATGATTTCACTTTTTACATTATCTGCTACTGCAATGGGATACTTTTTTTTATACCAACCTTTGCTGCTTTTTCTGGATGGGCATAAGAAAAACGCGGTCAATCTATTCCTTCAAACTGTGGGAGTTTTTGCAGGAATTACAATATTAATTTTTATCTTGCTGTTTTTGGGAATTTTCAGATAACTGTAGCGTTCATATATTTGAGCGTTAGAATCTAAGCCTCTTAACTTTAATTTTTATCAGGAATTTTGCATTAATATATTCAAAGAGATTAATTTAAAATTGCCTCTTGACAACAGAACCGAATTTTTAATAATAATAGATACAGATGAAAAAACTGTCTTACTATTTATTGCTTGTACCATTTGTTAGTACCCTCTTGCTGACAGCTCCAATTCTTGCGGAAGCTACATCAGGTCCTGTTGGATTAAATCAACTACTGGCAGATCCAGGTCCAGCAGCCGGACAAGTAACTCTACATTGGGCCCGTTATAATCCAAATGTCGATAATTATAGTATTTTTTATGGTACGTCTTCGGGACATTATCAATATGCTGCTGCAAATATTGGAAATATAGTTACTTATACTGTAGGTTACTTGCAACCTGGTACGAGGTATTACTTCTTTATTCAAGGATATAGCCAGGGAAGTTCATTACCAAATGTCACTCCTGAGCTTTCAGAAGTAGCTGCTTCTAGTTCAGTCGCAGTGGTTGGTACTGCTGGTCCATTTGGTACCCGTCAGGTAACAGCTGTGGCGGGGCCTGCAAGCGGTCAAGTTATCATAACTTGGAGACAGGTTTCAGCTGCTACAACTAATTACAGTGTGGTTTATGGAACTAAACCCGGAATGTATCAGTATGGAGCGCTAAACATAGCTCCTAACACTGCCTTAGGAGTGACTAATAGTTACACAGTAGGCTTCCTTCAACCTGGCGTACGGTATTATTTTGCAGTAGTCCCAATGCGCGGGGGTGAAGGTATTTATTCTTCAGGAGAAGTTTCTAAAGTAGCACCCTAGTGGGTAAAAGATTTCTAATTGTTTTTATTTTCTTGGCGGGTTTGGCTATTTTTGGATATCTTCTTTCCAAGAAGCCATCACTATCCCAACAAGTATCACCTTTGCCTTCCCCATTGGCTTCTATATCTAATATAACAGTCCAATCAGACCGTTTGTCTTATTCTCCGGAAGATATTATTAAGGTGACACTTTCCAACCAAAGCAAGGACTTTATTTATTTTACAGATCATCAAAGCAATTGCACAGTTGTAACTATTCAGCGTCTTATTGGCAAGGATTGGCAAGCAGAGAACCAATGTGCATTAATGACACAGACTATTACTTTTTCTTTAGAAGGCAATAAAAGTACTATTTTGGAGCTCACTGCCCTGCCAACAGGCTGGGTTAAAGGGATGTACCGCGCCGCAATGGTAATGTATGCTCAAAATAATAATAAGGAGCATCCAGTTACTATTTTATCTCCGGTCTTTCAGATACAGTAATTCATAAATTTGTATTTTTTTATATTATAGGATATAATTCCAAGAATGGAAACTAAAGATAGAAGGCCTTTTTTTAATACCTTGGGCATGGTAACCAGAGACATTCTTCCCTCACACGAGGAGGAGGTCTATAGTTCACTAGCCAAAAGAGAGCTATTTAGAGCAATAAGTAATATTGTTGAATATGATGAGGAAACAGAGCTTGATAGTAGACTTAGCGCTAGACAAATAGCTGATCAATGCTTAGACCCAAAAGTAGCAGCTTGGATTGTTAGGAATTGCAGGAAAGATGGTGAGCTAGAACGATTGGGGGCATTAAAACATTGGGATGAAAATGCTAGTAGGTACTTTTTGACTATGACTCTGGAATATCATTTGACAGCTTATAGAGAAATGGTGGAAAAATGGAGAATCAAAGATGCTATCTTTCACTTGAGTCCAGTTGAAGCAGAGTCTATGGAACAAAAAGCAACTGAATGTGTTCAGTTACAGGACTGGATTAACCGCTTAACGGCTCGAATGCCAGAGAAATAATTATCCCCTACTTATAAGTCAGGCGAATTCATGATTTTCTATCTTTAATTTTTCAGAAATTGAGCTGGGGTGAGGGTTTTTATTTCTTTAAATTTCCTAAAACCTTGATCAAATGTGATAATTCTATCGATTTTATTTTCTAAACAAACAGCTAAATGAATTAAATCCCGGCTTTGGATATTTCTATATATGGAAGCCTTTTTCAGATAAATTTCAATTGTATTTTTATTAATTGGGAGAAGGCTATCTGAGATTTGCAAAGCTTTGTGGGCTATTTTTAATCCCTCTGGCAATCTTTTAGTATTTATTGCTAAGTGGATTATTTCCTGAATGGTTTCAGAGGAAGTGATAACAATGATTTGGTTTTCTTCACAATATTTTAATAGTTGCACACACTCAGAATAAAAGACAGAAGATTTATCGGATAGATAAATAAAGAAATTTGTATCTAAATAGACATTAGTCATACCTGCTCTCGAAGATTTTCTTCATCTTATCTAAGGATGGGGCCTTGAAACCAATCTCCCCCATTTCTTTGGCGATCGCTACTATATCTTTCTTTGGTTTATCTTCGATAGGAATAATTTTATATTTTCTATTGCTGTCTTTTTTAATAACTACTATCTCTTCTCCAGAATCGACTTTTTGAAGCATCTTAAAGATGTTATTGCGGAATTGAGTAATTGGGACAATCATATGAGTCATTGTACATGATGTACAGCGTGGTGTCAAGCTATCCCCTATTTAATAACCTAGCGAGTTGAAGTTGATCAGTTATTTCAGGAAAATTGGTTTGAGCTGATTTTATTTTGCTGACAAAATCAGTCCATTCCTGTTGATAATTTTCTCTAGAAAGTCTAAAAGGTAATAGATTATGAAAAAAGGGATGACTGGTAATGGCTGGTGGAAGTTGATCGACAGGTATTAATCCATTTGGATAAGCTTTAACAGCAGACTCAGGAAAACCATAAAACTCTCCTAAGAATTTATCATAGGCAATCGGATCTTTTGATCTTAGATTATCGACATCAATAAGTTGCCTTAAATCTTTGGCGTTTTTGGCATAAGAGACTCTAAAACCAGCCTCTGATCCATTTTGCCGTAGCCTGACATCTGTGAATAAACCAAGTTGTCTGAGAACTTTAGCGATGCCGCTGGCTTGTTCAAGGGTGGGATGAACGACGGATTCTTTTCCTTGCTGATCCACCTCGGTTCTGGGATATAAGAAGATATCATCCCCTTTGGCTTCTCCCAGTAATGTGTAGATCAACCGGGCTTTACCAGTTCCATAAACTAAACTGTTAAATTCAGCCCAAACTTCCTGGGAAATTTCATTGTTTTCTAAATTTTCCTCTTGCCGATCAGGAGAATCCATAGGCTAATTATAGCAAACGATAATTACTCCAAATAATCTCTGAGTTTTTTGGCCCGGGTTGGATGTTTCAACTTGCGGATGGCTTTAGCTTCAATTTGGCGGATACGTTCTCTGGTAACACCAAATTCTTTACCAACTTCTTCAAGTGTGCGCTGTTTACCATCATCTAGTCCAAAACGCAGTTGCAGGACACGTTTTTCCCTGGGAGAAAGTGAGTCTAGAACTTCATCTAATTGATCCTTTAGAAGCTCCCTGGTGGCCTGCTCATCGGGTTTTAGGCCTGGAGCCTCGATAAAGTCTCCTAATTGGGAATCATCCTCATCCCCGACTGGGGTGGCAAGGGAGGTTGGTTCTTGGGAGACTTTAATGATTTCGCGAGCCTTGGCAGCATCAATACCTAGCGCTTCTGCGACTTCTTCTGGTGTTGGTTCACGGCCCAGCTCCTGCATTAGGCGGCGCTGAGTCCGGTTGAAACGGTTAATGGTTTCCACCATATGAACTGGAATACGGATAGTCCGAGCCTGGTCGGCGATAGCTCGGGTGATCGCCTGTCTAATCCACCAGGTAGCATAAGTGGAGAATTTATAACCCCGGCGCCAGTCGTATTTCTCAACTGCCCGCATCAAACCGATGTTGCCTTCCTCGATTAAATCAAGCAGGCTCATGCCACGCCCAACATACTTTTTGGCGATCGAAACAACCAACCTCAAGTTAGCAGAGATGAGCTGATCCTTAGCCCGCTTTTCATTTTTTTCGACTTTTTTAGCTAGATCAACTTCTTGAGCAGCGTTAAGTAGTTGGACTTTACCGATATCACGCAAATATTGTCTGACTGGATCGGTGACCGATCCTTCGTCAAGGGTGGCTAGAACTTCAAGTTCCCGCTCTAATTCCGAGGTAACATGGGTGCTGTCTTCAACTTCTTGAGCGGTAGTTTCAAAGACATCGACCTCTTCTTCAATGAGTTTTAAGTAAAAATTATCAACTTCTTCGAGGTTATCTTCAGGTTTGGGAAAGATTTGGAGGATCTCTTCTTGGGTAACAAAGCCCCGGTCCTTACCCATTTTGATCAGTTTTTTTGGATCAAGGTTGGCGATTTTATTTTTCTTGGTTGCCATAGTTGTTACAAGCACAGGAGAGTATTGCTACTTTCACTTGCCTTGTTCAGTTGAACCTACGTATATTATCCCATAGCTTTTAAGAATGCAAGCCCCTAAATTAGTAGGTGTATATTGATTATCACATATTCTTTAGCTTGGTGGAAAGATCCCGGAAGCGTTTGTTTAAACTGGACAGGGCATCGACTTTTTCAAAGCTTTGGGCGTTTTTAATTTGGAGGGATAATTTTTCGAGTGAGGCATGAATTAACATTTTTTTGAGCTGGGCAATAACCAAATCAAGCTCTTTTTGCCAATGCTTGCTCTCTTCTAATTTTTCATCAAGTTGGGTTAAAAAAAGCCGGTCCACTGTTTCGACTAGATCTGGGGGGATAGTTTTGATAAATTCAGAGATTTTAAAGGCTTGGCCCTTAAAAGAGATACTATCTAAATAAATCACAATCATGACATAGGTTTGACGCAGAGGCTCTTTGGTAAAAAGGGTCTCGGGAAAGTGAGGCACATAAGTGTGCTCAACTGGTAGATGTAGCAAAAGAGAGATCAGATACTCTTCTAAAAGCTCGCGGCGGTTTTTGAGCTCATGTTCGTTGCCTGGAATAACTGGTCTAGTTGGCATAACTGGAGTTGCATATGTTGGTTGATTCTTTTTCTCTTTTTGATAACTATCTAACTGATCCCTGATCACCTCATCTTTAACTTGCAGCAAAGCAGCGAGCTTTTGTATGTAGTGTTCTCGCTCAAGGGAGTCAGTGATTTTGCTCCAGATTGGTAAAACTTCGGCAAAAAGGACTTTTTTATCCATGGCGGATTTTAAATTAAAGCGGCGCTCAACTGATTGCAAATAAAAATCGTAGATCGGGATAGCGTTTTCAGCCATCACTTTCCAGGCTTCTGGATCTTTGCTGGCGATGTCTCCTGGGTCTTTGCCGCCTTCCATTTTGATAATTTTGATATTTAAGCCACTTTTTTGGGCGATCTCCATCCCCCGGCGCATGGCGGCATCTCCAGCTAAATCAGAATCAAAACAGAGTAAAAGGGTATCAGTGTATTTTTTGAGCAGATCGGTTTGGAATTCAGTCAAGGCGGTTCCCTTGCTAGCAACTACATGTTTGACGCCAGCTTGATAGGAAGTGATCATATCCATCTCCCCTTCAACTAAAATGGCTTCTTTTTTTTGTTTGATCTCACTTTTGGATAGATTTAATCCAAATAATAACCGCCCTTTATCAAAGACTGGGGTTTGAGGGGTGTTGATGTATTTGGGCTCACCTTTATCTAAAATCCGGCCCGCAAAACCGATGACCCGGGAGCGGACATCAACTAATGGAAACATGACCCGGCCACGAAAACGGTCATAACTGCGGTTTTTTGAGGGGACAGCTAGGCCAGCGTTGATTAATTCTGAATCAGTGAAATGGCGGGTTTTTAAAAAATGAGATAGGCTTTCCCAGCTAGCGGGAGCATAACCTAAGTTAAAAAGTTTGATGGTCTCATCAGTTAGGCCTCTTTTGTGCAGATATCCGAGAGCCTTTTTGCCTAAGTTGTGCTCAGTTAAAAGGTAATTATAGAATTGGGCAGTTTTGCTGTTGGCTTCATAGAGGCGGCTGTTTACCTCTGATTCTTTTCTGGTTTTTTTAAGGGTGATACCAGCTTTTTGAGCGAGTAATTCTAGGGCATCAGTAAAGCCCATGCCTTCTTTTTCCATGATAAATTTAAAGATATCCCCACCTTTATCACAACCAAAGCAATGCCAGATCCCCCGCTCAGGGGAAACTACAAAGGAAGGAGTTCTTTCTTCATGAAAGGGACAAGGGGCTTTAAAGTTAACACCAGCTTTTTTTAAAGGCAGATACTCTTGAATTAGATCAACTATATTAATTTTCTCTTTAATTAGGTCTAAGTCATCCATAGTCAGGGTTTAGGGTAAAGGGGTTGGGGTTTAGAGATGAGATTAACTAGACCCTAATGGCTAAACCCTAATGGCTAGCTGATGATACTCCAAAGGAAGCCCGAAAGCAACTAAAAGGGCGGAAAAAAGCAACCAATTTAGGCTCGATTCTCACTTTTTTCTTACTGAAGGCTTATGAATATTTAATGAAACAGATCTATCCTGTAGATGCTGTAGTGTATGGGCAGACGTGTACATTACAGCGAAATAAAGCTACTCGCTTCTAATCAGAGCAGATTTTAGTAAGTTTAGTAGAAACAAACACCACCTTTTTGGGTGGTGTTTTGTTAATTTTTCTTGGTAAGTGATACAATATTCCAGCTTGGAGAGGTCGCATAAGAACCTCTTGACGAGAACCTTGCGAGTACTATGATCGCTACAATGATCTTTGTCTTGTAGCATCACCGTACTCTAATGCAAGCTATGTCTTCCTTTCCTTGCTCCGCCAGGAGAGGTCGCATAGTGGCCTAGTGCGCCGCCTTGGAAAGGCGGTATACCCGCAAGGGTATCGAGGGTTCAAATCCCTCCCTCTCC
>CAYMIA010000020.1:0-18688 GCA_964390595.1 uncultured Gammaproteobacteria bacterium | reverse complement strand
TCCATCTTTTTTAACAGTCACTGTCCAACCGGATTTAACATTTGGTGACACTTCTTTTAATCCATCAGGCAAAACAAGCCGCAAAGATACCATCGGATTATCTTTCTCATTAGGAACTCCCATCATAAAAGTTTGAAACACAGCCACTCCCACCTGAGATGGTTTAACTGCCACATGCGCTAAAGCTGGCATAACTCCTACAGACAACACTAAGGCTATAGTAGCTATACCTAATATTAATCTCACAAAATCACCCCCTTTAAAAAGAATCAACTAACTCTTTGTTTCATTATTGCCAGCATAAAAAATCCACCAATTAATAAACCCCCGATTACTTGAATCCAATGCTCTTGCCACCAATTTTTACTTGAGGGGACTGTTACTGCACTTTTATTTGCTTCCCGGTCTACCCGCACATCATACTTTAAACTAAAAGGAGAGAAATCATTAGTAATCAGTGGGGTACCATTCACCTGCACCGAATAAATATCTTTTTTAGGAAATGTAAAACTGACACTGGCGCTACTCATCGGGGCGGAAAAAATCTGCTGACCATTTTCCAAGATCATCAACCGGCAATCGCATTTCTCAATTTGAAACTTATTTTGTTTGTCTTTAAAATCAAAAAACAGAGTGGTGTTCTCTCCCACAATCGGATCATCTGCTGGATCAATATGCAAAACCGCTCCAACGGAACCGTCAGTTTCTAAAACATGGGCATTAACTGTTGGTATCCCGATTATAGAATATAGAAAATAGATTACTGGCAATAAAGCAATAACAAAAAATCGTAAATTCATTTCACCTCCACAGTAAAATTGGTACCAAAATCTTCACCGATTTTAGTACTAAATTCACCAAATAGTCGATAGATCCCTGGTTTGATTGGTCCATAAATTCCAATCGGTAAAAAGTCCACGTTTGGTCCGCCATTGCTGTCTGGCGGCGGCGCAACTAAATTATTTGGGTGAACATGTAAAAACTCATATGTTTTTTCATTAATCATTGATAGATGCCCAAAAGCTGCCATAAATGGCTTCAAATTAGTAATTGGCTGTTTAGTTTTAGCATCTTTGATGATAAAGGTTAGTTTATCTTGACCAATTGTCATATCTTTAGAATTTAATTCCCCATGAGTATCCAGACTCACCTCGTAATTCTCAAAAACTTTGGTTAATTTTTGATCAACTGGTTGGCTAGCAAACTCAACTTGGTCACCTGAATTGAGTCCAACTGGTAGACTAAAACCAATCTGTTGCTCTATCCCGCCGGCTGGCTGAAATTGAATATACAAATGATATAATCCAGCCTTGGGAAATTGGGTAGTAATAGTAAAGTCGCCATTTCCCTGCTCATCTGGATGAATATGTTCAAAATAATTTAGCGTACTATCAACAATAATCAAATGCATTGGGTAAGCATAAGCTTTCAGAAAATAATTAATCTGATCACCGTTGCTGGCATCATAAATTCTAAATTTAAATGTCGCGTCTTGATTTGGTAAAACTCTATCTGGAGCAAAAAAACTAGCCGTGTAGCGTTTTGTTCTATCTCCATTAAGTCCAGGAATATTACTAAAATTACTCAAACTATTTTGTTGCTGAGCCACTTGTTGGGCCAACTGAATATGAGCCGCATGAATCCCCAAGGAAGTACTTCCACCACTCGGCAAATATAGGTATATTAAACCAGATGTCAGTAAAACCATAACCAAAACAAAACTGATTCCAAATTTAGGTTGATTAGTAAATTTATTATTTACAAACCGGTCCAATCTAATGGCTTCCAAAATTAACAAAATTGAAACCAGCACAAAAACAATTTGAGGAATCAAAGAAAATAAATCACTAAAATGAGTGCCTAATAAAAAAGCATGGACCAGTACAGCAATTGATCCAAAATAAACTAACCGGTGTAACAACTTCCATTTTGGAAAAGTAAATTTATCGACAATATAATCAAATGAGGTAATTGCTAAAATCGATAAAATAACTAGCCCAAAAAGTCCCAGACCCAAAGAGATCAAATAGCTATTGTTTAAAAAACCCAATCCGGCAAACCCACCCAACTGTCCGAAAAAAGTTAGCAAACTGTGAAGCATAGCAAAATAAAATGCTGACACCCCAATTCCTCGTCTAGCATGAATGTATTGGCCTCTCCATGGAAAACTTTTAAACAGTTTCGTTACTGGAGATGCTAAAACTGCTAAATATAAATACCCAAATGAGACTAAAGCATAAATTTGCTGAGCTCGAATAATCTGCAAATTTCCAGCTGGAATAACTGATCTAGCCCAAAAATAAATGACAATTGATAGAAGAAAAGAAAAAACCAAAATATAAAATCTACTATTAGAAAAAAGTGAGTTCATTTTTATTGTAGCTGTTTTTGAAGCAACCGATGGGTATTTTTTTCTGCCTCTTCAACGCTCTGTCCCCAAGATTTAGCAGCTTTGGTAAAGAGCTCAGCAATTTCTGGATTAACTGACGGATTTTTACTAGCTTTTTTCTCCTCGAGTATATGAAAAACTAATAGCCTAGTCTCCAGAATAGACTTACCTAAATGTTCAGCCAAATGTTCAAACGTTGACTCAGTAATGTTATCATCACTACCCATATTGTCGTGAGGAATTTGGCAACCACAGTTAAAACACATAGGCCAATTATACTATTTTTTGGCAAGTCAAACCTTAAGTAAAGCGGGTCACAACAAAGATAAAAACCGTTCCTAAAATAGTCATTAGAATTGTTTTATATGATGAATGCTGACTGTGTGCTTCAGGTAGAATATCTGATGCTCCAATATATAATAAAAATCCAGCAAAGAAACCCAAATAGAGCAATAAAACATTCTGAGGCAAACTAAACAACATGGTTGATAGTGCACCTAAAACCGGCGCCAAAGCATCAACCAACAAAAAAACCAGTGCTTTTCTACGGGTATTTTTATGTGTTAGTAGAAGCGAAACCGTGTTTAGCCCATCAGAAAAATCATGGGAAATAACCGCTAAGGCCACCAAAACTCCGACAGTTGAAGAAACTTGAAAACCTAGTCCTATCCCTACACCATCTAAAAACGAATGGCCAGATAGCGCCAAGGCAGATAAAACACCAACCGTTGGGTGTTTATGGTGCCCATATTCTTCTTCTTGAGCTTGATGAATTATTAAAACTTTTTCAATAATATGAAAGATCAAAAATCCAGCGACCAATGCCACCATTGGGTAGTAAGCTGGCACATTAAGTTTATGGACCAAATCAATTATCTCAGGAAAAATATCAAAGGAAACTACCCCTAGCAATACCCCAGCAGTAAAACCTAAAATTAAATGCAACTTATCTTGAAAACGCAAACCAACCAATCCACCCAAAAAAGTTGATATAAAAGTTAGAAATGAGAAAAAAGGTGCCATAGTTAATTACAATTTCTACATAAACCAAAAAACTCCAGTGAATGTCTCTGAATTTTAAAGTTAGATTTTTTCTCAATCTTAGCAACCAAACTTTCTTCATTTACTTCTACATCCTCAACTACTCCACACTTGATACAAACTAAATGGTGATGGTGCTCATCGCGAGAAACTAGTTCAAAACGGGCGATCTTATCTTCAAATTGAATCTTTCTAACCATTCCCAAATCTCCAAACAACTCCAGGGTTCTATAAACAGTTACCAAATCTACATCAAATCCTTTCTGCTTCAAAATCTCTGCCATCTCACCAGCAGAAACTGGATTAGAACTACTCAAAGCATTCAAAATCTCTCTTCTTGGTGCAGTTAACTTAAAACCAGTTTTTTTCAAATCCATTAAACCAACATCAGTCATCTCCTAATTATCGCAAGCCAATTGCAATAAATCAAATTAGCAATCTCTTCTTGAGGGTGACTGGTTTAAGATCTGATCTTCAACAGAAATAAATTTTGTCAAAGCCTCAACTTGATCCTGAGGAAATAAAGCTGCTCGATGACAATTCTGAAAAGCAAAAGTTACTGGTTTCCCCAATACTTCAGCAGCGTATTCCTCAACCATCAAACTCATTCGAGTACCTGCTTTAATTCGAAGCAGTTGTCCTCTGCTCTCATCATCCAAAGTTTGCTCTGTAAATTCAGCATAGGGCTCTCCAGCTGATATTCGATCAATTAATCCCTGAACAATCGCAAATCCCCTAGGTAAAGACATTCTTATTAAATCCAAAAACTCATCTTTCTCTAGTCTTTGACCAGCCCGAACTCGAGCCACTTGTTCACTACTTACTTCAAGCGACATTCATTTCACCTCCCTTCAATTTATTAGCTAACTCATTTAAAAATTTCTCATCCACTTGGTTTTCCAGTTTTTGACCAGCTTCTTCATTTGCCCAACTCTGGGCATTTTTAATATGAAATTCCACTGCCTGATCAAAAAACTTTTGCCAATCTTTTTTTGTCTTATCAACTTCACCTTGTAATTTTCCCAAAGTCTCTAAATTTTCTGGCTCCAACTGATCAAGAGGTAAAATTTGCCCTTTCTCCGAAGCCTTTACAAAATCTGATTTAATAAACCAAGCAACTAGATCTTCTCCCACCTGTTCTTGAATAAAACGCACATCGTCATCATTTTCTACTTTGTTTCCCACCACTTTAATTTTAACTCGATGATTCTTAGCATACTCTTGGTATTGCTTATAAACTGATATACTTTTAAGTGTTGGTTCAACTACCAAAAGCGTCACATCAAACTTGGTAAACATACCTGATGCAAAAGAATCTGAACCAGCTGTCATATCAACCACTACATATTCTTTTTCCCCATCAATTAAGTGATTTAACAATAGTTCAACTGCCCCCACTTTTGAGTGATAACATTTAATTCCTAAATCCTCTTCACTAAATGGACCAGTTGCCATAAAACGGATGCCATCAATCTTCTTTTGAAAATAAGAATAAACCGGATTTTCTTCCTGAAATCGAACCAACTTAGAACCTTTTCCTGGAGTAGTAGTTTTTATCATCACACTGGCTGAAGAAATTATTTTATTACCACCCCTTAAATAATCTTTAATTCTGTCTATCTCCAAACCCATTGCTGGAATCTCTTCATTAAAGCCCAAAGCTTGACCCAAATGCTGATTAATATCAGCATCAATTGCGAGCACTGGTAATTTTTTAGAATTTAGGTATTTACAAAAAAGTGCAGATAGAGTCGTTTTCCCACTCCCACCCTTACCAACAAAAGCTATTTTCATCTCAAATATTATTGCAAATGATTTGCATTATGTCAATCATCAAATCTGAATTTAACTTAACTTCATTCTTACCCTTTCTTCATCCAGCTCTCACTCATCACAATTAAACTATGGGTATGCAAACTAGTTCAATTAACTTTAATCAACCACCTCCCTCAAAAAAAGACGGCACCCCTCAAGCCATTATTAAAAAGGCCAAAATTGAAGCCACACCTCAAATTTACCCACATGCCAAAAATACCTTTGAACAAGGAGTCGTTGATCCGGCTGGAGCTGGCCATAACGAAGCAATTAAAGAAACCACCAGAAGAGTTGAGGAGAATCAGCAAAAGCTAGATCAGCTAGTTGTTCAAGCTCAAAAAAACCTCTATAAAATTACCTCGCAATTCCCCTTTGACCTTTTTCCAGATGAATTAACCATCTTTCCCAGTTTCATTAATGTCATCACCAAGAATTTTGGCTCAGTCAATCGACAATCCATTCCCGCATATGATCTGGCTGATAGCACGGTTCATCTAGCAATTTACTTTGGAGCTCTCACTATTAAAATTAAAGATGTTGAAGAACCCATCACTCTAATAAAGCTTAAAAAATCCGAAGCTAAAAGGGCTCAGCGGATTATTCAGGGATTAATCCTAGCCAACCGAAATAACATTGACCTCACCAAAATTGACATCGATCAATTAACTGAAAAACTGGAACAATTAGGCACTCAAGAAGAATGATATAATTGCTAAGTGACAAAACTCCAAAAGCTTCAAGAATTAAAAACTTCTTTGGAAAACAACTCCAGTTTACCTTTAAGAGCAACTGCTACTCAATTAGTTTTTGGAGAAGGTGATCCAAACGCTCAGGTTTATTTTTTAGGAGAAGCTCCTGGCAGATTTGAGGATCAATCTGGCCGACCTTTTGTCGGCCAGGCTGGCAAACTTTTAGAAAAACTTCTAGTTGGTATTGGGCTAACTAGAGAGGACGTTTACATCACTTCAGTTGTCCGCTTCCGCCCTCCCAACAACCGCCCTCCAACCCCAACAGAAATTGCTGCATTTGCACCCTATGTTGATGAAGAGATCAAGATAATTAGCCCTAAATTAATTGCTACCTTAGGCCGGTTTTCTCTAAATAAATTTATGCCCGATGTAAAGATCTCCGAAGTTCATGGGAAAATATTTGATATCAACTATCAAGGTCAAAACCTCAAACTCTTACCCTTATATCATCCCGCCGCCGCTCTACGCGCCACCAAAATAAAAAACATCCTTACTGCTGATTTTAAAAAGATCGAAGAAGCTTTAAAATAATTTAAAAGTTACCTCTTTGGAGATTGCTTTCTAGCCCGGGCTTTGTGAGCTAAACCAAATTTTCGTCTTTCCTTTACTCTAGCATCTCTTGTTAAAAGTCCAGCTTTTTTCAAAACTGATCTATGAGCTTCTCTATCAACTAGTTGCAACGCTCTAGCCAAACCATGCACTACTGCATCCAGTTGGGAAATAACCCCACCACCTTCAACTTTAACAGTCGCTGTAAATTTTCCTAAAGTATTAGTGAGTGTAAATGGTTGCTGATAAGCTTTTTGAAAAATCGGTCCCTTGAAATATTCCCCAACTGGTTTACCATTAACCGTCATCTGACCCACTCCAGGTAAAACTCTGACCCTGGCTACTGCTTCTTTTCTTCTTCCAACTGCTTGATGAAAATTACGGTCTGCTGTAGGCATTAGACTTTACCCCCAATTTGTTTTTCAAAAGGATGTTCAGATCCTTCAAATACATGTAATTTTTTAATCATCTTTTTTCCCAATTTAGTCTTTGGTAACATCCCCACAACTGCATGTCTGATCACCTCAGAGGGGCGTCTAACAATTAACTTGTCAAAGGTCTCTGCCTTTAAACCACCAGGAAATCCCGAGTGATGGTAATAAACTTTGTCAGTAAATTTTCTACCAGTCACTTTAACCGCCTTCGCGTTAGTCACTATCACAAAATCCCCATTATCTAAGTAAGGTACAAACTCTGGCTTATTTTTGCCCATTAAAATTTTAGCAATACCAGTTGCCAGTCTTCCCAAAGGCTGACTCTTCGCATCAACTAAATGCCAATTTCTCTTAATATCTCTCGCTGAAAATGAATTTGTGGACATCACTTCTTCTCCTTTTTAGTTACTGGCTTTTTTCCCTTACTGTCATTTCGAAGAACATCATTGTCATTCTGAGGTACTTCCGAAGAATCTATATCCTTCTCTTGACCGTTCAGGTCCTCGACTCTGAGGTCGCTCGGACTCGAAGAGATGACATTTTCAGATTCAACCTTATCACTTTTTGCTTCTACTTTTTTCTTATCAACTTTTTTACCCTCTTGTAAAAGCAAACTCATTTGCACCATCATCGCCCCATCTCCTAAGCGGGGACCCATTCGAACCACACTGGTATAACCTGAAGTCCGGTCAGAAAGTCTAGGAACCAGCTCATTGATTAATTTATCGGACACCTTTTTTTCTGTTACAAACTGTCTGACAAAGCGGTGAGTGTTGGGGGATTTTGCTTGAGTGATTAATCTATCTACTAAACCTTTGATCGCTTTGGATTTAGCCTGAGTGGTTTGAATTTTTTCTTCCAGAAGAAGTGCTCGCACTAAATTTCTAAATAGTGCAATTCTTTCATTTGTATTTCTTCCAAGATGCTTACCATAAACACTATGCCTCACTCAAAGTTAGTCCCCTTTCTGCTAGTTTCTCTGAGATTAAGCTAAGTGATTTAGCACCTAGATTTTTGGCTTTCATTAATGTGCCCCGCTGAACTTCAACTAACTTGCCAATGGTATCAATCTCAATCGCTTTGAGCGCATTGCTGATTCTAACTGGTAGATCTAACTCTTCAACTGAAGCTTTCATTAAATCTTCAGAGATAATTGAAGAAACTGGAGCTGCAACTACCTCTTCTTCAACTGGCTGATAGACCTGTCTAAAATATCCCGTTAGAATTTCAGCTGCTTTATTAACCGCCTCAAGTGGAGTAATAGTTCCATCTGTAGTCACATCTAAGTTTAATTGGTCATAATTAGTTGACCGACCTACCCGGGTTTGATCAACTGTATAATTGACTGAAGTTACCGGAGTAAAGATCGCATCAATTGGCATCACTCCAATCTCACTACTTTTTCGCTCTTCAGAAGGCACATAACCTACCCCCAGCTCAGCTGTCATTTCAATATTTAACTTGGTTTTTGAATCAGAAATTGTGGCAATATGAGCATCTGGATTAATCACCTCTCCCAAACCTCCAGCATCAATATCACGGGCTGTTACGACACCTTCACCACTTTTTTGGAGAGTCATACGGATCGGCTTGTCGCCATAGATCTTTACCCGGACTTTTTTCAAGTTCAAAATAACTTGAATGACATCTTCAACTACACCAGGAATAGTTGAGAATTGGTGAGAAACACCATTAATTTTAACTGTAGTAATCGCGCTTCCCTGCAAAGAACCTAACATGCAACGCCTTAGCGCATTACCTAAAGTATGTCCATACCCTTGCTCAAGTGGTTCAACCACCAACGTCGCACTGGTACCATCCTCTTTTTCAACTTTGATTTTAAAATTTATCATAACTTATCCTATAATTATACTATTATCGGCTGTAGAACTCAACAATCAACTGTTCATTGATTATCTGTTCCATTTCATCCCTGGTTGGGATACGAACTACCTTACCAACCGTTACCTTCCGCTCTAACCACTCAGGTAAAGTTGGACTTGCTTCCAAACTTTTTTTAACTTGTGTATTATCCACGAAATTAGCTGAAATTGCAACTACCGAGCCGGCTTTTACTCTAAACGATGGAATATTCACTTTTTTCCCATCCACAGTAATATGCCCATGACTAACTAACTGTCTAGCCTCTGGCCGGGAGCTAGTAAATCCCAGCCTGTATACTACATTATCCAACCTTGTCTCCAAAAGTTCAAGCAGTTTAAGCCCTTTACCCTCACCTTTCTCAAAAGTATTTCTAAATTGTCTCTCTGAAAGTCCAAAAAGCCGCTTGGCTTTTTGTTTTTCCCGCAATTGAATTCCATACTCAGACAGCCTTCTCTTGAGTCTAGTTCCCCTCATTCCAGGTGGAACAGCCCCTTTTCTCTCCAATGATTTAGCATCCTTAGGGAAAAGTGCTACCCCTTCTCTTCTTGATAATCGGCGTTTTGGACCAGTATATCTTCCCATTTTAGACTCTCCTCTTTTTCTTGGCTCTTGGACCGTTGTGCGGAATTGGTGTCACATCAGCGATCATATTAATCTTCAAACCAGCGTTTTTCAAGGCTCTAATCGCGGAATCTCTGCCCGGCCCTGGCCCTTTGATATAAACTTCAACATCAGTCATTGAAAAAAATTGCTTAGCTTTTTGAGCCACAGTATCCATTGCTGTAATAGCAGCAAATGGAGTAGCTTTTCTAGCCCCTTTAAATCCTGAGGCTCCAGATGAACTCCAAGCCAGTGCTGCCCCCCTAGAATCTGTCAAAGTCACCAAAGTGTTATTAAAAGTCGCAGTCACATAAACCCGCCCATTGGGCACATTTTTTACTGCCTGTTTTTTAGATCCAGCTTTTGCTACTTTTTTAATTTGTTGTCTAGCCATAATACCTCTTTCAGAGTAAATTCCAAATTACAAAATCCAAATTACAAATCAATATCAAAATCAAAATTTAGTATTTGATTATTTGTCATTGAATTGACATTTGTTATTAGTCATTTGGCATTCTTTATTTTGTCTCCTTTTTAACTGTTCCAACTGTCTTTTTCTTACCTTTTTTAGTCCGGGCGTTGCTTCTAGTGTTTTGACCTCTAACTGGTAATCCTTTTCTATGACGCAACCCTCTATAAGTTCCAATCTCAGCCAACCGGTTGATATTTTGAGTGATATCTCTTCTTAAATCTCCCTCCACCATGATCTTATCAATCGCTTTAGCCAATTTATTAACCTCTTCTTCAGTTAAATCTTTAACTCTAGTTGCTGCCTCAACCCCAGCTTCTTTCAAAATCTTAATTACATTAGAGCGACCCACCCCAAAAATATAAGTCAGTCCAATATCCACCCTCTTCTCACTTGGTAAATCCACCCCAGCAATCCTAGACATTTTGCGCCACCCTTCCTGTTATTTCTTTCATATCAGCCACAAAATTACTCCTAGCTCGAGCCAGCGACCATACCCAAATGTACGCCGGAACAGACCCAGCAGGCACTCCTTCGCAACGTAACCTTAAGACTGAACCCTCACCGTTAACACTATTTCTCCAAGCCCAATTTAACCTCAACGCCTGTTTATCATCTAAAGAGATCGTCGCATCTGCCAAATCCTCCATCTGTTCCAAATCATCCATCATCTGAACAGGATTAACCCCACCTCTAGATAACCTAGCTTTATGCCCTTCGAGCAAAGCATTATGCATTGCAGAATCCTGCACCACCACCAATTGATCGGAAGCTGGTAAGGCCAAACCATAATATTTACTATTAGTTAACTTCCTCGCTAGAGGGATCTCATCAGTATATCTTTGATCTACCATTTGTCTCTCTGCCACCACTAAATGGTCTTTAACCACTTTATAAGCTACAACTGGATCTTCAATGACTTTTATCTCTCTCATATTTTATCCTTGGCGCTGCTTATGTTTGGGATCTCTGCTACAGATCACAAAAAGCACGCCCTCCCTCCGGACAAATTCACAAAATTTACATCTTTTTTTAACACTGGCTTGTACTTTCATATCTTCTCTCCTATCTAACTCTAAAAGTTATCCTTCCCTTGTCCAAATCATATTTTGGACTCATCTCAGCGCGGACCTTATCACCAGCCAGCAGCTTAATATAATTCTTGCGCATCTTACCAGAGATATGACACAAAATCAGTCTACCGACCAATTCTGGTATCTCTGCACATTCCTTAATCTCCACCCGGAACAACGTGTTCGGCAACACCTCTTTAACCTCACCAATAATTTCAATAGTATCGGGCATAAATAAGTGATCTGGTCACCCAAAAGGGTAAAAACGAGGATCTAAACCCAAATCAGATCTAAAACCTCAAATTGTTGATTACAACCTGAAAATTGTACCATAGGACTATCCTATAATGCAACCTTAAACTTTTCTCCAATCAGTTAAAACCTCAGCCTGTTTTTCTCCTACAATCACACTCATCTCAAACAACCCACCTAAAGATTCATCTTTAGTAATATAAGTCCACCCATCATCAGCTAAAAACACATCAGAGTTACCCTGCGCGTAGATCGCCTCAATCGCGATTGTCATCCCTTTTTTAAGCTCTAAATCTTTTCCCGCTTTCCCAAACCCAGGTACCTCAGGCTCCTCATGAACCTCTCTCCCTACTCCATGACCCACCAACTGCCTAGAAACATCAAATCCAGCCCCTTCAACAGTGCTTTGAATCGCCTCAGATATATCACCAATTCTCTTTCCATCAACCGCTTGCTTGATAGCTTTCCACAACGCCTCCTCACCAACCCGCAAAAATTTAGCCCTCTCTCCCGTGCCATTACCTCCTACCACCACACTCCAAGCCGCATCTGTATGCCAACCCTGGTAAATCGCTCCAATATCTACTCCCAAAACATCCCCCTTTTGCAAAACCCTATCATGCGGAATGCCATGTACCAACTCCGCGTTAACAGTCAAACAAGTCGCCCATTTATAATTACCCACAGTTGGAAAACTAAGCTCCCCTCCCAAACTTTTAATCGTCTCAACTGCAATCTCCTCAAGTTCCAGTAAATTCACTCCAGGAACAACCGCCTCAAGCACTTTTTTCAACGCCTTGGCGGTAATCTGCCCGCTTTTCCTCATCAGCTCTAACTCTTCTAGAGTTCTTACTTTCACCATAATCGTTAATCGTTAATCGTTAATCGTTAATCGTTAATCGTTAATCGTTAATCGTTAATCTCCTCATTATCTCTTCAGTTACCTCTTCAATCTCCTGTTCACCATCCACCCTAATCAGCTTACCTAACTTTTGATAATAATCAATCACTTGATTGGTATCCTCGTGGAACCACTTCAACCTCTCTTTAATTAGCTCTGGAGTATCATCCTCCCGCCCCCGGGCCTCCATCCGCTCAATCGCCACCTCATCTGAAACATTCAGATAAACTACAAAATCATAATCTGGATCATATGCCTCAAGCTGCGACAACCTTCTTGGATACCCATCCACCACAAATCCATCTTTACACTTTTCATGCTCAATTTCGGCTTGAAGCAACGAACTGACAATTGAATCATCTGATAATTCACCGGAAGCGAGTGTGGCTTGCAGTTTTCTGCCTTCCTCACTGTCTTCTTTAGCTTTAGCACGCACCAAATCGCCAGTTTTAACCAAACAGATCTGTAATCTTTGGGAGAGAATCCGGGCCTGAGTTGTCTTACCAGATCCCTGCGGACCCGTTATCATCAGTTTCATGATTAGCGGTTTAAGAATCCTTCGTAATTGCGTTCAATTAAGCGGCTTTCAAACTGCTTGGCGGTATCCAAAATAACTGAAACAACGATCAAAATACTGGTTCCGCCAATTACCAAAGTGGTAATTCCAGTGATGTGCGAGATTACCGAAGGCAAAACCGCAAGTAACCCCAAAAAGATCGCTCCGGCCAGAGTAATCCGCACCAAGATATAGTTCAAATAAGCTGCTGTCGCACTCCCTGGCCGAATTCCTGGAATAAATCCACCAAACTTTTTAATCTCCTCAGAGATCTTGGTTGGATTAAAAACCACTGCTGTATAAAAATAAGTAAATCCAATAACCAGAAAAAAGTAAACCAAATTATATAAAAGCGACTGGGTTTGAAAATAAGTCACCAAAAAATGACCCACAGAGGCCAATTGAGCTTGTTTTTGAGACGCTAAAAACTGACCAATAAAAGAAGGCAACAACACCAAAGAAACGGCAAAGATAATTGGGATCACCCCAGCTTGATTAACCCGGAGCGGTAAATAAGTTGAAGCATTTGAAGCAGTCCGCCGGTCTCCCAAATATCGCCTGGCATACTGGACAACGATTTGACGCCTCCCCTCATTCACAAACACAATCCCAGCTGTAATTAGTATCGCCAACGCCGCAAAAACCACAATATTTAATACCTGTTGCTGGTCAACCACTGACAACGTTTGGAATAAACTAACTGGCGCCCGGACAACAATCCCCGCTAAAATCAGAATCGATATCCCGTTCCCAAGCCCATACTCAGTTAAAAGCTCACCCAACCACATCAAAAAGATCGTCCCAGCAGTCATTCCAATAATAATTGTCAAAATCTCCAAAGGTGTGGCAATGGTCACCAAACCTTGATTCCGCAGCAATGTAAACATCGCGATTGATTGAATAACCGCGAGCGGAATCGCCAGATAACGGGTGTACTGATTTAACTTCATCCGGCCTTCCTCGCCCTCTTTGCTCATCGCTTCCAATTTTGGAAAAACCATCGTCAAAAGCTGAATAATAATCGAGGCGTTAATATAAGGATTTAACCCCAGCGAAATAATCGAGAAATTAGCCAGAGTTCCCCCGGAAAAAATATCCAACAACCCTAAAAGTTGGTTGCTTTGAAATAGATTTTTAATGCCTGCTAAATCAACTCCTCCAACTGGAATGTGTGCAGCGATCCGGAAAACTATCAGGATCAGCATTGTAATAAGTAATTTTCGTCGAAGTTCAGGGATTTTAAAAGCGTTTATAAATGGAGCGATCAGACTACCCAACTGACCCTCCCGCTTTTTCGATTATGCTTCTAGCATGAGCGGAAACTGGCACTTTAACTGTTAACTTTTTATCAATTAATCCATTACCCAAAATTTTCACCCCAGATCTGTGGGCTGATTTCTCTGAAACCACGCCCTTTTTAATCAGGTTTTCTAAATCAACTACCTCGCCAGCACTAAAAACTTTCAACTCATCTAAATGGATCACCGTCGCCTCAGCTGAAACTTTTCTATTTCCCCAACCTCGAAGCAGTGGCAACACTCTAAAAAGTGGCAACGCTCCAGAAGTAAATCCTAGGGGGATTTTTCCTCTAGCCTTTTGACCCTTAGTTCCTTTACCACTAGTTTTACCTTTTCCAGATCCAATCCCCCGCCCTAATCTCTTATCAGCCCTTTGGGTTGTTTTTGGCAAATTACTTAAGTTCATTACTTGGTCTCCTTTTTATTAGTTTTACGGGCTTTTTTAGGCTTATCTTCAGCTTCTGGTTTGACTTCACTCGCAGGAGCTTCGCTCACTGGCTCGTCCTGAGCGGCTTTAGTCGAAGGATTCTCCACTGATCTAACAGGTTTCAACCTCTTTAAAGCCTCCAAAGTCGCGTAAACATTAGAGGCCTGATTAGTTGTACCCAAAGTTTTTGAGACCACATCATGGATACCCGCTGCTTCTACTACCACTCGAACTGCCCCTCCTGCAATCACTCCAGTTCCAGCTGGAGCAGTTTTAAGTAAAACTTTAGCCGCTCCCAATTTTAAAAAGATATCATGAGGAATAGTCCGGCCATCTTTTAAAGGAACTGTAATCAAATGTTTCTTAGCATAACTAGCCGCTTTAGCAACTGAGGACTGAACATCCGCCGCTTTTCCCAAGCCCACTCCCACCCGTCCTTTTTTATCTCCAACCACAACAATAACTGACAGAGACCTCTTGTCTCCACCCTGGCCTTTTTTAGACACCCGGTTGACCTGAACTACTTTTTCAAAAAACTCTGATGGCTCAGCAGGTGGTCGGGACCTATTACCATAACCGCCCTGGCGACCTTGATTTCCACCTTGGTAACCACCTCTTTGTTGATAACCCCCACCTGGTCGGTTATTATTTGCATTTGCGGGTTTATTCGGTTCCATTAAAATTCAAGCCCTCCTTTTCTCGCACCTTCAGCTAAAGCAGCGACACGTCCATGATACCTCATTCCGCCCCGGTCAAATACAACAGCTTTAACTTTAACTCCTAGCGCAGCTTTAGCAATCGACTCTCCCACCTTAACTGCCCGCTCTTTTTTAGTACCAGCTGCCTCTTTTAGATCAGATACTGAAAGCAAAGTTACTCCCTTGCTATCATCAATAATTTGAGCATAGATATGCTGCCCTGATCTATAAACCGACAACCTTGGACGCTCAGTACTACCTATCACTGTTTTCCGCACCCTTTTATGTAAATGTAATCTTTTTTGTTTATACATATTAAGTCTTTCCAGCCGCTGCTTTACCTGGCTTGCGTCTGACATACTCACCTGCATATCTAATTCCTTTACCCTTATAAACCTCAGGTGGTTTAATTCCCCTAATATCAGCTGCGACTTGCCCCACCAAAGTTTTGTCAATTCCAGAAACTGTAATTTTAGTATTATCAGAAACAGCAAAGCTAATCCCCTCGGGTGCATTGTAAACAACTGGATGTGAATAACCCACACTCAGCGTCACCGTATCACTACCACCCTGAACCCGGTACCCAACTCCAACCATCTCCAAGTTTTTAGTCCAACCATCAGATACTCCCACCACCAAATTATTAATCAACGCTCTAGTTAACCCATGAGCTGATCTAGAAAACTTATCATCTTTTTTTCTCTTGACCAACACATTACCCCCCTCAACTTCCACCTTAACTTGAGGCAAATAACTCATCATGAGCTGTCCCTTGGGACCTTTAACTACCACTTGGGATCCCTCTAGAACGACCTCGACTCCTTGTGGTATTAAAATAGGTGCTTCTCCAATTCTAGACATATCTTTACCAGACGTAAGCCATCACTTCTCCGCCCAGGCCCTCCTTTCGTGCTTGTTTATCGGTCATCACACCCTTTGGGGTTGAAATCAAAGCAATTCCCAATCCATTTAACACCCAAGGTAGAGTTTTTTTGCTTGAGTAAACCCGCAAACCCGGTTTAGAAATCCGCTTTACCTCAGATAACACTGGTTGCTTGCCTTCATATTTCAAATTAACAACTACTACATCAGCCGGCCCAACTTTTTCCTGAGTAAAATCCTTGATGAAACCCTCAGTTACAAGCACCTGACAAATCGCCAGCACTAATTTTGAGTAGCTCAAAGTGACTTGGTCAAGTCTAGCCAAGTAACCATTTTTTATTCTAATCAATGCATCCGCAACACTATCTGATACCATAATTTTTTACCAACTCGCTTTCTTTACACCGGGCAAAAATCCTTTGTACGCTAGTTCCCGGAAACAAATCCGGCAGATTCCAAACCGGCGGATAAAAGATCTTGACCGCCCGCAGATGCTGCATCTGTTTGATTCTTGAACTTTAAATTTAAATTTTTTCTTAACTACATTACTGGTCTTAGCCATTATCTATTTCCTCCTTGTTGCCTAAAAGGCATTCCCATCAACTCCAACAACCGCTTGCCCTGATCATAATTGTGAGCGCTGGTATTCACAGTAATCTGCAATCCTCTAAGCCCAGCGACCATTTTGTAATCGATCTCCGGAAAAATCGTTTGCTCTTTTAAACCTAAATTATAGTTGCCTTGACCGTCAAAAGCCTGATCTGATACCCCCCTAAAATCTCTCACCTTGGGCAAAACAGCGTTAATCAACTTGTCTAAGAAAGCATACATCTTCTCTCCTCGGAGCGTCACCATTATTCCGATCGGTGAACCAGCCACTAATTTAAAAGCCGAGATCGACTTTTTAGCCTTAGTAATCACTGGTTTTTGTCCAGCAATTGCACTCAGCGTTGCCACTCCTTTATCCAAGATGTCTTTGTTATCCTTAGCCTCACCCATACCAATATTGATCACAATTTTTTTGAGTCTTGGCACAGCCAAATCTGAACTTAATTTAAATTCATCTTTCAGCTGTTTTTTAATCTCACTATTATATTTCTCTTTTAGCCGATTTGCCATAGTCATTTGCCTCCAATTATCTTTCCGCATTTTTTGCAAAATCTTTGAATCTCAGCGCCTTCTTTTTTAATCCCCACCCGGCTCTGCTTTTTACAATTTGGACAAAGAAGCATCACATTCGAGATCTTAACTGGCTTAATGATGTCAATAATTCCACCCTCAATTCCCTGTTGGGATTTGACGTGACGCTTGAAACTGTTTACTCCAGATATAAAAACCAACCCTTCTTTCATTAAGAGCCGTTCAACTGAACCGCTTTTACCGCGGTCTTTTCCTAAAATTACTGCTACATTATCGCCTTTTTTTATCTTTTGCATAACTACCACACCTCCGGTGCCAGAGAAACCACTTTGTTAAAACCAGCATCTCTGACTTCTCTAGCAATTGGTCCAAATATCCGGGTCGCCCGCATATTACCATCTTTATCAATTACCACTCCGGCATTTTCATCAAATTTAACATATGAACCATCAGCTCTTCTGACCTCTTTTCTTGATCTCACCAATACCATCCGCACTATCTCACCATTTTTCACCTGACCATTCGGATCAGCTCCCTTAACCACAGCCAACATTACCTCTCCCAGTCGGCCAAACCTCTTACCTGATCCACCCAAAAGTTGAATGATCTGCAACTCACGGGCTCCAGAATTATCTGCTACCTTCAGTCTTGATCTATGCTGTACCATTACTTGGCCTCCTTCTTGGTAGTTTTACGAACTCTTTTCGGCTTCTCCTCAACCTTATCAACTGATTTCACTGACGACTTGGCCTGAGCGGCTTTAGTCGAAGGATTCTCTACTGATTTCACCGACTCTACAGGTTCCTCAACTGCTTCTGGCAAAACCTCAGCAATCGCCTCATCTGAGCTTTCTTTCAGAGCCTGTTCTCCCAAAAAGACCTCATCAACTCCCAAAACTTTAGTCACCTTCCAATGCTTTCTCTTCGAAATAGGCCTGATTTTAACTATTTCTACTAAATCGCCATCTTTTACCCCCAATTGATCATCAGCTAAATATTTTTTAGTCCGTAAAAATGACTTTCTATAAAGCGGGTGAGTTTTTTTGCTTTCAATTAAAACCACCGCAGTTTTGGTCATTTTTGTCGATACTACTTTACCTACCATATTATTTAGATCCTTTCTCAGCTTCTGCTTCAAGCTGTCCTAACAACTCTTTTTGCCTCATCACAGTTAGTATTTGAGCGATCTCTTTACGCTTTTTATCGATCGATTTTAAATCCGCCATCTTACTCATATTTTTATCAATCACTAGCTCTAAAACCTCTTCTTTCAGCTTTTTAACCCGCCCAGCTAAAGCTTTGACATCCATACTTTTAACTTCAGCTAAATCATTTCTTTTCATTGTGGCTTCCTACAAGAGCTTTGTCTCATACTAGACTTGGAGAAACTCCGTTCCTTTCGTAATAAACCTCACTCTAACTGGCAATTTATGAGAGGATAACCTCATCTCTTCTTTAGACACCTCTAAAGACACAGAACGGAAGAACGACGTCTACGCAAACATTGAAACAACACGATTAGATCTACATGG
>CAYMIA010000019.1:0-19464 GCA_964390595.1 uncultured Gammaproteobacteria bacterium | reverse complement strand
TAATCTTTTTATCAGATGAACTCCTAAGCGAAGATGAATCACAAATTAGATACACTATTCTGCACGAAATAGCTCACGTTATTTTAAAACACAAAAACTCGATCGGTTTCAAACAAACCCAATCTGAAATCAAACTTCAAGAGCGCGAAGCAGATAGTTTTGCCAAAAGTCTTCTTAAAACTTAACGGATCCAAACTCACCGTAGTGATTACGAAGCATCATTTCCCGAACTATCTCCATTTTTTCACCTTCATGCACTAAACCTGACACCACATCCTGCTCAACTAATCCCAGCACCCAGGATAATTTGATTATAGCTACCAATGAGTTAATAGATCTCATACCTATACCTACCTGTCTAGCCCCTTCCGATCCTGAATATATATGATCTTCGCCATTCTTTAAAACTGCATCATTACGTTGAACATTTGCTAATACAACAGGCACACCTCTTTCTGTAAATCTCCTTAAGACAGACTCCCAAGAATATTTATCCTCATTTGGAAGAACCAAATCTCCTGGAGTTAGAATCACTATGCCTCTAGAATTCCTCAAAAGCTTCTCATGCATTTCTGGTTCCAACCCTGGCATAATTCTGATCACACCCACATTCCTCTCAAAAACAGCTGGAGTCAGATTTGGCGCGGAAACACCCTTTTTAATTCTTCTAGCAAAAGAATTAAAAGTTAACTCTTCAGCAATATCCCCAAGCTCTTGTTTTCTGCGATAAGGTTCGTATGCCAAATGATTACTCGCCGGACTACTCACCCAAAAATCTACTCCGCGCAAAACCAGACCCTGCCAAGCAATCATCACCTCTGCCACATCCGATTTTGCGCACATCACTGCTCGCAAGATCATTTCTCTGGCATCACTCAAACCATTTGTTGCACTAATATTATTACCAGTCACCACCACCGGTTTGTTTAAATCTTCTCCAAATGAAAATGCCAATCTTGGCGCTATTAATTGAATATCCGCAGCTGATGCGGTCACAACAATTCCGCTGTATTCTCCATTCAAAGCCGCAGCAGCCAACCCACCGACTCCTTCATAAAGCCGATCCTTATTGGTCATCCGAGTCAAATCGACAACATCAACATCAGCATATTCTTTAATCTGAGGAGCAAGATCGGCAACGTTGAAGTGCGAACCGTCTTTTTTTCTGGTAATAGATCCGCCAGCTTCAATCACGCAAATTTTTTCCATTTTGAGGATTATAATCCACCAAGACTAGCAAATCAAACTATCGGTCAATGAGCTATATCTGCCAGCCTAAACCACTTCCTGTTAAAATAAAATCTATATCCACCAATCAATAAGTCCTCTGTGGGCATATAAGGTAAAATTGGCCGACCTTTTTTATCTGAATCAGCCGTCCCTGGTTCTAAAAATTGAATGTTGTCCCACAAAAATAAATTATTTGGCACAAGCGACCACCCCCCAGTTCTTTGATCAGTTGCCACAGCTGGACCAATCACACACATTCTTGAATAAGGCAATCTTTGACTTGCCTGTCGCTCATCAAACCTTCCTTGAAGTGAATCAGCTACCGCCACTATCTCTTTTGCACTCACTCCCAACCCAACCAATCCATCCCTGTATTCACTTTCTTTAATTACACCTCCCAAACCATCCGGCTTACCACCAGGAAACTTTCTTCTAAACAGTTCAATCCCCAAATCCCAAACTGGATAAAAATAACCAGTCCGGAGCCTATCCATTACCTTACCACGCACAGTCTTCAAACAAATATCCTTTTCTTTGTCATAAAAAAGCCACACCTCAGCCGGCTCTACCTCTTGAATCAAACCCATGGATTTAAGATCACTTTCTATCAGTGACATAAAAATTTCTGCAACTCCTCCAGATCTCTATCCTCCTTAGCAATCACCATCCCTACCTCAATTTTACTCACCAGCTGATTATACAAAAAACGATTAATTCGTCAATGGCGTACACATTTATGCTCGAGCAATAATTTGTACGGAATAGTTTTAACTTTTAAAGTAAATTCAAATAATCTAATGCTAAATACCCTAATTCAACATCGCTTAATTGTCCAGATCTCAAATGCTCCCTAAATTCAGAAGGTGTCATCTCTATAACTTCCATAAACTCATCAAACTCTCTGTTAGGTTCTTGAACTTTTTGGCAATTTTTAGCTATCACTATAAATCTCTCTAAATTAGAATAAGCATCATCAATAGTTTGACCAGCCAGCTCCATCTCCTCACCTTGATAACCAGTCTCCTCCAATAACTCCCTTCCGGCAGCTTTAACTGGATCTTCATCAGCATCAACAAACCCACCAGGAATCTCCATCAACACCTTCTCTGGTCCAGGCCTAAAAATCTTCACCAAAATAACTTTATTTTCTGGAGTAAAAGCTAAAACAGAAGCTGTCTGTCCTTGATCTCTAATCTCATAATCAACCCAAGTCCCATCTGGCAATTCAAAAGTCTTCTTGAGCATCCTGACATGCCCAGATCCATACTTTTCCTCTTTAATCTTCTTCCACTCAAGTTTCATAGCCTGATTATACACCTTGACATATCCTAAGGAATAAGCTAGGATATCCTCATGCAAACAATAAGCACTGCTGATCTATTACGAAAAAAGTTTATCGGAACAGACGATTTGCGTCGTGAATTAACTGATATCCTAGACAAACTCCCTGATGAGGGCGGTGAAATCGTCATCACCCAACACGGTAAACCTCAAGCAATTCTTTTAGGATTAGACGCTTATATCGAACTTCAAGAACAAATAGCCGATTCTGATCCAAAGCTTATCAGCAAAATTAATAATGCTCTCGATGAAGCAAAGAAAGGTAAAAAAATCTCCGCCCAAAAAGTTTTTGAGGATTTAGGGATTTGAATTGTATCAAGTTAATTTTACCGAACTAGCTAAAAAATCACTAAAGAAGCTTCCAACTGATTACCAAATTAAAGTTAAAGAGATAGTTCAAAAACTAAGTAATAATCCTTTTGTATTAGATATCAAAAAACTCCACCATACCTATAAGGCTAGCCATCGATTAAGAATAGGCTCATATCGAATTTTCTTAGACATTAATACAAAATTAAAAGAGATAATTATTATTGATATTGACCGCCGCACCACCCAAACCTACCGCTAAGCTAAATTAATACAGTTTTAGGAATATTTTTGTGGATTATTTTTTAGATTGTCTTGTTGGTTTTCCCAACCGGCAAATCTTGGATCTTCATTAATCCTCTTAGAGAATCTCATTGCCAGACGACGATAGAACTTACTACTAACTACCTTAAAAGTAATCCTTGGAAATTGACTACCAACTAATTCTAGTTTCACCCAGCTAGCTGGATCTTCAAGCGGATGAGCCATAATCTCATAACCAACTACTCTACCTCTTTTGTCAACGGTTAAAAAATCGATATCCAAACTCGTACGAGTATCATTAAAAAAATCTTGATAACTATCCGATATGTCTAATTCAAATACTTGATGGGACTGATAATCCCTCCCAATTAAGCTCAAAACTCTAGCTAAATTAGCTTCCCAAGCAGATTGAGCAAAACCAACATCTTTTCTATACCCATATATTGTAGGCAATTTATATCTAGATAAATTATCCGGATTCATTCTGGCACGTCTGACCGCTTCGGCAATTTTCTCTCTAAATTCTTGATTTTGCCACATCTGTCTGCTAGCATCCGCTTTTTTACTCTTAAAGTCTGGATCCTGCCATCGGGCTTCAAACATTCGCCTAGCAGCATCTGCTTGCTTAATCCGAAAATCTGGATCTCGCCAAAGCTGCTGAATAATCTCCGCATTTTTTGCTCGAAATTCAGGATCCTGCCAAACATGTCTAGCCGCCTCCGCTTGCCTAGCTCTAAAATCTTGATCTTGCCATTTTTTTCTCAGAGCTTCTATTCTAGTAAGCTTAGGTAGACTTAACCTACCAAATAACTCATTAAAAAACATAGGGTTTACATTTAGCTCTTTAGCAAGACTCCTTAAACTAACACCTTCACTAAGATGTCTACAAGCTAGAAGAAAAATTAAACCATCAGGGTTATCTAACTGAGCCTCAGCATCAATTAGTTTTCTCAAGTTTTCTTTTCCCACCTTCACTCCTTTTAGCACTTCACTCAATTGCATACCCTTAACTCTCTCTAAAGTCTCGTTATCCATAAATAAAAATTATATCCCAAAAGCCATAAGACGACAACGCAGTAATCTGTTGGAAAATATCAACTTTTTAAAATGCTCAAAAATGCCTCTTGTGGAATCTCAACTGAACCTATCATTTTCATCTTCTTTTTACCCTTCTTTTGTTTATCTAATAATTTATTCTTTCTAGTCACATCCCCCCCATAAAGTTTAGCTGTTACATCTTTTCTAAAAGGACTAATCGTTTCTCTAGCAATAATCGTCCCCCCAATTGTCGCCTGCAACGCTATGGCAAAGTTCTGGCGGGGGAGGACCTCTTTTAGTTTTTCCACCAACCTTCTCCCCACTAATTCAGCTTTTTGCCTAAAAACAATTGTCGATAGCGCATCCACCTTTTCCCCACCAACCAAAATATCTACTCTAGCTGCATCCACCTCTCTAAAATCTAGAAAATCCCAATCCAAGGAAGCATATCCAGAAGAAACTGACTTCAACTTATCATAAAAATCAGTGATCATCTCCGAAAGAGGCATCTCATAAGTTAGCTCCACCTGAATTCCATAATGTTGCATATTTACAAATTTTCCCCTCTTATCTTGAACCAACTCCATTACCGCCCCGATATAATCTTGAGGTGTAAAAATCGCCAGTTTCACCCAAGGTTCTTTTAAAACTTGCCCTGAGGAGTGCATCGACGAAGGGTCTAAATCCACAGGGTTAGTAATCACCTGTTCTCCAACCATATATGAAACTGATGGCGCTGTCGCCAGCAAATCCACATTAAACTCACCAGACAACCTCTCTTGAACCACCTCAGCGTGCAGTAACCCCAAAAATCCACACCTAAATCCAGACCCCAGTGCTGCAGATTGTTCCGCCTCATAAGAAAAGGCCGGATCATTTAATTTAAACTTAGACAAAGCCTCTTTCAGCTCAAAATATTCTGAGGCTTCAATCGGATAAAGCCCCACATAAACCATTGGCTTCACCTCTTTATACCCAGGCAACTGCTGAACTTTCAGATTATTCTCAATTCTCCATTGTCCATTGTCCATTGTCCATTCACTAGTGATAGTGTCACCAACCCGAACCTGGTCTGACACTTTAATGCCTGTTGCAATATACCCAATCTCCCCAGCTTTCAGAGTCTCAACAGGGTGCAACGCTGGCGCAAAATAACCAGCTTCTAAAACTTGCCCCACCGCTTTAGTCCCCAAAAAATGAATTGGGGTTTGAGATGGTGGTACCTGCCCTTCAACAATCCTAACTTGAGCCACTACCCCTTTATATGCATCAAAATATGAATCAAAAATCAAAGCCTTCAGTGGCTTATCAATTTCCTGTTTTGGTGCTGGGACTCTTTCAATAACTGCTCTTAAAATATCGTCCACTCCTTGACCAGATTTCCCTGAAGCTAAAATTATCTCACTCTCCAAAAACCCAAAAGTGTCCATTAACTGCTTTTTGTATTTCTCTACCTCTGCATTTGGCAGATCAACTTTGTTGATCACTGGAATCAAAGTTAAATTCTGTTCCATCGCTGCTAGTCCATGAGACAAAGTCTGCGCCTGAATTCCTTGGGCTGCATCCACCAGCAAAATTGCTCCCTCAACAGCAGCCAAAGCCCGAGACACTTCATAAGAAAAATCCACATGCCCCGGAGTATCTATCAAGTTTAAAACATATTCCCCCTCATAACCCCTATCTCCCTCCTCACCCTTATACTCATATTTCAACCTCACCGGAGCCAGCTTAATCGTTATCCCCCGCTCTCTCTCCAATGCCAGTGAATCCAGCAACTGCTCTCGCATTTTGTCATGCGCCACCGTCCCCGTAATCTCCAAAAACCGGTCCGCCAATGTCGACTTCCCATGATCCACATGAGCAATGATACTAAAGTTACGAATATTCATTCCTGTATTGTAGCCCACCAGTGATATAATTTCACCCAATGGAATTTAGAACAATTGACTGGACCGGGTTTGAAGGCAGGCAAGAAGCCTTAACCAAACAAGAACGCTATAAAAATACCTCCGGCAAACCACCTGAATTTCCAGTCATGTTTTACCGGAGCAACGACTATATCCATTCAGAAATAGGCGCTGGCATGGTTGAAACCTCCACGGACCTGATCACCCAAGTTTATCCAGATCTTGATCCCGAAGAACTCAGAACATATTTTCTAGTTCATGATGATGCTGAAATAGACCCCGAGTACGGCGATCCTCAACTCTCAGATAAAATTAAAATGACCCCTAATCAATTGGCCAGACTAGCTAAAAAAGAAGCCAGAGCTATTGATTATGTCTGCCAACTTTACCCAGACACCATTAATGGCTATTCTTACCGGGATTTATTGCTCCAAGCCCTTCGCAAAAATACCCTTATTGCTCAAATTGGCTCTTACTTCGATAAATTAGAGGCCTATTGTGAGAGCCTCCACGAAGTTACAGCTGGAAACCTTCCCTTTGTCTATCCCTGGAAAGGCTATACTAACCGGCTCGCCGAGTTTTATGATAAATTCCCTAATTTAAGACCATTCCTGGCTGTACTCCCTCCATCATTTGCCCCTCCTCCTCATTATGACTACTTTGCCTACGGTCTCTACGGCTCTCCCCACACTCCTACCTCTATCTTAGAACCGACTGCCTTTCCAGCCTATGATTTATGGAGAAGAGTCACTCTTTCCAAATTTGGATTAGAACAAGGTACAAAGCTTCTAACTACTCAAAAAGAATTCCTACCCAACTAACCACTTTACATTTATTTCAAAAGTAGTAGTATTCAATTTATGAGGCAAGACAAAGAACCAAGGTATCTAGAAATCCCTCCAGCCTTTCGTGTATTAGGAGAAACTCTCCTCTTAGAAGATAAAACCAATCAAAGTTTGGCCTCTAGAATCAGAGCTGGACTTGATGAAGCTGTTCGAACAGGCGCTGCAATGTGCATACTTCTTTTTATTGCCGCTGGCGATATTTTAGATGGCCGTCATGATCCCAGAAATCCCGACTTAGATAAATTTTATCCCGATTAAACTGAACCACTGGTTTCTTTAATAATCTCTTTAGACTTCATTTTAAATTGCAGTTGATAGATCTTCTTTATTAAATTGGCAAAAATATAAACTTCCTTGACCTCCATCAACCAAACCAACAGCAGATATACCCCCAATCCAAAAACAGAGGCAATTCCAGTCAGCAAAAGTAGATTAATTGTCCTAGTGGTATCAAAAACTAATTTATCTAAACCCTTAATGGGAATGTACAAAGCGATCGCTGCCACCACTGCAGCCAAAAACATCTTTGATGCTGGGCCCACAACCTCTTTCAAAGTCACCCTACCAATCTTTTTGCTTAAAAAGTAAAGCAAAAATACCACTGATAAATTAGCTGCTATCGAGTAAGAAAGCCCCAAACCCCAAACCTCCATATGCCAAACTCTAATAAACAAAAAGCTCAACCCAATATTTAGAGTTACAGTCACCAAAGACACCAAAACTGGAGTTTTAGTATCCTTCAAAGCATAAAATCCCCTCGCTAAAAGTAAAACTACCGCTTGTGCAGCCAACCCTAGCGACAAAAACGCCACCGTTCTTCCAGTCAATACCGTATCTACCCAGGTAAATTGAGCTGCTCCAAAAACCAGTCTAACCACCGGAATCCGTAAAACTATCAAAATCGCTGCTGCTGGCAGCGTTAAAAATAAAATCTGATCCATCGTTGTCAGTAGGGTAATCTTAAAAGACGCCTCCTCTCCCTGCGCTCGCTCTCTAGACAAAACTGGCAACGCTGCTTGGGCAATCGTGGCTCCAAACAAACCAATTGGCGCCACCTGCAAATGCTGCGCATAAGTCAGCAGAGTAATTGAAGAATAAGAGATCAAAGACGCCAAAGCTATCCCCACAGTTTCATTCAATTGCTCGACCACAAGCCCGATATTTCTAATACTAATTAACTTAACTACCTCCCTAACAGTTGAATCAAAAAAATTGAAGGAGAATTTATACTTAAAACCCAATGAATGAATCAAAGGCAGCTGAATTAAAACATGCATCGCCGCTCCCAAGATAACTCCCAAACCAGTTCCCATAATTCCAAAAATAGGTGTTAAGACTACTATCCCTACAATTACTCCTAAGTTATAAAAAAGTGGTGCCAAAGATGGAATGATAAACCGCTGATAGGACTGAGCAATCCCAATAAAAAAAGATCCAATCACCAGCAATACCTGGCCCAATAAAACCACCCGGGTCAAGTTATCTGTAGCTACCTTTTGAGCTCCATTAAACCCTGGGATAAGCAAACTATTTAAAGGCCCCACAAACACAAAAGCAATTAAAATCACTACGGTAAAAACTAAGAGTGATAAGTTTAAAATCTTTGAGGCAAATTCAAACGCATCTTTTTCCCCATTTTTATTTAAATGCTCAGTAAAAAGTGGTATAAACGCCACCGACAAGGATCCAAAAATCAACAGCTGAAAAAGTAAATCTGGTAATCTAAAGGAAGCAAAAAAAATCGAGGACGAGGCTGTATCAAAGGTGTGCGCCAGTAACCGATCCTTTGTCAAACCAAGCAGTTTGGTTGCAAAAACTGTCACCATCAAGATAGTCGCCCCTGATAAAATTGAATTTTGTCTCGTCGACAACAAAGATAAAAGATTCTTCACCATTAATTACTCATTTTCTCACCTGCACAAGACCCTGTGCAATAAGCAGTTGCATTTTCTCTCAGAATTGCTAAAATTTATCCATTATGCCAGCTGAAATACATGATCAACTTCCTCCCCAAATGACCCCTTTTGCTAGATGGCTCCGTGTTGAACTTAAAGAACAAAAAATTGAAGCCGCTGGTCTAGCAGCTGCCCTCTCTATCCCTCGCCTATCAGTTCACTCTTGGATAATGGGTGATACAGTTCCCGCAAGAACTACTTGTAATCGGCTTGCTCAATACCTAGAAGTTCCCGACTCCGCCGTCCTCCGCCTCGCCGGCTGGTCCCACCCCAACTCCCCCAAACCAAAACCTTAATATTTATCGCTTCGATTTTGGGTGACAGAAAATGCAATTTTGGGTGACGCAGAGGAGAGATCTCGGGAGTCGACCGCAGCGTAGCGAGGACGCACCTGAGAAACCGGCGCGGCAGGACCCGTTAAATTGCATCGTTTGAATTTTGACTTTAATTTATGTATAATTCTCCTCATGCCAATCATCAAGTCAGCTAAGAAAAAGATGCGCCAAGACAAAAAGCGCACAATACACAACAAAACAATTGAAAACAACCTCAAGGGGTTGATCAAAAACATGCGCCGGGAACCTACCCTAGAAACTTTAAGCAAAGTCACAAGCAGCCTAGATAAGGCTGTCAAAACTCATCTCATTCATGTTAACAAAGCCGCCCGACTAAAAAGCAGGCTCGGGCGTCAAGTCGCTTCTAAATAGCCACAAAATCTGCTATCGTTAGAGTATGGCGAAATCTGCTCCTAAATTGCCACACATTAAAATCAACTTACTCTACCCTCAGGGACTTTCTCTAAAAATCCCCGTTAGGTTCATCAAGTGGCTGATCGCCTATGGCCGGTTTATCGTTATTCCAGTTGAAATCTTGGTCGTCGCCACTTTTATCTTTCGTTTTAAACTCGATGCTGACCTAGCTAATATTAAAGACCAGATTAACTCCCAAGTCCCTTTTATTGAATCCCTGGCTTTTGATGAAGCTTTAATCAGACAAACTCAATTCAAACTCTCAACTATTAAAGAACTTTCCACCAAAAATCCCAATTGGGTAGTTGTCTCCAATAAACTAACTTCCCTCATACCAAAAAGCGTTATTTTCACTGGTCTGGTCTTTGATAATGCCGGAAACCCCCCCACTTTCCGGTTTACCGGTAGCTCAAGGAGCAACAACGACATTGGCGCGTTTATAAATGGGCTCAAAAACTCTGATAATTTTAGTAATATCAATCTGGCTAATTTGTCTCAAGAAGGAGCTGAAATAAACTTTGTAATTACAGGAGAACTAAAACCCAAATGAACCCTAGATACTCGCGCTATTACACTTATATCAAACCTATCTTAAACAACAAACAGGTCAAAACCTACAGTTCCTTAGTTTTCAGCCTAATTTTAATTACTATCTTTTCAGTTTTTGCTATCAAACCCACTCTTTCCACCATCGTTTCCTTGCAAAAAAGTATCGGCGAGCAACAAAAGATCCTTGATGCCTTAAACACTAAAGCCTTAAACCTCTCCGAAGGCCGGAAAAATTACGAAAATATTCCTCATCAAATCACCGATAAACTAGACCAACTAATTCCGAGTAAACCAAACCTACCTTTAATAATCGGCCAGTTCAATTTACTCGCCCAAAAAAACCAAGCTTCCGTCTCTGGTATCCAATTTCAAGCCCTAGAATTACCTGTTAATTTAAGCGCCAGCCAAACCAATAAACACCCAACCAATCAAGATATCTTATTGAATCTAAATATCCAAGGAGCTTATCAAAAATTAATTAACATCCTCTCTGATTTAAATGAGTTCGATCGGCTTCTCGCCATTAATGCAGCTAATATGAATAGGTCCGACGATGGGACAGTTGTTTTGTCCATTAGTGCCAGAGCCCTTTACATCAAATGACTAAAAAAGGATTATTTAGTATCTTAATATTGACCTGTTTGGTAATTATCGCTTGGGTGATATTCAACGTCATCCATACCCAAGCCGCTGTCCCCATTACTCCCAAGCTTGAAGAAAATAGTGAACCTATTAGCCCCAATTTTGACCAAGCTACCCTAGACCTAATCAGCAACAGGTCCTCAACAATTCAAAAAATACCCGTTCCTAATACTACACCAAAACCAGCCACCAGCTCTGGGCAACCAGCTAGTAGTTCTGCGATAATAAACCGATGAGGATACCCACACTCCTAGCATTAACCCTACTAATCATTGCAATCATACTTGGCGCTTTAATCTATCTTTATAACGACCGTTTAACCCAAAAAGCCAAAGCCATTATCAAACCTGAAAATATCACTGTCCTCAATATCACCACCAGTTCAGTCTCGGTTATTTGGGAAACAAAAACTCCCACCACTGGCCAAATCGCTTATGGACCAAACTCTAGCTTAGGAAATCTCAACCTTGATGACCGGGACCAAGCTGGCAGCCAACCCCACCAAATTCATTTTGTCACTATTAAAAACTTAAGCGAAAATACCAATTATTACTTTAAAGTCCGCAGTGGCCTTTATTTTTTCCCTGACCAACCCTCAACCTTCAAGACTGCTAAAAAATCAACTGATCAATCCAAACAGCCACCCGATTTAAATAGCCCTATTATTGGCCAAGTTCTCGATCCCGAATTTAAACCCGTCGACGAAGCTCTCGTCTTTCTTAAACTAACAGGCGCCCAAGATCTCGTCAGCTTTACCTCTGTGGCCGGCAACTTCCTGCTACCCCTCTCTGATATTAAGGATCAGAATTTATCCTCCAACTTCACCATCCCACCAAAAACTGAAGCCCAATTGATAGTTAAAAGAGGTAACCTGCAATCTGAAGCCAAAGTTATCATTCCTACCTCACTGGTTTTACCCGCCATAGTCCTCGGTCAAAACATCGATTTAACCGATATCAAAACTCCGCCTACACCTCAAGGTAAAAAATATGATTTAAATGGCGACAATATTATTAACTCTCTTGACCTAGCCATCATGCTAGACAATTTGGGTCAAAATCCCAAACTAGTTCAGGCTGATTTAAATTCTGATGGGGTAGTGGATCAAAAAGACGTCGATCTACTTAAAAATTCTATCCGTGAGTAGTTTACTCAACCAGCTCTCCTTCTAGCGACACAACTGGACCAGTCTGCCTCCCAAACTGCTCCCTTTCTCTATTAATTAATCTTTCCAAAATATTTTTAAATTCAATCGGGTAGTCAATATATTTCAAAATGATCTCATCTTTATTCGCTCCAGCGGTGTTAACAACAATCGTCCCATGGTGCATAAAATACCGGTCGATAAATCCTTGGTCAACCTCAATGTGAGTAATTTTGTCATACAAAGCCGAGGTCAACTTAACTGCAAAAAATCCACCCTTTTTAATTACCCTTCTGGTGGTTAGCAAATAGCGGTTCGCTCTATTCATAAACCAAGTTTTGGCAAAAGCGAAAAAAGCCGAGAAGACCATGCCAATTAAAAGCCCATAGCCTACATTAAAATGCTCAAAATAAGCCAAAGCTGCTCCTAGAATCCAAAAAATTCCCCCAGGAAACATTAAGTAAATAATAAATTTCTGCCTCAAATAAATCTGTCCAAACCCAGTTGCTAAAACCAACTCCTCATCTTCTGCTAAAAAGTTTTTGTACCGGCGCTTTTCTTGTTCGGATAAGTTCTCTGGCTGATAGTGCATCTTAGACATAGAATAATCATAACACGATTGAAGAACTGAAAAATATTAATTATTAAATAATTACCTTTAATGCAAGCCTCATTAACGTCTCTAAATCTCTACCAGGTACTCTTCTAGACTTAGCAAAAGTATCAACAACCACCTCTAAGGCACTCTGTCCTCTGACCTCATCGTCACTAAATTGATGGAGATACCAATCAGTATGTCTTCCGTCCTTCCTACTAACAATGGCTTCCCCAACATAAACATTCCAATTAGTCTCAGGCACATAACCCATAAAAACTCGCCTAACCCGACCATTCTCTGGAATCACCACGCTCGCATCAGGATAACAACTCATCAACAATCTTTCAGCCACTTCAGGACCAACCCAATTAGCAAAAGGCTTTCTTCTCGATGCTTTTTCCCTCTCTTCTACCATAAACCTATCCTAATCCCCCTCATTTTATCTGTCAATAGGAATTTCTTTTAACTTAATATCCATCTTCAGCTCTTCAAACCACTTACTCCAACCCATCTCAGGATCTCTTAAAGTCTCATCTCCCATATCAATAATCCGATCTCTCCAGCTACCATCAATTAATGCTGGAAAAGTTATTCTTTCTTCAAATCGGTTATTAGCTCCAACCAAAATCATCTGAGCAAGTGAATCAATTCTTTTATGAAACATTGGCATATACTCTCTACTAATTGGGAGCGCTAACAGTCCAAAATTTTCGAATTGACTAACCACCTGCCCATCCACTAAAGTTTGCATCCCTCTAAACTGCCTACCATCAGGTAAAAACTTCCCACCTTTTTCTAAATAGGGCTCTGCTTTAACAAAATAAAATTCTAATTCCGCCCCCTCAGCGTAATGAGATTCAAAATATCGGACTCTATGCAATCCTCCACCTCCGCCAAATAACCATTTAATCTCCCGGGTGTCTTGATGTTCCCCAGCTTCGGAAACCTTCCGTTCTGCCATCACTCGACCACCCGTTAACACATAAGCATCTTCAATAAAAAATGGCGTCTGACCCCTTGGTCCTAAACCGTAAGGAAATCTAACTATCTCCAACAAACCCATCGCTTCAGTTTGTTGAGATACACCATCCCTCTCAGCTTTAATCCTATTAGCCAGGTAATTTCTTAGTAAAAGATTTGGAGCTTCTAAACTCATTAATATTCCCCCATTCCTGGCATACCACCGTTGGGCATTGCAGAAGCAGCACTCTTTTCAGGAGCGTCAGTGATTAAAACATTGGTTGTCATTACCATAATCGCCACAGATGCCGCATTTTGCAGCGCAGATCTAGTCACCTTAACTGGATCAATCACCCCAGCTACCACTAAATCTTTAATCTTCCCATCATTCACATCAATTCCTTGATTACCTTTAGCTTTACTAACTTGATCAAAAGCTAAACCTTCATCCAACCCAGCATTTTGAACTAACTTTTTAAATGGTTGAACAATCGCTTTTTGAACTATCAAAACCCCTTCCATCACATCGTCATTTTGCCCTTTAATTAACCCCAAAGCCTTCTCAGCTCTAAGTAGCGCAATCTCTCCTCCAGGCACAATTCCTTCTTCAATAGCTGCCTTAGTTGCTGCCACAGCATCGATCACCCGCTCCTTCTTCTCCTTCATCTCCACTTCTGTTGCTGCCCCTACATTAATCACCGCTACCCCACCAACTAACTTTGCTAACCTCTCCTGCAACTTCTCTTTATCAAAATCAGAATCAGTTGAAGAGAGCTCTCTTCTAATTTGAGCTACTCTGGCCTCAATTTTGCTCTTTGCCCCCTTACCATCAACTATCAAAGTTGCATCCTTAGTTGAAGTTATTCTCCCAGCCCGCCCCAAATCTTCAATTTCAACCGAATCCAACTTTCTACCAGTTTCCTCAGAGATCACTATCCCTCCAGTCAAAATGGCAATATCCTCAAGCATCGCTTTTCTTCTATCTCCAAATCCCGGAGCTGACACTGCCAAAACATTAAAAGTTCCCCGAAGTTTATTTAACACCAAAGTTGACAACGCCTCTCCTTCTATATCCTCAGCAATAATTACTAATGTTTTAGAAACCTGAACAAACTTCTCCAAAAATGGCAACAGCTCTTGCATGCTAGAGATTTTTTTATCAGTGATTAAAATATATGGGTCCTCAAGCGAAGCCTCCATTTTATCTGTATCAGTGACAAAATAGGCTGAAGCATACCCCTTATCAAATTCCATCCCTTCTTTGTAATCAACGCTCATCGCCAAAGTCTTACCCTCCTCCACAGTAATCACTCCATCTTTACCAACTTTATTGATCGCCTCAGAGATCAACTTACCAATCTGCGGATCTTGAGCCGAGATAGTTGCTACTTGAGCTACCTCCTCTGGGGTTGACAACTTTTTACTCATCTTTTTTAACTCTGCTACCAAAGCTTCCACTGCTAGATCAATGCCCTTTCTCAAAACCATTGGGTTTGCACCAGATTGAATCGATCTTAGCCCTTCTGATACAATCGCTTGAGCTAAAATTGTCGCAGTAGTTGTCCCATCACCTGCTACATCGTTAGTTTTGCTGGCTGCTTCTTTCAAAAGTTGAGCCCCCATATTTTCAAATGGATCCTCCAGTTCAATTTCCTTAGCCACAGTCACTCCATCATGCACTACAGTTGGGGAACCCCACTTCCGGTCTATTGCTACATTCCTCCCCTTTGGACCTAAAGTAGAGGACACCGCCTCTGTCAGGACATTAATCCCCTTTAATAATTTCTCCCTTGCTTCAGTATCAAACTTCAAAATTTTCGCCATACTTTATACTCCCAGTACCCTCCACGCTCTAAGTTGAGGTGCCTCTTCACTAAGTTCACTAACACTTAAATCCTCTCCCAGTATCTCCCAGTTAGCCATAATTATTGCCTCTGCTACCTCGCTTCTATCATCCTCTCCAACCAACAAACCCTGAGTAATCCCCAGCAATCTTGCTCTGTGATGTGTAATATTTAACAGCTCCCCTAGAGTAATGATTTTTTCGCCAATTTTAAACCTAAGTCCATCTAGCAACTCTTTTTGCATTTGCCTTTTCAAATCAGAATGCTGCTGATCAACCAGCTCATAAGTTTTTTGCGCTACATTAAATATATCCATTCTGTCTTCTACTGATCCTGCCATATCTTAAATTCCAAAAACCTCTCTTTCTGCTCTTGCTATCGATCTTCGCTCTTCAGCACTAGTTCTTTGCTCATAAAATTCCAAACTCTTTCCATCAGGCGCTAAGTCCTGTTGAGAACGTGCTCTCACCCTTCCAGCAATCTCTAATAAATCCCAAAAGCTACGATCCTCCTGACTCACACCGCCTTTACTCATCTGCCATTTATACATCGCAGAACTAACCGCTTGAACATTCTCAGGAGATGTTGCCCTAGCTCTCAGCTCCTCATAAAGTGGCTGACCCCCATCCAAACCTTCTTTTACCCCATTCACAAAGCCCTCTCTTCTCGCTCGCTCTATTACTTTATTAATCGCATCCCTATAAATCTGAGGCACTAACGGATTTTGCATTAACTCATAAAATAACCGGTTAGCGTCTACGTCCCCTGCACTAGCCACCCATCTTTTTGTCCCCTCTGCTAACTCTACAAAATTTCTTAATTCTTGCTCTCGCTTTTCAGCCATTTTTTCTCCTCATATAATCTGGCAGTTCTTCAAATTTCCACCTATCCATCAACATTAACCTGGTTGGCACCCACAAACTTTCCTCTTCCTCAACAATAGTTGGCTTCAATCCTACCTCTGTAGGCAATACATAGTGTCCAATCGCCATTTCTGCACCTTCCACAAAAGCTCTTCTTAATTTTGCCGCAGTTAACCCATCTACTTTACCTAATTGACTATCTTGAAGCGCTCTTCCTCCCAGCACCTGTTCAACCCTAATCACAGCTGGGTGATTCTCTATTACCTCTTCAATCCCCCCTTGGTAACCAATCCTTAAAACATATCTTAATCCGACATCGTGTTGCAGCTGTCTAACTGAACCTAGCAGCACATAGGTTTGCCTAACACCCTCCACCTGCCCAGTTACAACCAGCTTTGCTGGAATGTCGTGCCCTCTCTTTGGCACATCTACCAGCACTATTCTTCTAGTTATTAAGCTCTCCTCATCAATTACTTTTTCTCTAGCCATCTCTTAATCTCCTAAATATTCCTTCCTGCTCTGTCTCTGTAGTTTACCCACCAAGTATCTCTAAGGCGATCCAGTACTTCTTCTTGAACCACTTCTTCCTTTTTAATCCCCAATCCAGCAGGTGCTTACGCACACCTCACGTCAAAATCTTTATCCTGAGCACCAGTCGAAGGATCATCCTCAGCCTCTACTCCAAACTCCTTCCCATTCCCTCTTAATTCAATTCCCTGCATACAAGAAACATCAAACTCACTTCCCATCTTGGCCCTCCTCTAAGTTTAATTTTCCTACATCAACTCCACTTTTTTGAAACATTCCACTCATTAATTCTCCTAAAACATTCGCTTCCCTTGCAAACGCTTGCCAACAAGCATATGGTAACGCTTTATCATTTTCAAGGTGTTCCACAACCCAATATAGTAAACCACTCAGCCGCACTGCTTGATCCTTCGCCATTTCTCTTCCACTGATCTCTACCGGAGTAGCCTTCACCTCCTCTTCAGATTGGATATCTTCTGGCGATACCCTCCTCCAAAAAGCCAAATCATAGCTGTTATATCTCATCCCATTCTCATCCAACGAGGCTGCCACACCCAAAACATGCCTTCTTTCCCCTAAATCAATCCCCAAATCCTTCATTGCCTTCTCCACCTGATCTCTAAAAACAGGCTTCCTGGCAGTCCCTAAACCCTCTACATCTTCCCCAGCCAAAGCAGCTGCCTTAACTACTGCACTAGCCAAACTATTTGGAGACAAAATAAACCGGCTCATCCCATCTCTACTCGATGCAGTCAAAACTGAATCATAACCCTCTCCCACTAAAGCAACTCCTCTTTTTAAACTAGTTGGATCAACCTCAAGTAATCTTGTTTCTGTTTCAGTCACCATAATTTTTAATCCAAAACTGCCATTAAGTCATCAAACTTAACCAGCTTTAGCTCCTTTCCGCCAACTTTAATCTCGTCTCCACCCCATTTTTTATAAACCACCACATCGTCAATTGAAACTGGGCAACTCATCACCTTACCATTTTCCAAAATTAAATCCTCACCCACAGCCACCACTTTACCTTGAGCTGGTTTTTCCTGAGCCGATTCAGGCAAAATAATTCCTGAGGCAGTAGTAGTTTCAGCACCTGAGGGTTCAACTAAAACATACCCCATCAAGGGACGCAGTCCAATTGTAGTTTTATTTATTTGAGTTTGTTTTGGCATAAGGTAATAATTTGAGCAGGATCGAGGTAATTCTATTCACGTCAGCAGATTTTGTCAATAGCTGCTAAGAAAAAAATTGCAATTCCAAACTATGTTCTGTAAAATTTCCCTTGCTTATGTCTACAAACGAGCGTCAGCTCAATATTGAACCATCTCCAGATCCCACTTCAGAATCATCGGAACAAGAAGAAACCTTACCTTCTAAACTCACCGTACCAACTTTTAGATCCCCCTCCCGTATTCTCTGGGAAATGATTAGTATTGAACTTCAATCAAGGGAGCTGTCTGTCCCTGAACTCGTTAGAGACGCAGGTATCTCATTCGAAACACTTCGGCGCTGTCAAAAAGGCAATACCAATCCAACCTTACCCACAGTTCGTCGAATCTGTTCCTATTTTCAATGGGACCCATACGCCACCAAAGCCTGGATGCGTTCTTTATCCGAAAGAAGTCGATTACCATCATCTCCAGCTGCTGAAACTGAATCAGGAGCAAGAGTAGATATTCAGTTTGTTCCTGATTCAATTAATAGAAAGCGAACAAAGATTCCAAAAGTACGCGTCAGAAGAAAGAAAATTTTAGTAGTCAAAGAAAAACCAAAAGTACCTCTTAAACAAAAAGAAATAAGAGTAAAGATAAAACCAGAACCCATACCAAACTGGGAGAATGACCACTCTGCCGATTTAACAGATGAATTGTGGAAAATTATCCAACCCTTAGTCGAACGCAGACCTAATATAAAAGGGGGGCCTAGTTATATCAGTCGACGTGAAATTGTAAATGCACTTCTTTACATGGAAAATGGACAATCAAGATCTTGGCGAGGATTAGAAAATGTCTATCCGTCTGTCAAATGGGAGCTAGTCCGCTACTATTCCGAAACCTGGAAAAACAATGGTACCTGGAGACAAGTCAAAGCAGCCTTATCCACCCTAGGCCCTTCTACCGAGCAAGGCTAGCAGCTTAGTTTGCAAGGGGACATCCTCTTCAACTTCAATATGTTCTCCAAAAGCTCCTGAATTTTTTAATTCTTTTTCTCTAGACTTATTTTGTTCATAGACAAATTCTACCAACTCAGAATCAAGTTCAGTCTCCTGACCAGTCGCCTTAGCTACATCCCACCCATGAATTAACCGATCTAAGATCAACTGACCTAAATACTCACCAGCTGTTATATCAGCCCAAGATACATGAACTATTTGGTCTAAATCCTTCAGATCTGCTACAGCTGAATTGGCTTCCAGCAATGATTGCTCCCAAGATCTTTTGGGATCTTCACCCAATAAATCTCCATCTAGCGCATCTCCCACTTCAACGACAGTTTTTCCTGAAAGTAACTCTGGCACCCACAAATTCTCATTAACTAAGTGATTTACTAAAGTTCTTAAGTTCCAGTCAGTACAGGGGGTATCATTTTCCCACTGATCATCCTTAATTCCTTTAATGTATCTATCCGCACTTTCCCCAGCCTTCTTAAACAGTTGCTTTAGGTCCACTGTCAATTGTGAATTATCCATTGTCAA
>CAYMIA010000018.1:0-25150 GCA_964390595.1 uncultured Gammaproteobacteria bacterium | reverse complement strand
TACGGTTTCAGGTACTATTTCACTGAGCGTTTCGCTCTTCTTTTCACCTTTCCCTCACGGTACTAGTTCACTATCGGTCCGAAAGTATATTTAGCCTTAGCAAGTGGTCTTGCTGGATTCACCCAGGATTACACGTGTCCTAGGTTACTCAGGTGGCTTCTACGCTCGCTTGAATGTCGTTTACGGGACTATCACCCTCTTTGGTCAGACTTTCCAATCTGTTCTGCTATCCTTGCGAGATCGCATATAAAGCTCCTACAACCCTCTGCGGTCCAAATCTTGCGATCTGAACGGATGCAAAGTTTAGGCTGTTCCCGTTTCGCTCGTCACTACTCAGGGAATAAACTATTGTTCTCTTTTCCTGCGCTTACTTAGATATTTCAGTTCAGCGCGTACCCCTCGTTTACCTATGTATTCAGTAAACAATTCCATAAATGGATGGTTACCCTATTCGGAGATCTCCGGATCAAAGCTTCTTGGCAGCTCCCCGGAGCTTATCGCAACCATGTACGTCCTTCATCGGTACTTTCGACCTAGGCATCCACCGTATGCATTATTGTTGAGTATTTCTTGGCTTTCTTAAAAAACTACATAATTGAATTGCTTCATTCTGTATTTAATTTGGCCTTCACGCCATCTACTTCTAGATGACGATTTTGTCGTATTCACATTTCAAAGTACAAATTAGGTTTTTGCTCTTTGACCTAAACCTAGCTTTTAGTCGCTAGTCTTTAGTCGCTAGATTTTGTCTAATGACCAGAGACCAATGACTAATAGCTACTGTGGACCCCAGGGGGCTCGAACCCCTCACCTCCTCAGTGCAAATGAGGCGCTCTACCAAATGAGCTAGGGGCCCATAAAGTGAGCTTAGCAGGCCCAATTACTATTAAACTTTAAATTTGAGGGATGCAACGCTTGAGAGCCTTCCGTACTTGGAAGGATCCAAGCTGGAGGTTAATTAGTAGCGTTGTTTCTCGCGAAATATATCACTGAGGGGAATTTTAACACGCTCGGGCGCGCTAGTCAAGGTTGAGCTAAGGTCGAATTTTCAGCTTTCATTTGAAAGGCGGACTGGTCTATCAGCTCACTATATTTCCTGACCCAAGGATCACTTGTAGTGTAGCCTGTGGCCTCGTCCAATAGATCAATACCATAGCAATATTGATAGCTTTTCAGGGTCCTGTGGACTTCTGGATAATTTGGCTCTTGTCCGGCATGTTCCATTAACTCGCTAGCGAGGCGCAGGGGAAAACCGTTGTTTTCAACCCAACTTTGCAGATCTCCATTGGCAATTCTAGCCATAAATCTGTTAAGGAGAGTGGTTAAATACCGGAGTTGCCAGATATTAACATCATCACTAACTTTTCTCCAACCACCTCTATTAACTCTTAAAATTCCTTCTGAGTCAGCAGTATAAGCCAAACCAAGTCTAGCTTCAATTAAAACTTGCTTTTGAGAATTAGCTCTCATTTCAGTAAACAACATCGCTCGTCCTAAAAATCCTTGCTTCTCTGGATCATTTGGAAAGATAGAACCTTGGCGATCGGTAGAATGTAGATTATGAAGCGTGGCATGTACGGTTGGACTAGCTATAACTACTCTTCTGGCCTCCTCCAGGGGGCCTTTTGGGAAATCTAGCGGGACAGAATCTAGTGAGACAGCAGGGGTAAAGTTTTTGAGGTGTTTGTGCATTAAAGGAATCAAACCCAACCTATCTTCATTGCCTAAAAACTCAACACTAATTGTTTCCGGCCGACCGTAGACAGATTTTATTAGACCGCCAGGAAACCGACCTAGGCTTTGATGCCAGGACTCTTTTGTTACATAGCCTGTATTACGCTTATGGGGCCAAAATTTAGTGCTTGGAATATCAAAACAAACTACATCTACTCCATTCCCTCCTTCACCAGGCATAATATTAACTGAAGCTAGGTCGAGACTGAATCTTTCCTGAGAAGTAAACTCAAAAGTTGAAAATGGATTGACATATTTTAAGCTGCTATAATCAGAGGTACCGGGTGCTCTGACCTCCCTCTTAACATAGTCCCGTAAAACTTCAACCTTAGCAATTGGTGCTAGTTCCATGATTTAGTTTATACACCCGATTTGATTAGAAAGTCAACGTTTTTTAATAGTATTGGTTATGAGCTATTTTACAGGCTTTATTTTTTATTCATGGTGCATAATTCTTGACTTATAATTTGCTACTTTCTAGGCTATGGGCTATAATTCGCAATTATGCCAGAGATGAATTTAGAGACAGCCAAAAAGTTGGGGTATGTTCGAGAGCTTAGGGAATCGATTAGCCAGGATATTGCTGCTAATGGCTCAAATGCAGAGATTGACCGCCTAATCGCTCAGATTAATCAAGCTTTTGCTGGGGTTAATGATGAAGCAGTTGATTTTGAAGGGTTTAGATCCAGAGTTGAAGATGTTATTGCTGGTAAAAGTCAACCTTGTCATCTCTTCGAGTCCGAGCGACCTCAGAGTCGAGGACCTGAGTGGCTAAAGAAGGATATATATTCTTCGGTGCCTCAGAATGACAAGTTAGCGCGGGAACCAGTTGCCATCAAAAACCGGGGGAGATTTAGGGTTGGAGGTGGGCTTTTCAGGCTGGGAGCGGCAGCAATTTTGGCAATTACTAGCTTTGGAGCAAGCAGATTTTCTGTACCTGAAGTCAAACCGGTTTTAGCAACGACAAGAATTATTTCATCAGCCACGCAAGGCCTGGCCTTGGTGCCTAGTAGCCCACCCTTAGGGTGGGACTTTTTGTCAGGATTCCAAGGCCTGGCCCTGGAAGCTCAAACAGCTTCAGTTTTAGCAGAAGTAGACAGCTTAGATTTATTGATGGCGCCTGCTCAAAGTTCAACTGCAGAGATGGAGATGATAATTCCCAAGATTGATCCTAAAAGAGAGGCTGTCGTTACTGAAGCGGTCCAAATTGCTCAAGATTTAAAACCACAAAGTGGTATTTATAATGGTTGGACACAAACAAGTGAGTTTAACTATATTAAAGAAGTCCAGGGTCTGGAATGCACTGTTTTTATAGTGGCTGCTCACCTTAAAGCCGGCCAACCTGAAGCTGTGGAGGGCTTTCAAACTTATAACGCGGCTGACTGGACTAAGGCAGTAGCTGGAAATTCCGGGCTAGCTCAGTTTTGGAAAGTTCAGGCTGATACTTATCTACCCAAACCAGGTGATTTGGTAGTTATTCAAGGTGGTCCCAAAAATTATGGTCATGTGGCTTTGGTGACAGATGTCAGTGAATCTGGTGACAGAGTTTGGGTGGCTCAGGCTAACACCACCGCTTCGTTTGGAGTTTTATACCGAAACCCAGAGACAGGTCAGCTCTTTCCAACTGATTATGATGCCTCTGGCAAGGTCAATCAGGACCGCCAGGATAGAGGTCTATCTATTTTGGAGAGATTAATTGACTAAGCTTGCAATTTAGACTCCTTTATGTCTTTAATTAAATATGCAGAAGTTGTTTGTTTTATCTGTTAAAGTCTTGCTAGTTTTATTTTTACTGAGTTTGGTTCTGGTAGTTTGGGGATTTAAGACAAACTACGTCGACCGTCCAGCGATTATTACCTCCTCTGGAGTTGGCAAGATTAATGCCGCTCCTAATTTAGTTAAATTAACTGTTAATTTTAGCAACACAGCTTCAGATAGTGCCAGTGCACTCTCGGGAAATGCGGCAATTGCTCAAACTTTGACCAAAGTTTTGACTGGAGCTGGGGTGGACAAAACTGCTATTTTGGTTTCTAATGCGAGCTTGACTCCAATCAAATCGGGAACGAACACTTTTTCTTACCGGGCCAGCAACGATGTCAATGTTAGTTTAACTGACGTCAATAAATATCCAACTGTGATTAAGGCGCTTTTTGATAATAACTTTCAAAATATCGGGAGCGTGGAATTTACTAGTAAAAACGCGGCTGATTTAGAAAAACAAGCGATTAATTTGGCTGTTAAAGATGCCCAGGCTAAAGCGGCTAATATAGCGGCGGCTGCTGGCAAAAGAGTTGGTAAGATGGTCAGCATTGCCACTGACCAAACTGGTAGCGCGGGAGTTTCTTTGGGCACAGCCTCTGACCGGAATGTCTCTGTTCCAAGCAAGATTGAGATCGTCCGCAACGCTTCAATTGTTTATACACTGCGCTAGTTTCTGTCTTGACTTGCAAGATACAAACTCCATAAGATAAATATGTCCCTTATATACATATATATTTATGGAGCTCTTGAAGAAGGATATTATTGCTGTCATTGTTTTAGTATTTTTACTGCTGGGAATTGGACTGGGTGTTTATCTTTCCCAACACCGGACAGCCTTTAAACCAAAAGCTGCTCCCGCTGCCAATGTTGAGATAACTTTACCTGATACTAAACCACAAAAAGCTGGACCAATTGTCATCTATGCGACTTCCAAAACTACTGAAGAAACTTCCAAGGTGATCGCTTCTTTTAATGTTGATGAGTCTTCTAATTACAAATCCCTTAAAGTGACCCGGATTAAACCCGATCAGGTTAGCTTGACTGGGGTTTGGGATGCAACCGAGGCGAGTGCTGGCGAACATTCTTTGCATATTCACCTGTTTTCTTTGTCAACTGCTCCCCCATCTCAGATTGGTCAGCTAGTCGTACCTGTAAAAGTCTCTAGATGACACCAATGCATGCTAAAAATAACCTTGCCATCCGTTTAATTCTACTAATTGCTTTTTTAGCTCTGGCTGTATTTATCCAACCCAGTTTTTCTAGCCAAACTCAGGCTCAAAGTAAACCCAACGGGATATGTTATCAGGGCTTCTGGCAATACGCTCTAGATGATGGGACTCTGGAAAATGATGGCGAGCCTTGTGGTGGCTCGGGAGAACCTGCCCCAGCTTGTGATTCGAGAGAATTTAGTAGTGATTATTGTACTGGGGTTTGTGGGGTACATAGATACCGCTATTACGATAATTGCTCCCAACATTTTTTTAATGAGGATCAGCAGGATGACTCTTGCACAGCAGGGTGCGCAACTAGTGGTGGAAGTTCAGGAGGCAGCTCAGGAAGTGGTTCTGGCTCAGGTAGCGGCACAGGAACTGGGACAACGGCTCCTCTAGCAGCTTGTTATAGCCAAGCGACCGATCCGGTTTGCGTTAGTTGTCACACAGCGATGGTGACTCAATATGATTCTTGCGGTTATGATGCTCCCTCTAGTTACCAATACCCAGATCCAAATTGCGAAGGAACAAACTTGCCAGCGGGGCAAAGCTGCGACCTGCCGGTTCATAATGCTTGTAACATTACAGCCACCACTCAGGATACTGTGGCTTGCACAGGTGGGCATCAATTTTGCAGGTATAGTGCCAGTGGTAATTATTGGAGTGACTGTATTCCTGACAGCTCTTCTGGCTCAGGTTCTTCTTGCCAACTTCAAAATTATTGTGTCTCTTGCCAGCAAGCGATTAAGGCCAATACTTGTACTGGCGATGTGACTGGACAGCCTGTTTATGATCCAACTTGTACTGATGAGAGTGGTAAGTTACCTGCTGGTCAAACTTGTAGCAACGCTCCTCCACCTTCTGGTGCTCCTCCAGTAAGCTCCTCTCCAAACTGCGATCCTGGTGCTAGCTATAGTTTTTGCCGGAACAACCAACCAATTAGAGCTTATGTCTCCTCAGTCGATGAGATCGGTCAATGTATTTTTGGAGAACAAGTCTTAGATCCAAATACTGATGGGGCTGGGGTTTGTAGCGGGACGCCCAATCCAAACTCTTCTCCAGTTTATAACCCAGGATCGAGTGCCTACCATAAATTGATTGGTAATACCTGTATTGAAATTACTGCAGATGATAATGGACAGGAGATTCAAACTGTAGTGGATAACAGTTTGTGTGATAGCGACCCAGGAACTGCTAGCGGTGGAACTGGTCCGATTACCAAAGCCTGCACTGATGAGGGGTTGCCAGCTGGATATACTTATCATAACCGGATAGTAGTTAGTTATGATGGGCAAACACCTGATTGTGGAGAGCCAGACTATACTGCTCCAGCTACTGCCAGCTTGCCTGCTTCTGGCCCGGGGTCTGTGGATGCTTATAACAACTGTTTGGCAGAGAACAATTTTGATGAATCAGCTTGTAGCAATATTAAACCATCAGATCAACAGTTAAGCAGCGCGGCTTGTCATGATGGTGAACCACTTTGTTCTGGAGGAAAAAGATTTCAAAGCAAAGCGGAGTTTACGACTGATGAAAATGGTCAGATCAATTCTTGCCATCTAGTGGTTAATGAGATTGAAAATGATGGGTCGTGTCAGGCTCCCAAGTCGGCAGCTTGTACCAGTGATCCAGGATGTGGTGCTGGCAGTTACTGCAATTTAGGCTCAGGACTGTGTGAGAGTTTACCTGAAGGTGGTCAACAAGTGGCTGATACTTGTATCGCTTCAGGAGCCAAAATTATAGTCTCTGGAGATCAAGTGGCCTGTGCTGGCGGAGGTGGAGTTAAACCAGTAGCGGCTCCCTTACCTGATAGCAAAAAGGCATTAGAAGCATACAACCAATGTTTAGTGGAAAATTTAGATAGTCCGGAGGCTTGCGTTGACTTGAAACCAGCTGGGGCGTCTCAAGATTGTCCAGAAAAAAGAGACTATTGTTATAATGGCAAGCTTTGGGAGACAACCCGAACTGCTTTTGATGGAGAAAGCTGTAGCTATAGCGCGCCAGCAACTATTCCAGATAAACATTTAGACTGTGAAGGCTCAAACTTCTCAGCAGCAGCTGCGATCCCTTCTCCAGCTTCAAATAACGCGCAGTGTCCGGCCAATGCTAGCCTTACTTCTAAAGGAGGCGGCTATTATGAGGTTGATTACCAACAGATTGAAGGAGATAAATGTGTTAGTAAAAAGTTTGTCAGCGATAAATCCAAAGCTGAGGAACTGGCTAAGCAGCTTGGTGTGACAACCCAAACTCTTAATACAGGTGAGACCGTTGTCAACGGAATTTTAAAATCTTTTTCTAACCCTTTAGGTAATTTAGTTGCTGGAGCCAGTAATGTTGGCAAGGGCATTTGGGATAGTCCTGTTGGAGCAATTGTTTCCATTGGGCCAATCGGATTAGTTACGGGAGATCATAGAGCTATAGATTATTTAGCTGGTGAAGAAGGTAAAAAACAGCTTGAAGCAATTAATTACAAAGGTCCTCAGGTTGCTGGGATAGTTGGTGGAAATATACTACACCAAGCCGGCAATGCTGGAGGAGCTGTTTTGGAGACTTTGGGAGGAGATTTTGACACGGCAGTGGCTAATCCTATTGGTGCAGGAATAGATTTAGCTGGAAAACTAAAAGATAATCCTGATCAAATTCCCCAAGCAGCTGTTCAAATAGCTGCAATTCCCGGACAGATGCAGATTGATTTTGCCAAAAATATAGTTGATGGAACATTTTTGGGAGATTTTCAGAAGGGAGCAGCCGGGGTTTTTGATAGCAATTCTGAGTATAAAAAGCAATTAGAAGAATGTATCAATGAGAGGAATCCTGATGGCAGCTTGACTGACAGAGCTCTCAATTGCAGAAATGGAGTGGCTGGGATATTGGTCGCTGGAACAACTGCAACTGTAGCTACTGCAGGGATTGGAGAAGGTGTATCAGGAGCTATTGCAACCACAGGCCTTTCCTTACCTGCTCAAATTGCAGGTTTTACGGTGGCTTCTCAAAGCTGCAGCATCCTCGGAGTTAATGATACAACATGTCAAATAAGTCTTTTGGGAGCTGGAGCTGGTGGAGTTGTTGAAGGACCATTAAAAGGATTAGCCCAAAAAGGTACGGGTTTAGTTACAGGGGCAAAAGCAATTGATGAAGCTGGACAGTTAGCAGTTGATTCCGGTAAAGTTGAGGGATTGGTCACAGCTTTGGGGAAGAGGCCAACTGTCGAAGAGCTGGCTGCAGCTAAAAATGCACTAACTCCAGAAGAAGTTAAATATTTGGATGCACTGCTAGAAAGAGGTGGAGCTAAGCCGGCAGAGTCAGTGTTGCCAGTTGTGGATTCGACAGTACCTAAAGTTGAGAATCCAGCTGTGCTTTCAACAGGGGCTGATGCAGCGACTGGGCAACCAGTGACTACTAGAACTATTAATGATGTGGTTGGTCAACCGGCTCCAAGTGAGTTTAAAGGGACCTATAAATTAGAGGGTGATCCAAATACTTATATAGTTGGGGCAGATGGAAATACTTACAAAGTTAGGGATGGGAAAATTGTTGGAGGTGGACCAACAACTGAGGCAGATTTAGGCAGAGTTGAGGGACAGGTTCCAGTAGCCCCTGAGACTCCTGCTAGTCCAGTTACTGCAGCACCACCTGAGAGACCGGCAGTTAATCCAGTAGTAGATGGAAATGATGTCCCAGTTTCTGAACCAATTGCTAAACCAGCTGCTGCCCCTGAAACTCCAGGAGGGGTGCCGGAGGAAGTCCCTTGCCCAGTTATTAGTTTACTCCCCTCCTCTTTAACTAGCACTCAAGTTCTGGGAGCAAAAATAGCTGCAGCTTGCTCTAAAATTCAGGTGACAACTGTTGATGGTAATAATAAGACTTATGATTTAAATAAAGATTCAAATGATGCCGTTATTAAAAAGGCCATTGATGATTACAAAAGCGGTGGATCAAAAGATGCTGAAGCTTATGCCCAGGCACTAGGTATTACCCCTGATGAATTTAAAACATTAGCCAATACTACTGATACTAAAAAAGGGCTTTATACTGATGCTGGAAGTAATATTAAAGCCAAGGTTGAAGCCGCGCTGGATGATACAAGGAGGGTAACTAATCCGGAGACGATTTTGCCTCCAGATTTAGAGGCTCAAGCAAAAGATGGGGTTGTTTATACGCCTAAACTTCAGAAAAATCCTGATGGCACAACTTCAATTGTTTTCCAAGATGGAAAACCAGTTTATGAGGGTAGTACTTATAGCGGTAATAATCGAGTAAAATTGCCAGATGTAGCTTATGAACCTAATCTAAAACCTGAAGATGTCATTCCTGAGGGAGGGCCATCATTATTTGATAGGTTGTCTGGTAAAAATCCGCCAACAACTTATAGAAGCCGCTATCCAGTAGATGGAGAATTTGTGAGAGGAGATAGCCCAGAGGCAGTTATAGCTGAATACAATAAAAAGGTTGAGGCGGGCTTACCTAAAGAACCAATTGTAACTAATCCAGCCCCAGCTACACCTGCTGTACCTGCCGCACCTGTTTCAGCACCAAGTACAGGGGCTGATTTTGATGCAAAACTGGCTGATATAAAACGGAGGTTAGGAAATGGGGAAATTACCAGAGAACAAGCTGCTGGTGAACTGGGTTTAAACACAATTGATTGGGATGTAGTTTCTAGATCTATAAACAAAGATACCTCTACTTATCAGAGAATTAGAGCCCGCGCCCAAGCTCACTTAGATGCTCAGATTCCAGAAACTCCGGTTGTACCAGTTGCCAGGTCCACAGAACCAATTACTCCCGCGCCTCCAGCGGGTTCTGAACCTGGAGTGGTGGTGATTAAACCTTCTGCTGAAGATTTGAATCTGATTGAACCTAATGTTCAGGTTATAAGGACTCCCATTGAACCTCCAGTTAGAATTACTCCAGAAGATTTGGGACTTGCTCCAGGAGGCGCTTTTGACCGGGCTGCTCACCCGAGGGCCCGTTTAACCTATGTTGATAAATATCGTCGGATCTATACTGATCCAGATACTGGGGTGGAGTATATTGAATATTATGCCCCACCTCGTGCTAGAGTTTCGGCGGTTGATTCATCTGAGACCCCAGGCGGGGCGCTAGCAGAAGCAGGAGATCATGTAGCTCCAGGAGCTGCACCAGTTACTCCCCTAGCTGCAGAACCAGTGGTTGAACCAGTGGTAGTAACAGAACCAGCAGCTAGGGATTATCTGAAGAACCAGGCCGATGATGTAGTTAAAAAGATTGAGTCCGATTATGGTAAAGATTATGGCATCACTAAAGCAAACTATGAGGCTGAGGACAATGCAGCAAGAGCTTTAGGACTTAAACCTATTCCGGAGGCTGAACCTGCAGCTGCTAATAAAGGTGCAGTATTTGATTTAAGTCAAACTTCTCCAGAACCAGGAACTGGAGGTAATTATGTCACATTTAAAGATGGTACTACTCTCTATGCAGAGGTTCCAGGTGCAGGTAAACCAGGACTTGATCCCTTAGCCAGATCGGCAAATGAGGGTGGAGTTAAACATCAACAGATCGCCTACAGTATGTGGGAAGGTAATCCTGAACGAGGAATAGTTGCTAGACCTGATAATCCGGTTGTATTCTCCGGAGAATATCGAGTTGATGCTGATGGTAATATTGTTGTTGATTTGCAGTCTGGGACTTTTTCTGGAAGAAACTTTGGGTTAAGAGCAGAAGATATCCCGACCCAACGCCCCACCTGGGATCCAAACCAAACAAACCTGGAAGATTTAGAGAAGGTTTTGAACGGTAGTTCAGCTAAACCAGTCCATGCTGTAGCAAACTCAAGTAATCCTAACTTAAGTGAATTGGGAGCATCTAGAGCCAGGGTTAATGAGCTTTTAAATGATGCTGATAGTTTTGCTGCTCGCCCACCTGAACCAGCTCCTGCCGCTGCAGTTCCAGCTGTTAGAGCTCCAGTTGCTATAGTGCCAAGTGGTGAATCTTCTGGGCCGTTGAGTGTAATTGCTGATAAAGCAAAGGCCGCAGTCACATCCAAGCCTGCACTCTTGGTTGCAGCAGGATATGGCGGTTCTGAACTGCTATGTTTGGTAGGTCACTTCTCATGTCCCCTCTCTCCCCTGCTAGGTCTAGTGCAGCAAAATAGTGGTAATGGTCCACCCCAACCTGCTGCTCCTACCCAAGCTGATAAAAGTGTGGGAACTCCTCCCCAGAATCCAGCTCCTCCTGCTGTTGCGACTGGTCCAAAGAATGGAGATTTTGGAGGGAAATGTGTGAATGATTCTTTCTTTGGGATTAATACTGGTAATCCTCATTGTGACGGTAGCGACTTGGTCTGCTATCAAGGTTCTTGCCAAAAACCAGTGGCAGCAGCTGGCAAAAGTGGTGGGGCCTGTATAGAGAAATCTGGTTTGGGAGCTCCAACATTATATACGTGTAGCGATGACTCACTAAAGTGCGATGGTAATCTATGCGTACCCATAGAAGGCCCTTTGACCCAAGTACCAAAAACAGCAGAACAGGTCAACTGCGAACAAAGACTGGCTGAGTTTGACTGCGCTAATAAGCAAAATATTTTATACGCATGGAACGGCAAACAATGTGAGTATAGAAAAACAGCCATGCCGACCTCTGAATATCAGATCTCTTGTCCGCAAGTTAACGTTAGTCCAATTACTTGTTCAGATTTGGATCATGTAATTGGGTTGAGTGTTAGTGGTCTGTGTAGTTCAGCGCGGGAGGAGTTAAATAAAGGTATTGTAGGGAGTGATGCCTGCAACAGCAAAGCTACTGCAGCATTTGATGCTGTGAATGCATGCAAACCCCTACCAATTAATCTTGGCAGTATTCCGAAGGATAGCTGTAAGCCTGGGGATGCACCTCTCGCTTGTGCAGTTGGACACCAGTATTGTGCTGATCAGGGTAATGGGACTTTCAAATGGGGTGAATGTCAAAATGAGATTACCCATAATCCTGGGATTGTGTATAAGAGACTGGAGGAGATCACAAAAACTTCTTCAACTAAAGCTATTGATTCAGTTATACCTTTTGGAGATGGGAGCTACATCTCATATGATTGTGATACTAAAGGGAACGCCTGGATTTACCGGGGATCGCTGGAGGATTTTAATCAATTAGGCACACTTGCACCTGAGGCTAGAACTGATATGTTAGTTGGAGTTCAGCAGGGAGGGTGTAATAATGCTGGAGCAACTGGAGTGCTTTCTTCCAAAGGATCGACTGGAGATAGGTTGAATGCTCAGGCTGTTACTTCCACTACTAAACCACCTGCAACAACCAGCGCCCCTGTCAGAACAGGGAGTACAACACCTGCCACAAGCCCAGCAGTCTCCTCATCACCTACCTCACCTGCTGCAGTTCAAACTGCTGATTCCCCAATGTGTACTGGAACTTCAGATGCAGTGATTGCTAAAGTTCAAGCTGATGATTGCCCTGGCGCTTTAAGTATCATCAGCGCAGCTTCTTCAACTTGTAGTGAAAGTGTGGCAGCACAAGCTAAAGCTGATGGCTATTATTGCACTTCCATAGCAGCTGCTACTCCAGCTGGAACTAGCACCAAGCAAAAAGAGGATGTGGTAGTTAGCTCTGATATTACTAAAAAAGTTTGTTCAATTGATTCAGAGTGTGGGGATGCCAATTTTGTTTGTGGCAAGTATGAGAAAGTTTGCACACCCAAGGTTTCTAGCTCACTCTATTATCCGGATACAAATACTAGAGTAACTGGCCTATCCGAATGCCCAACTGAGGAAAAGGATTTTGGTTCACAAAGTTGCTCATCAGATGGACCTTCTGGAAAACTTTATCAACACAAAGTTCAGAATATCTTGGTACCAAATGGCAAAGACAGTAGTGGCAAAGCGACTTGTTCAATCTCCCAAAAAGATTTGGGGCTGTCTAATGAATGTAAGACCCAGGCTCCAATTCAAACTACATCTACTCCAGCTAGTAGGCTAGCAACCTCACAAGCACTTCTCTCTGATCCAGCTATTAAGGGAGCGCCAGATTGCACTACTTTGCAAGATTGTGCTACTGTCCCCTCTCAGCTAAAGCATCTGCTACAACAAGGTAATCAATATATAAATGCTAATCAGTCAATTGGTGGAATCGCTCCGCAAGATTTGAATGTGATTGGAATGGCTTTGGTTAATTTAGCTTTTAACTGGGGTGATGCCAATAATATTAAACTAACTGCTGCTTCTCCTTTTCCAGGTTTGACTAAAGTTCAGTCAGGTGGGGCCTCTGTTAATCAACCAGGAGTTCAAAATGGAGGCAGAGAAAAGGTCAGCGGTAAGGTTTGCGATGTGAATAAATTTGATGTCAGTACTTGGGATTTGGTCTCTTCAAATGCCTGTGACCCAGGTAAAGTGGGCTTTGCTGCTAAGTGGTACAACTGCTTAAATGGCGGGATCTCAGTGGACCGATATACTGATGATGTAGCTGCAGATTTTTGTAAGGCAACTACGCCAGCTACCAGCTCAAGCAAGGGTTCTTTCACATCAATTACTACCTCCTCATCTGGGGTAACTACCACAGTGACAGGAAATATTAAATTTCATTGTGAGGGTAAAAATATTATTGGTTCTGGCAATGGCCAATTAGTGACAGTGGTTTGTGCAACTGGCTGCACCGCTAATGCTAGCGCGGGAACAGCTGTTTGCAAGTAACACGATTATTGAACATCGAATAGAGAATATGGAATAGAGCTATATTCTACATTCTATATACTATATTCTACCTACCAGCAGACGAAGTTGCGTTCTTTGTCTTAATCAGCTGAGTAACCACTTGTTTTAAGACTTCATCAGTTTTTTTGAAGCGGGTTTGGAGCTGGCTGGTAAAGGTTTTATCTAAAAGTGGCTCTACCGCTACTCTTCTCATAAAGTTACTCGCTTCAATTTGGCGGTCAATGACCAGCGGTTGAACGATTTTTTTCTGAGCATCGCTTAAACCAGTTACCCCCACTTGAATTTTATTGTTGTTTTGATCAATCACTTGGGCTATGAGCTGTTTAGAGTTGGCATCGGATAACTTTTGGTAATCTTGTTCTAAAATATTCATCTGCTTACTCAAATTAACTAAAATAGTGGAGCGAAGTTTTTCATCTTTGCTAGCTAGTTGGAGAGCAGCTTCAACTGACTTTGAGTAACTTTCCAATGTTTTCCGGATTTGATTGATCTTTTGATTGCTAGCGAGTGTATTTATTTCATTGATTCTATTTTGAGCCAAAGCTGATTGTAAACTAATCTTGGAGTTGGTTCTGATTGTCAGCAAGGTGCGGATTTTTTCTCCAGCGCTCTTTAATAAATGCAAAGGTGAATCCGGAGTGACCCGGGCATATTGAAGGACGGCTGGTTGAATGGTGGGTTTGGGAGTCGGATTTTGAGCCAGAGACAGACTGGGGAAAATTAATAAGCTAAAAACAAGTAGCGAGAGGAGGGCACGCATTCTTTATTCATTGTAGTGAAATTAGCAAAGGAGAACAAGAGGAATTTGTGAGCTTGACTCTTGAGACTTAATGTATTTAGATTAATCTATGCCCTCTTTATTGGGAAAAAATGCTTCAGTGATTGTGTTAATTTTACTGGCTGTGGGGATTTTTCTGGGAGTTAATGGTTTGCGCAATCAACAAATTATTAAAAGCCAGGCTGATTTTGGAGGTTTGCAAGTTTTAAGTCCAGCTCCTTCTGAAGTAATTACTGGTCAGATTGTGGTCAAAGCCCGGGTCTCTCACCCTGACTCAGGACCTGGTAAGTTTGATGCCTACTATACAGTTGATGGCAAACAGCGGACTGATCTGGCAGCTAAACAGGTGGATGATGATGTGCTGGCAACTGGACTCTGGGACAGCGCTGGCACCCCTGCAGGGACTCACAACCTAGAAATTTTTGTTTACAACAACTCGGGGTCTCATGATTTACTTGGTAAGGCTAGTGAATCTATAGAGATAAAATGAAAAAAAATTAGTGGTTTTAGCTTGCCACCTCGGAGGTGGAGGCATGAATTAGGCGATTTAGACATGATAGGTAGAAATTAGACTTAGGAAAGAAGAACTAAGCTCTTCTTCTTAGTTTTCTAAGAGCCGCTCTTAATTGCTGATCTTCAAAAACCATAGGCAAAAATAATCCTCTTTTTGGTTCGTATATTAATCCTTGAATTTTTGAAAACTTTTCTAAAGGATATAGTTGTCTAAGGTTAGGGTAATCACATATCTTAGCAATTCTTTCTTTGGGATCTAACTCTAACTCTTTTAGAATATTCATATGCCATAAACCTGCTGCTAGGACTATTCTAGTTGGACTTGCCTGATGTTCTTTAAGCTGGTTTGCCAAACAGAAAGCTCGTTGAGCCATTATGACATCTCTTAATTCGGCTAAACCGCTTTTAGGAAAATGGCTTCTATATTGTTGCATACTTGATTCAATTGCTCTAAAGTTTCTATCTCCTGATTTTATTTCTGTTGATGCTCCGCCTAACTGCAGAACACGAATAAATCGAAAGAGAAATCCGGGATTCTTTAAAAACAATCCTGTAAGTCCAGTAACTTGAACTTGCAAAGTATTAGGAAAATTTATAGGTTCTGCTGCAGCTATAAGAGATCTTTGTTCTTTTGCTTCATCTATGATTTTACCATATGTATTGTAAAATACTCCTGTTCTTGGATCACCTGTTAAAGATGCATATGCGAATCTTTCATCTGAATGTCTTCCTTCTAATAAAAGAACTTCATAGTTATCTGGAAGTTGTTTAGGATCGATTGCCTTATTATGCCTATTAAGAATAAGTCTGTAAGTTGCTCCAGGTCTTTCAAGATCAATATAGGACATATGAGAAGAGATTCTAAGACAAAGTCACGGAGAAATCAATCTTAAATTTAATTAGACTTTGCCGATATTGATGACTTGTTCAATTAACCTGTTGGAATAACCCCATTCGTTATCATACCAGGCGAAGATTTTTAACAGATCGCCATCAACTATTTGAGTTAAGGAGAGATCAACAATTGAAGATTCTGGTCTGCCAATGATATCTGAGGAAACAATTGGATCTTCTGTCCAAGCCACAATCCCCTTCCAAAGTGGATTTTCTGCTGCATCTTTGATGACTTGATTGACCTCTGGAACGCTAGTTTTTCTTTTGAGTAGAAAGGTAAAATCTGAAATTGAACCAACGATAGTGGGAACCCGGATGGCCCGCCCATCAAAGAGGCCTTTGAGTTCTGGAATAGCTTCAGTTGTGGCAATAGCTGCACCAGTGGTAGTGGGAATGATATTGGTATAGGCCGCTCTGGCTCTTCTTAAATCCCCTGATTTGCCACCAGGGGGCGGTCCGTCAACTAAGTTTTGCTCAGCGGTAACAGAGTGAATTGTAGTCATTAAAGCTTTAGCGATACCAAATTTTTCTAAGATAATCGCTGCCACTGGGGCGATACAGTTGGTGGTGCAAGAAGCGTTATTGATCAAATTCTCACCTTTGTAGTCATGATGATTAACCCCAATTAAAAAGGTGCCAATATTACCCCCTTTGGCTGGGGCAGATAAAACTACTTTCTTGGCTCCGGCAGTGAGATGTTGCTTCATCCCCTCTTCATCAGTAAATCTACCTGTTGATTCGATCACCACATCGACATTTAATTGCCCCCAAGGCAGCTTGGTGGGATCTTTTTCGCCGTAGATTGGATATTTAACACCATCAACACTAAAGCTGGTTTCATCAGAGGTGACCTGTTTGCCCCAATGGCCATAAGCGGTGTCATATTGCAAAAGATGTGCTAAGACTTTGGGTTCAGTCAAGTCGTTGATTGCTACAATTTCTAATTCATTTGTGTGATCTTCAACTGCGACTTTAAAGGCGTTGCGGCCAATCCGGCCAAAGCCATTGATGGCAACGCGGACTTTTTTAGGGTTTTGCTGAGGAGCTGGCTCCGGGGATGGGCTAGATGGAACCACGGGAACTTCCGGTAAAGTCTGGGCGGGAGTGTATGGAGGTGGATTCCAAAGATTATTTTGATCTTTTGGGTCAGTTGGATCCATAAATTTATTTTAGGTTAACTAGATAGATAGTACAACTAGCTAAGATTTAACTCTGTGGTATATACAATCTGTCCAAATGGCTAAGGTAAAGTTGCTTAGTAGCTAATCTGATAGCTACGGTTTCAGATTTGTTCCCAGGATACCATCTATCTAAAAGCGCATCAATTTGACGAACTTTATCTTGATCAGCCCCCTTGATATCACAATTCATCTCTGGATAGTGACCACTTAACACTTCTGCGTAAGTGGATCTTTGGCCATTCAATGTGACACTAAAACCGACTTCTGTTCGTGTTGCCATAAAAAATCACCAGCTTTCTGGCCTTATCCCATTTTAAAAGCGCTGAAGGGAAAAGTCTAAAGGGAACGCTTGAGACTGTTAGCCTCAATACTGCTCGGATTTTACTGGGCAAACTACAGTTACTTTTAAATGCTACTCCTGTGAAAAGTCGTTGTCAAGAGATTTTCAAACCTACTCCAGAGCTTGAATGGTTGCCAGCGTACCTTTTTCTAAGAATTCTAACATCGCTCCTCCACCAAGAGAGACAAAGGTAAATTGATTGATTAAACCAAATTTGCTGGCAGCGGCCAGGGTATCTCCCCCCCCAATGATAGTTTGGGCGCTAGAATTGGTGATCATTTGAGCTAACTTTTGGGTTTGATCATTTTCTGAGTTCTCATAGAGACCAACTGGTCCAGACCAAAGGATCATCTTGGCTTGTTTAATTAGATGCTCCCAACTTTGGGTGGTTTCATCAGCGATATCAGTTTTGGCCTCATTTAGCTTGCCGATCATGACATTGCTGGGAATTATTTGATCAATTGAATCAATCTCCTCAGGCAGCTTACCCCCAACTAAAACTGCATCAGCAATTTTACTCATAGCGATAATGGCTGGCAGTTTGTCTTCAATTTTAGCTCCACCAATAATGACAACTAAGGGTCTTTCAGGATTTTCTCGGATCTTTTTTAAAGTTTCAATTTCATGGGCAAAGTGTAAGCCCATGGCATGGGGCAGCAGTTTAGGAAGCAAGGTGGTTGAGGCAGCGGGATGATGAGCTGCAAAAGCATCATTAATATAGAAGTTACCTAGCGCTGCAAGCTCCTTTGCAAACTGAAGATCTAACCCATCCTCTCCTGCTTCAAATCTTAAATTTTCTAAGACATGTAGTTTTCCCTCAGGGAATTCATAATCAGAATATTCATTTTCTAACCAATCAACAATTGGTTTAACTGACAAAGCTGGATCCTCTCCCTTAGGACGGCCAACATGGCCCATGACAATAACTGACTGGGCATGTTCTAAACAAAGATCGAGAGTTGGAAGAGCGGCTTTAAGTCTAAAATCTTCTAAGATTTGACCATCTTTGATTGGGACATCCAAATCAAGTCTGAGTAAAACTTTTTTGCCTTTAATAAGTTCAAGCTGGACAGTCTGCATGTTTATATTTTAACAGGTAATCAGTGACTTGTAACTGGTTAAGGGAGATGTAGTCGACTGTGTGAAGGGGCAACAAGGCCGAGATTTCTTAATCTTTGTTGTTGAGCTAAGCGCTCAGCTAAATTAAGCATATCCTCTCTCCACTCTCTCCAGTGGGTCACAAAAGGATTGTTAGCCACACCAAAATCTTGAAAAAGTCTCTCTTGATCTTTAGCGTGATCCATGGCTCTGTCAAACACTTTATCTTTATTAAACTTTCTGTATTGACCATCTTTGTTTGAAATATAAAAACCTAATTCATATTTCTGGGCGATATAATTGGTTGTCAAATGACTCATGACATATGTAGTTAATCCACCTTTGGGAAAATAAGCATCCTCTATGTCACCTAATTTTTCGATAAATTCCTGCTTTTTACCAGGGTTCACTTCATCAACTAAATAAGCGATGGAGGGACCCCAAAGAGCATAAGACTCTTGATTATCCTCAAATTGAACTTGTAAATTCCCAAGGGCTGCCTCTAAATCAGTCAGATTTAGAGTATAAAGTTTAGAAACTTGCTCGGTTGCTAAAATTAAATAGTTTTGAGTTGTAGAAGAAAGAGCTGAACTTAGTCTGGGTTCTCCAGCATAGTTGACTGCCACATATAAGCAATTATTGATTAATCGATTTAATTCTCGCGGCTCAAAGCAACTACTATGGAGATGAGTGAGGTCTTCTTTAACAGGAACTCTATTTGGATCAACAACTAGATATCGATTTGGGTCCGAAATAACCTCAGGATCTGGAGAGAACTCTAAGTATGGTGATTCCCCCACCAGCTTATAAATTAAATCTCCTCTTTCTTGACCATCTAGTGAGGCTAATTTGGATAACCATTCTAAATATGCTTCTGTTCCTGAAGCCTGAATTGTATCAGGGAGATGACGATAATCTAAGGCTGGTCCTAATAAAAGTTCTTCTAGCTCACCTACTTGGGCAACAGCTTTCTCGGGAAAAGGGATTGTTAGATTTTCTGCTCGCATGAAGGGGATTTTAGAAGAAGCCGATAGATTTTGCAAGAGGCTAGCTAACTTTAAACATTTCTTTAGGCAATTCAAATTTTTGAATGAGAGATTTATTTTGACCGTTTCTTTTTAAGAAGATAATGGTGTAGTTATCTACAAAGACGGGTGCCCAATCTGGGTCTTTTATGCGGTTGATTAAAAAGGCTTGACCCCAAGGGGTGAGGTCATTTCTTTGAAAGAAGATTGAGTTAAAGTGATATTTCTGATCTTGAATTTGCCAGATATTATTGTCTTGTTGCATAGGAATATAAACTTGTTTAAAAAAATCAGTCGGGTAGGCCTCTGGTCTATTATCTACAAACACTGGGGTCTTTGGGTAGAGATGATAGATTAAATAGCCACCAATATCATAGTTATTAAAGATTGGACCTTGAAGATTATTTTCAGTAAAAAACTGGGCGCTTTTGTTTATCCCCTCTACTACTCCCAGTCCTAAATTGCTGTGCTGTTGCCAGTATGATGGGCTTAAATAAAGCAGAGCGATGATCAGAGATGTAAAAGCAGACCCAATATACCAGCTCTTATATTGATTAAAGCTTTTACCCAAAGACAGAGTTTTTAAATTTAAACAGATAATTGGTAGGGCGAATAATCCAAAAATGGTAAAGTTGCGGACAGCGCTAAAGCCTAGGTAGCCAAAGACTAAGGACAAGGTAACAAGTGACAAGTAACTGGTAATGGGTATTTTCTTTTTAATAATTTGATAAATTGGCACAAGCCAACTTAAGATTAAAGTAGCAAATAAAATTTTGAAGAAGATTCCTGAGGGATAGTTAATGACATTTTCTAAATTAAAAATGGATTGGTTTTCCAGTAAGTTATAGCCATAGCTATCAAAGATATGGGTGGGATAAAGCGCGCCAGCCAGACCATTGGGGTTGATTAGGGTCACCAGCGCACAAATCAGTCCAACCAGAGAGAGCTTTACTACTAAGCTAGGCTGTTTATTTTTAATAGATTGAAAAATTTGCTCAACCCAAAAGGCACCCAGAATGATTAGACCTAAAGGGAAATAAACATGTAAGTTAACCCAGAAAAGTTCGACCACTGGTAAAAGCCAAAGCCATTTTGAAGAGATTTTTTGATGAATGACCTGATAGAGAATTAAGAAAAAAACTCCGCAAAACAGATAGCTGATGGCCTCTGGCCTAATCTCATTGCGGCTGGCCAGAAGTGGGATAGTTAAAATAGATAGTAATGTGGCGAGTAATAAATTGCTGTTTTTATAAGAGATATAGAAAAAGAGAAGAAAGGTGATTATTGATAATAGAATATAGATTATTGAGAGGCCAAAGAAACCAGCGATCTGAAAGAGCAGATAAAAAAGTACTCCGCTCCCCCAATGATGATTGATAAATGGAAAATTAGCAAAAGTATAGGAATAGGAATTAGAATTTAGAATGAGCGAAGCTCCTGCTTGCGCAGTAGAGAATTGAGAATTGAGAATTATTTGTCCATTTTTCAAGTGTCTGCCAAGATCAGCTGTGGTTAAATTGGTGGGTTGAGCCAGAAGTAAAAAGTACAAGGTGCAAAGTACCAAAATAACTAACTTGGACCAAAGGGTTGATTTCATCTGTTTATTGTATAATATGCACGGAATGCATGAGCGGATAACTACAGATTCTCAAGCATTTATTGATGCTTGCTTTACCGAGTTTCCTTACAAACTGTCTTCCCGTGAACCATTTCAGATGGCTCTTTATATTCAGGGAGTTCATAATTTGACCCTTTATAAAGCTAGTTTGCGGCGGGGACCAGTGACCGAGCAGGAGATTGTAATGGGGCGGGATACCCGGGGTCAGGTAATTTTTGTCAGCACTATCACTGGAGTCTCAGATGAACTGAGGGAGGCGCTAAAAGCTGGGAGAGTTCCCAGAAATGAACTGGCAGCTTATGTTCAAAGAACTAGAATTAATATCCCGAACTTTAGAGGAATTGACCAAAAATATTTTAGGGCTTTACAAAAATTGGTCAATGAGCGGTTGATACAGACAGGTCAACATATTCAAGCTGGAACTGTTGAGTTTAGATCTAATTATGATGAGCCAAGAGATACTTCTGGTCCATCAGAGACAACCCAAGGGGGTAGCATCTTGGAGTTTTTTGGAACTTCTAGACCAAAGATGGAATTAGATCAGTCTGCCTCAGGAGTTGAGTTTAATTTTTCCCCCTTAATGGATCTGAGAATTAAAAGGGAGATAGATAAATGGCTAGACAGATTAGAAAAGACTCATAAAGAAAATAATGATGCTAGCTCACCCCATAATGCAGCTTAAATTTTGAGGCAAGAACTGGAGGCGCGAGCGGGAATCGAACCCGCGCAATCGAGGTTTTGCAGACCCCAGTGTTTCCACTTCACCATCGCGCCAAGTGGAGATATAGTATCACAATTTGTTAGAAGACAAAATACGCACAATCTGCTAAAATATTACGAGTTATTAAGGGCACGTAGTTCACCGGTAGAACGCTTCTCTGATCAGCGTCATGCTAGCAGCTGACCTATGTGGGCCAAATAAATGGGCAATTAGCTCAGTGGTAGAGCGCGTCTCTGATAAAGACGAGGTCGTTGGTTCGATCCCAACATTGCCCACATAGAAGCTGTAAGCAAGCCGACAAGTTTTGCTTATCACGTAGTGAAATTGCTACGTGTAATCTAGCGATTATAAAGAAGAGGTAGATGGTTCGACTCCATCCGTGCCCACAGCGTTTTAGATATTCCATATCTCAGTTTCACTAGGAGCTTCTGGTGGTTTTCTGCTTTCTAGGGCTGGTAGGACTGCAGCGTCTTTGGTTTTTTTGCTTTTTCTAAATACTTCCACCCAGGTAGTTGAAAGAAAATTGGCATCATGTCTGATTCTGTCACCATTCCCTACCTCACTGGATAGATCCTCTAGAGCTTTTTCTGGTAAAGCGCAGTTTTGATCTCTAAATCTGTCGATTATAGCGTAAACATCAGCTGTATCAGAGTTAACTAGAAAATCTAAGTAAGTTCGGGTGGGATCATCATGCAGGAGGGCTCTTTTCCGATTGGCTTTTTCCAGAGACTCAGTGCTGGCTTTGTCTCCCCTTTGATTCAGAGTATCAAATAGCTGATAAATTCTATTGATGACAGGCAAAGCTTTTACATGAGCTGCACCTGGGTTATTTAGAGCTGCCGATATTTGATAGTAAGATTTAGAGATAATATAGGCAAGAAAGTAATCTTTAAAAACATCCAGTTGTGCAGGAGAATACCTCAGAGCATCTTGGACTTGGTATTCTTTTAAGAACTGTTTTAAACTATCCTGAGCTGGGAGTTCTGGGTTTCTGACATAAGGAAAGAGGACAACAGAGAGTTTGCCTCGGTTAATTTCTATGCTAATGAGCTGAGTTTCTTTTTTCATCACTGGGGATTTTAGTATTAATCCTATAGAACGTCAAGAGTTATCTATGATTGGACAATCACCATGCGAGTAGCTAATAAATAAGCACTCGTCACCTTCCCTCTTGGGAAGATAACATAAAATCTGACTTCTACCTGTGTGATTTGGAGATTCAATATCATAAGGCTCAACAGTTACTCGATACCGGCAATAGCCAGCTTTGTTTGGCTCCAAATTTGGTACTTCCCATTTAGTGACTACCTTGAGACCCAGTTCTCCTAGAAAAGCTTCAGTTATTTCTCTTGAATCTTGCTCAGCCATAATTCTGGAGATTTTACCAGATCTTACCTGGAATTACTAATACCTAAAGCAGTTGCCATTGCAATCAGAGTTAATACTAAAGCGGCGGTTCCAGTATAAAGAATTGGTTTGTTGTCTGCCATAATCCCGGCCATGGCTATTATCTCAGTTTCAATTATTGGTGGAGTAAATACCCTCAAGATAGTATTCTCCCTCGCTTCTCTTAAAGTCAGCGCTGCCCTAGGGGGTGGGAGCGGAGAAACTTCCTCTACTATTCTCACTTCAGCTTTTAAAAAATCAAACATATTAATATGTATATAGCTACTGCGATATTAAGTCAATGATCCAATGGCAGGAAGAGCTTTTAATTTCTAAGGATTGGTGTTAAAGTGGCTTTGTCAGGAGGTGATATAAATGTTATCAAATTTTGCAATTGCGCCAATTTTTCCAGCTAAAGATCTGGAAAAAAGCCGGAAATTCTATAATGAGATGCTAGGTTTAGAGAAAGGTCCTTTTAATGATGAGAATTTAGCTTCATTTAAATGTGGCAATAATACGATGTTAGTGCTTTATAAAAAGGATTCTTTTCCAGCCTCTGAGGTAACTAACGCTGGTTTTGATGTCCAAAATATTGAAGAGTTAGTCAAAGAGTTAACTGATAAGGGAGTGGTTTTTGAGCAATATGATATGGGAGAGTTAAAGACTGATGAGATGGGTATTGCTACCATGGGTCCTATTAAATCAGCCTGGTTGAAAGATCCCGATGGAAATATTATTGCGCTGAATCAGATGTAATCTTGTATGGTATAATCCATGCATGAAACAAGTTCATACCGTTGTTTGGAAAGAAGATGATTGGTTTGTGGCTTAAGCGTTAGAAGTGGAAGTCACAAGCCAGGGAATAACCGAAGATCAAGCGCTGAAAAATTTAAAAGAAGCTTTGGAACTTTATTTTGATGATTCAGACTCACCTGAACCTATTCCTGTGAAGCAGCCAAAGCTTCAAGATCTGTCCATACAGATCAATGCCTAAACTCTACTCCTCTTGTCAAGTTATATCTGCTTTAAAAGAGAGTTTTGATTTTTCTAAGTATATTAACGGGATTAACTGCTTCTCTTCTGGCTTTAGCACGCTCTGCTCTTTTTTTGCGCTCAACTAATTCTCGACCTATTGCATCCCAGGGACCTTCGTATTTAATTTCTTGTCTTGGCATGTCAGAATTTTACCATAAAAAAGTGGCGGCTAGGTGGGGACAGGATAGCGAGGACTCGAAGATTTAGGCAATTTATCATAGACTCCATAAAATATTCCCGCATCTTTAGGTACAAGTGGCATTAAACCTTCTCCTTGGGAAGCCTTGATCTCATCAACTATTGATTTGATTCCTTTGCGAATTTCTTCCTTTCCTCCGAATTGGTCAGGAGATTTAGTTGCATAGGCTGCTAAAGCTTTTAGAAGTTCGTTATCCCAAGAAGGATTACCTATTCTTCTCCAAGTACCAATAAGGGGTGGACCAACTATTCTATCCTTAGAAGGAAGTCTACGAAGCGACCTCCTACCCCAATGAGTCAAGATTCTGATTGGTTCGATTCCTTCAAATAGCTCAGCAGATTCTTGGTAGTATCGATCTTTTTGATCTCCTAGAAATTCATTTATTCTATGTATAATTTTGGATTGAGCAGAAATTATTCTTTGATGACGTTCATCGATTGGTTCAAATGTAATTTCTTCTGATGGCCATTCGTCTATTTTTAAATCTGTTTGGAGCTGCTCGAGAGCTTTATTTGCTAGTTCTGGATCAGCTGATTCTGCATCTAGTTGAGCAATATTAAAATCCGCTTCTGAGATTTCATCTTCTGCCATATATCTTTTTTATCCTAAAGTATGAACGATGTCAAACATGAAAAAAGCTCCTGGTGAAGATTCAGGAGCTTTTTTGTTGTACTTCGACTACGCTCAGTATAGTTATGTTCAAAAAAGTGGTGGGACTTATTGTTTGATAAGTTTATTAATTAAAGCCATTCAACCTTAAAGAGAATCTTACAATCTCTTCCGCTTCTCGTGAGAGAAAACGATTATGGATCGAATCGGTGCTACCTTCCTTCGATTGCTCTCAGGATTAAGGAATCATCCGACTGACCTAAACTCCAGAAAGGAGGTGATCCATCCGCAGCTTCGGCTACGGATACCTTGTTACGACTTAAGCTTCATCGCTGGTTTTGCCTTCTAACCCGG
>CAYMIA010000017.1:0-25895 GCA_964390595.1 uncultured Gammaproteobacteria bacterium | reverse complement strand
GCAGATTATCTTGCAATTTATTGAACCTAAAGGAAAACTGCCAGAAGCAGAGGTGGATAGACTGCGGATTGTGGAGGTTGTTTCTAATTTGGTGGCCAATGCGATTAATTATACCCAGGCCGGTGGCAAAATTAATGTTTGGATTGAGAAAAAAGAGGGGTTTTTAATAACCCATATCGCTGATAATGGACCTGGTATACCCAAAGAGGCCCAAGCCCATTTGTTTAATAAATTTTACCGCGTTAAGGGTAAATTGGAACAAAAAACTAACGGGACAGGTTTGGGGCTTTATATCTCAAAGGCGATTGTAGATATGCACCACGGTCAAATTTGGTTAAACTCTGACGTCGGGATGGGTTCAGTGTTTAGCTTTAGCGTGCCAATTGCGCAACAAATCTCTTTGAATGTTTGATAATTTCTGTTAATATAAGTTAAATGAACCCGGTACACATTTTACTGATCGAAGATGAGGACTATATCCGTGACCTGTACAAACGCCAACTTGATTTAGCGGGGCTAGCTACTGATGGATTTAATAATGGCACTGATGGTCTAGCTGCACTAGCTACTGGAAAGTACACTTTAGTTTTGCTGGATATTATGTTGCCTGATATTAATGGACTGGAGATTTTAAAAAAGATAAAAGCTGATGAACAAACAAAAGGAATTCCAGTTATATTGCTCACTAATTTGGGCCAGGATTCAATTATTAAAGAAGGTTTTCAACTAGGCGCTGAAGGATACTTAGTTAAAGCAGCTTATACCCCAAACCAAATTGTGGAAGAGATTAAAAACTTACTGACTAAAGCTCAAGCCAAAACTGCTTAAGACTGCTTAGCTACCTCAATTAATTCTTCAAGAGAAAGTTCAGATGGGATAAAATCTGGTGCTGCTCCAGCTCCACACAAAATCATGTGATGAGCCTGATGTAAAAACCAGTCAGCTTTGGGGTCAACTTCTTTCAGTTTAGTATAAATTGGTTCTAAATCGATCTGATGATTGGGAGTAAAATATTGGACTGATTTATTTTGGGGATTTCTCATAATAAATAATTCACCTGGTTGTTTCTTGCAGAAATCCCGATCAACATGCTCTGATTCGATGGCAAAGCTTTTGCCAAAAGTGGATTTAAACTGGGTAGCCTTTTGCCAATCTTTTAGGCTGAGGTGTTTTTGTTTGAGAACTTCTAAAATCCGGTCGAGGATTTCCATTCCTAACTCGATCGCTTTTTTAGAGCTCTCTGCTGAGGTGTCTTTTGGTCTAATAAATGCTTGGACACTGAACTCTTCAAATGGCTGGATGGGATATTTACCTAAATCAATTAATCTACTCCATTCAACTAGCTCTTTTAAAGCACTTACCGAAATATCATCTTTGGGGGTCAGACCTTTTTCTCGCAAGTCAGTCCAAACAAGGGACGTGGCACATTCACCCGAATCACTTTTGTGTTCATCAAACTTCCCTCCGCCAGTCCCGAGGAAAATTTTATCTTCAGACTCTTGACCTTTAGCTGCGCCGAGAGATGCAGAGATAAATTCTAACTGCGCATCAATAAAATTGGGATGGAATCTTTTAAAGAGCCAGATGGCTGAGATATCATCTAGGTGAGGGTTGATGTGTGTTACTAAGGTTTTCATTTCAGTAGTCATTATACTATACTGGATTTGTGCCTATTATAAAAAAGCTCGCTTTTGCTCCAATATTTTTAGTGATCATGGCTTATATGGTATTTTTAACACAGGGGTTTTTAAATTCTCCTTATCTAATTTTTTCTGTTGATCTGGCGGTTATATTGCAGCTTGGCATATTTATCCTGATTATTCTTTTATCTGGTTTTAGTTTCGTTGTTTTTGCAGCCCTGGCACAGGACTGGAAAATTGTTTTGCCTGTAGCATTAGTTGCAGCTTCGTTGGTAGTAATCTTCTTAGTGCCACCAGTTAGTTTTTTGGTTGCTTTAGGGGTGTTAATTGCTTTGAGTTTAACTTTTTTTCTTCTGGAAAATAGATTAAAGTCCTATCTAACTTTTCAACCAAATTCATTGCTTGGTCCCAGCATCAGGACCTTTGTAACTTTGGTAATTTTAGTGATAACCATGGGGTATTTTTTTGCAATTAATCAAAATATTGCGACTAATGGGTTTCATATACCTGATGCATTAATTGATGCTGCACTCCGGTTAACCAATTCTCCAGAGACAGTCTCTCAAACCGGTCAAGAGACGGAGCAACCAAGCTTAGCTTCATTTGGAATTTCTAAAGAGCAGCTAGATTTGTTAAAACAGAATCCAGCACTGCTTAAACAATATGGGATCTCTCCCCAAATTTTGGACAGTTTAACTAAGTCAGCCAGTAACGCTAAGGGCGCTGTCGCGTCAACCGGGGAAGACCTTATAAAGAAAGCAGTTCAAGACCAACTTCAAAATTTTATTAAACCTTATTTAAAGCTAATTCCTTATTTGCTAACATTATTGGTTTTTGTAACTTTAGTTTCCGGGACTTCCCTACTGATGTTTTTAACAACTCTACTAGTTTGGCTGACCTTTTTAATTCTGGAGAAATCTGGTTTTATAACTTTCACAACTGAAACGCGCGAAGTTAAAAAGATGGTAGTTTAATTTCGACCATTTGGACACCCTCTGGACTACCCATTTATTTTATCTACCAAATGCTCGAACCCAAGCATATGTAAGCTACAAACTATAAATTTTAATTAAATTGCCAGAGAAGACATTTCGCCCCAGGAGGGGCCGGATTTTAGGTCGACTACAATTGGGACGCTTAGGCTGATGGCGTTTTCCATCTTATCTTTGATCATTTTGGCGCTTTTTTCTAAATTTTTTGGGTCACACTCAAAAAGCAACTCATCATGAACTTGTAAAATTAACTGACAATCCCCTGACTCTAAAAGTTGGCCAATTTCGATCATCGCTTGTTTGATAATATCAGCGCTGGTGCCTTGAACTGGATGATTGATTGCGGCGCGCTCGCCAGCTGCTTGAAACATTTTGTTACCAGCTTGGAGCTCTGGAATGTATCTTCTTCTTCCACCAATAGTCTCAACATAACCTGTCTCATAAGCTTTGTGGAGAGTTTCTTGCATCCACTCCCTGACTTTGGGAAACTCATCAAAGTATTCGCTGATATAATCTCTGGCAGTTTGAAAATCTACTCCCAGTTGTTTAGAGAGAGCCCTGGGGCCTTGGCCATATAAAGTGGCAAAGTTCATAGTTTTACCAACTGAGCGCTGCTCTTTACTAACCTCCTCAACTGGAATTTTAAAGATCTTGGCTGCTGTGACAGCATGAATATCCACGCCTTCTTGAAAAGCTTTTTTTAGACCGGGATCATCAGCAATGTGGGCCATAATGCGCAGTTCAATTTGCGAATAGTCAGCTCCGACTAATATTTTGCCCCGGGGAGCGATAAAGGCTTTTCTGATTTCACCACCGAGTTGGCCTCGGATTGGGATATTTTGCAAATTAGGGTTAACTGAAGAGAGCCGACCGGTTGCAGCACCCTCAACATTAAAAGTAGAGTGCACCCGGCCGTCCTCACCGATATAGCGAGGCAGTGCATCGATATAGGTGGAGATTAGTTTAAATAGTTGGCGGTATTCCAAAAGTAGCTTAATTAGAGGATGAGCATCTATCAGCTCACTTAAGGTGCCCTCGTCTGTCGAGCGGCCAGTTTTAGTTTTTTTGATGACTGGTAAATTTAGTTCATCAAATAAAATTTCTGAAAGTTGTTTGGGGCTGTTGATATTAAATTCATGTCCAACGCTTTGATAGATTTCTTTCTCTAGCTGAGCTAGTCTAGCTTTGAGATCAATGCCAAATTTTTCTAAAAATTTAAAATCAATTAAGACTCCAGTTTGGGTCATTTTTTCTAAAACTGGCGTGACCTCCAAATCTAGTGAGGTGGCAAATTGAGATTGAGTAGTTTGGAAATTAGTCGTTAGTTGATGGTCATTGGTTTTAAGATTGGAATTAGTTTCTGAGGTTGGAGTCTCACCTGGGAGCCTTTTGATGAGGCTTTTAAATTCTAGTTCCTCAAAAAGGTCAACTACTTTTTGTTTATCAAAGTCATGGACCACACAAGCGCCCAAGTCTAACTTAATCGGCGCTTCTAAATCTAGTGTTGCTAGCTTTTTGCTGAGAATTGCTTGTTCTGCGCCCTCAGATAAAAGCATTTGCATCCGTTCGGTGAGAGTTTTTAGATTTTTAGGAAGATAGATTTTTTCAACTGAGCCAAAATCTTTTATTAATTTTGTGGCTGATACCTCCCCTATTCCAGCCACACCGGGAATGTTATCTGAGGCATCGCCACGAAGGCCTTTGTAATCAATCAGTTGTTTTGGCTCAAAACCAAATTTTTCTCTAAACTCTGCTAATCCGTAAAGGCCAACATCGGTTAAAGTTTTTTTAGGCATTAAAACTTTGACTCTCTTATCGATAATTTGCATAATATCTCTATCGCCCGTTACTACTATAACTTCTAAGTTTTTTTCTTTATCTACAGCCTGCTTGGCAAGCGTGCCAATTAGATCATCGGCCTCAAAACCAGCTAGAGAAAATTCAGGGATGTTTAAAGCTGTGACTACCTCATGAACTCTTTGATATTGGCCAGAGAGAGCATCATCAGCTGGGCCACGGGTCGCTTTGTATTGAGTATAAGCTTGATGTCTAAAGGTGGGAGACTTTTCATCCCAAGCGACAGTTATGAAGTCAGGCTTCAAATCTTCTAATGATTTCAAAAGCATGGTGGTAAAACCATAAACTGCATTAACTAACTCCCCTTTTGAAGTAGAAAGAGGTGGTGTGGCATGATAAGCGCGGTGCAGCAAAGCGTTGCCATCAACTAAAACAAGACGTTTCACATCCTGAATTGTAGTGGATTAAGAGAGCAAACTCAACCTAATTTTTTTTGTCTTTGCCGAAGTGGCCGAAGTCGTATTTAACGCGGATGTCGCGGTAACCAAAGGTCATAATTTGCATAAAAGTCAGTAAACTTTTAGCGTTCATTTTAAGCCGGCCTTCTTTTTGAAGCCTGCGAACTGAAGTATACATTTTAGGATGTTTTAAGAAAATAAATTTGCCACGGGCTTTGTTAACCCGCTGGATTAGGTTACAGTCCTCCCAAATTCTGATCTGCTCATCAAAACCTCTAACTTTTTCAAACATTGATCTGCGAATATAAAGATTCATAGTGGTAGCAACTGGCCAAAGTGGCTTGATTGATCTGTTAACTAGATGTAGCCATTTAAAGTAAGCGATATCTCTTGGGTCACTCGACAGGGGTAGGTTTTCTGCAGCTGCGATGTCTGGCTTTTTTTTGGCGATCTCCTTGGTGTAGCGTTCTAGGGTATCTCGATCTTGCATTTTCATATCAGCATCGAGAAAGATGATGTGGGGAGATTTGGTTTTGCTGACCCCGTAATTGCGCTGACGGGCAATGGTATATTTGGGCAACTTAAAAAACTTTAACTGAGGGAGGGCCTTTTGGCGTTTTTTAATCTCCTTGATCGTGCCATCGGTTGAATAAGCATCAACGATGACGATTTCTTTGGGATTGACGGTTTGTTCGAGTATCGAATCAAGTAAGATGCCTATGAAGTGTTCTTCGTTTAGCGTGGGGACAATGATCGCAAAATCGATTTGGGGCATCGATTTATTGTACAACTTACCTAGGGTTGTTTAAATAAACGTCTTCTTTTCTAAGGATAAAAGCCTCTGTAAACGTGCGGATGTAATCAAACATGCCAATGAAAAAACTATTTTTAAAGCGGCGGCCAGAAAAAATAACTGGAGTATTAACTAATTTGATTCGACCGAGCTTACTGACTCGAAAGGCCAGATCTAAATCTTCTTGGGCCTGTAAATTAACGTTAAACCCACCCGCCTTGTAATAGATATCTTTTCTAATAGCGCAGCTAAAACCATTTAACCAGAAATGACCCAAAAAGAGTTTGTAAAGCCTCATAGTAACTGGCTGAAGAACGTTAAAAATGGCATTTCTCATTGCTCCTAAATCGTTGACCCGACAAGTAGTAGTGGTGGCCACAACATCAGATGTTAGATTTTTAACCAAAGCATCAACCCAATTTGGAGGCACTATGGTGTCAGCATCAAGAGACAAAATGATCTCACTGTTAGCCTCTTTGAAACCTCTAGCTCTGGCTGGTCCCCGGCCCTGGGTGGTTTCTAAGATAACTTTTAAATTCAGCTGGTCTTGAAAAGATTTGGCCACTTTTGGAGTTTGATCGGTGGAATTATTATCAATCACTAAAACTTCAAAGGGAACATCTGTCACTTGTTTGGTTAATGATTCTAGAGTTTTTTTAATATTTTTTTCTTCGTTGTAGGCGGGAATCACTACCGAGGCTTGAGACTTAGTCATGAGACTTGCTCCACATATAAACTATTATGACATAAATAAACAGTAGAATTGCTTCGAAGAACTCGATTAGGTTGTAGCCAGGGAGCCAGACTGTTAGAGAAGGCCAGGGCTTTAGGGTGGACTGTAGATTAAAAGCCAACACATTCCAGATTAAAAGACAGCTATGGAAAAGGGCAAAATAACTACTCCAAATGACTTGCGGGCGGAACTTTTTGAGATCAGTTTGCAGAATTAGTAAAGTTCCAGCTATAAAAATGGCATAGGAGCCATAGAGCTGATTAAAAAAACGGGCATATTGGTAAGCAGCTGGCGGCCAAACGTTTACTACATCAACTAATCTGAGAGGTAAGATATGAATCAGCCCATCGACTAAGATAAAGATCCCACCAAAAATGGTATAAATCCGCAAAATCTGATTAATCTTTCTTCTCACCTATTTATTGTAGAGGCTATCTATGGTTTAAGTCAAAAAGAGGGACTGCCTGCAAAAACTCTACCTGAATAATGTAGTGAATCAGCAACCGGAGCCCAGTCAGCCTCTCCTCTAAGGAACGATCTTCTAAGAGGCCAACGCTCATCAATTGTCACGAGCTGATGGTCTGCATCAAATCCCAAAAAACCAGCAAACTCATGTCCGAGTGCTTCGAATTGATAAGGCATCAGGGCAACCTCGCCAGGGTATAGCTCTTCTAATCTGAATCTAGTTGTGACACCGATTAAGCCGACCTTGTCTAATAGTTGGAAAGCTTCTGGATCGACTTCTTTTTTACTTAATGCTTGAACGACTAAATCTATCCAAGCTTTTTGAATTTGGGGAGTTTCAGCTGCCGCCAGGCTAACTGAGCGTATTGATAGACGGTCAGTAGGTCCTAAGGCAGAGTAAGCTTCTGGAAGACTAATGCCTAATAAGTTAATTTCAGCAATAGTTAAGGCTCTTAAATCTTGGGAGGCCTCATAAGGAGGGACGATGATTTTTATTTTTTCAATATCCATTTAATGAGTGTATTATACAGGCCCTTATAGCTATGTCAACAAACTAAGCTATGGCGGGTTTGGGGCGGCCGTTGGCTTTGTATATTTCAGTGCCCTTTTTCTTGCCGACGATGCGCTCAAACTCATCACTGTCTAGGGTTTCAACCTCGAGTAGAGCTTTAGCGACTTTATCGAGAAGTAAGCGGTGCTTTTTAATAGTTTGGGTGGCAATTTTGTAGCCGTTATCAATAATTTTCTTAACTTCCCGGTCAATGGCAGCTTGCATCTCAGGAGAGATACCAGATCCTTCATCTCCTCTACTCCACATTCCAAACATAGCGCGCTGATGCAACCCAAGTGGACCAAGATTCGACATCCCATATTCAGTCACCATTGCGCGGGCTAAGTTGGTGGCGTTCTCAATATCTGAGGCAGCGCCAGTAGAAATATCGCCAAAGACCACTTCTTCAGCGGCCTGACCACCTAGAGCAGCGGAGATCTGTTCAGTCAATCTGGTCTTGGTTTCATTTGAGCGGTCCTCAGTGGGTGGAAACATGGTATGACCACCGGACATACCCCGAGAAACGATCGAGATCCGATGGACTGGATCAACATTTTTCATAAAGTGACCGACCACGGCGTGACCTGCTTCGTGATAAGCCGAGAGCCGGCGGTCAAAGTCGGATTGCATCCTTTTTCTTTGGGGACCTAACTTTTCTTTGGTAGCAGCTTCTTCTAAGTGATGATTGTCGATAACTGTCTTACCTTCTCTAGCTGTTAAAATGGCAGCTTCATTTAAAACATTGGCGATATCAGCAAAGGTAAAACCAACGGTTCTTTTGGCGAGCCGGTCGATGCTGACATCATCAGTAAAAGGCTTACCTTGCATGTGCAGTTTGATCGCGGCTTTGCGCTCTTCAATATCTGGCAGCCCGAGAGTGACTCTTCGGTCAAATCGACCAGGGCGGGTTAGCGCTGAATCAAGCAGATCTGGACGGTTGGTGGCACCAATGACGATCACATGATCGTTGGGAGTGAACCCATCCATTTCAACTAAAATCTGATTTAAGGTCTGCTCTCTTTCATCATGACCGCCAGACATGCCCATACCGCGGGCGCGGCCGATTGACTCGATCTCATCGATAAAGATAATTCCGGGAGCATTTTTCTTAGCTTGAGCGAACATATCGCGAACCCTGGCGGCTCCAACTCCAACCAACATCTCCATAAACTCTGATCCAGCAATGGAGAAAAATGGCACTCCAGCCTCACCAGCGACAGCCCTGGCTAGCAAAGTTTTACCAACTCCAGCTGGACCGACGAGCAGAACTCCTTTGGGGATTCTAGCCCCTAGGGCACGATATTTTTCTGGAGTTTTTAGAAAATCTACTACCTCTGAGAGCTCTTGTTTAGCCTCTTCAACTCCAGCGACATCTGAAAATTTTATTTGGGGTGCATCTTTACTAAAAACCCGGGCTCTGGACTGACCAAAAGAAAAGATTCCATTGGCGCCCTCTCTGGCCTGACGGAAGATAATGAAGAAAAAGATCACCATAATAACAATTGGTAAAAGGGTGCCGAGTAATCCTAGCCAGGCTTGCTGCATGGAGACGTCTTTGACCTCAATTCCAACTGATTTGGGATCGATATCAGAATTTTTGAGGATTTGATAGATGGAATCGCCACTCTCTTTTCTGGCGGTTAACTCTTTATTGCCTTCTTTGAGTACCTCAGTTACTTTTTCGCCTTCAATGTTGAGCTTGACGACTTTGCTGTCTTTAACATCTTGAATAACTTGAGAAATGGGGATTTCATCTCCGGTTTTAACACCTCCGGTAATATTAACTAGAAAAATTAGCGCAGCTAAAGCGACTAAGGCATAAACTGAAACACCTTTGAGAACAGACATCAGACGATTTTTGGGAGCTTTAGGGAGGCGGTTGTAGATTCGTTTCTTACCATTGGCCATGGGAGGAACTATAGCACACTTCTCTTACAAAAACCAGGGTTTTTGGGTATTTCTTACTAAACTTTTGCAATTGCCTACTCTATAATACACATATGGAAGTAGTTGAAGGATTGCAGCAAGTTGCAAGAGTAGATTTAGACAGCTTTGAGCGTGATGGGGTTAGAGTTCAATGGAGATCATTTGAACCACATAAGTTGACAGTTAATGAGAAGACTGGTAAAGAGATCCGCCATAAATTTTCTGGAACTGAAACTATTACTCCAGATCCCAACAGAGCGGTTTTATTTTTTCCTGGCTGGCCAATGGAGGCAGATAAAGAGTCAGCTAAAGATTTGCCTCAAGCTTATGCTAATGAGCTAGGTGGAATGGCTTATGCAATCGATACAACTTCTAATAAATATCAGCCAGATTTTTCAAAAGAAGTTGAGGTGGCGGCTGATCTAATTAAAGACCTGAAAGCTCTTGGTTTGAATGAAGTGACTTTGGTGGGGCATTCTCAGGGAGCTTTGAAGGCAGCTCATCTGGCAGTTTATTTACAAAATCACCCTGAGTTAGGAGTTCAAATTAATCTTGTGGTTGTAGTAGATCCAATGGGAATGTTTAAGCAGGGCCCAGTTAGAAAGCTAGCGGTTGGAATGGGTGGAGATATCTTGGCTGCGGGTAAATTAGAGGTAAAAAATGAGGCTGCTAAGATGGCTGGAGCTGATGTATCTAATTCAATTAAAAGCAAGTTGAGATATGGCAAGTTTAATGCTATTAGAAATTTCTGGAGGGAGCTTAAAGAGATGGCTGCCAAAGATCCAATCTGGTCCCAAATTAATCAAAAAATTGTGGTGGTTGCGCCAGGAGGAGACCGGATTGCTGATCCAGCTAGGATTGCACCTATTGATGCCAAAACAGTACGGCCGAATCCAATTGACCCTAATTTGGAAAAAATGTGGTGGGGAGAAGTTCCAGCAGATTCGGCTGAAAGAGATAAATATTTTAAAGAGCGGACGAGAATGACAAATATTGAGGAAACAGGGATTTACGAGGCTAGAAGAGGACAGATTAATGAGACAAGAGCAAATATGGCAGCTAATACTCGAGATCGAGTGGCTTATTTGGGAGATAATACATTAACCTTTACTCCAGAAAATCCTAAAGATAAAAAGCTAGATATTACTGTGATTGTGCCTACAGCGACTGTTAGACGAGAAGGATTAGCCAGTAGAGAAGAAGATAATGCAGCATTGCACAACAGCATGCCAGTCAAAGATTATGAACAGGTGGCAGCAACTACACTTTATATGGGAAGAAGAAAAGATAGAAAAAACCCTAACGTATCTTCGAGCCAGGAGTAACTTTTTTGGATGGTTTGAGTAAAATTGGTTTATCATCACCTGTAGCCATGATCATGCCCTCTGATTCTAATCCCATCATCATTCTGGGTTCTAAGTTAGCAACAAAGATAAATTGCTTTTCTACTAGTTGCTCAGGTTTATACCATTTTTTAATTCCTGAAAGAATTTGCCTGGGATTTTCTTCTCCTAAGTCCACACTTAATTTATAGAGCTTCTCACTCCCCTCCACTTCCTCTACAGAAAGCACAGTTCCAACTTTTATTTCAACTTTAGCAAAATCATCAATTGAAATCATAAATTCCTCCAAAAGCAATTGCTTCGACTGGTAACATTCTATTGGCATTAGCAAACTCCAGACAAAGCATTTGGCCGGCTAAGTTAAAGACTGCTTCAACACCTGGACAGAGAGTTTTTCTTCTAATTCTGTCGCCAACTAAATAGCCAGCTCGATTGATTATGACTACCAGTAAATTTTCTTGATCATAGTAGTCGACCTCTTTAACTGGAATTGTTTGTAGACTGTCTGTGTAATCTAAAATAATTTCTGGGTGTTTTTGCTTTGAAATGATCACCACTAAATCTTTTAATTCAGTACTCATTTTAATCCCCTCTAAAATAATCCAGCTTCATGGCTTTTTTAACCTCATGCATTGTTTTTTGGGCTTCTATCCTAGCTTTTTTAGTCCCTTCTTTTAATATTCTTTCAACTAGTTCTGGATTTTTCTCATATTTGGCGCGCCTCTCCCTAATGGGATCCAGGAAGTTGTTGAGGACTTGAACTAGGAATTTTTTGACCTCGACATCCCCGACTTCGCCTTTTTTATATTGCTCTTTAAAACTTGTCACTTGTGCTTTGCCAGCTTCAGAGGCAAAAGCATCTAGATAAATGAAGACTGGGTTGCCTTCAACATGACCTGGATCTGTGGCTTTGAGCCTGGTGGGATCGGTGTACATGCTCATGACTTTTTTCTCAACTTCTGCTGGAGAATCTGAGAGGTAAATCACATTGCCCAAACTTTTGCTCATTTTAGAGTTACCATCTGTCCCAACCATTCGGCCTACTTCGCCAACTTTGATCTCTGGTTCTGGAAAAACATGACCATAAATATGGTTAAATCTTCTAGCAATTTCGCGAGTGAGCTCCAGCATTGGCTTTTGATCCTCACCTACTGGAACCAGATCAGCTTTTAAAAATAAGATGTCGGCTGCTTGAGAGATGGGATAATTGACAAAACCAACTGGGACCTCATCCCCAAAACCTTTTTGTTTAATCTCATCTTTGACAGTTGGATTTCTTAAGAGTCTGCCCATATTAACTAGGTTCATAAAGAAAACTGTCAGTTCAGCGATCTCGGGGATTTGAGATTGAATAAAAAAAGTGACTTTTTCAGGATCTAGACCAGCTGCGAGGTTATCCATAGTAACCTCTAAGACATTATCTCTGACCTTTTGGGGGTCATCAAAGTTATCTGTTAGAGCCTGGACATCTGCCACCATGATAAATGTTTCATATTCATCTTGTAGTGCCACCCTATTTTTGACTGAGCCAACGTAGTGACCCAAGTGCAATTTCCCTGTTGGTCTGTCCCCTGTTAATATTCTTTTCATGATATTTTCTCAATTCTATACTCAGGAAGTACTTGAAGTAAATCTGTAAAATTCATTTCAAGACCTTTTAAGTGATCGCCTGAGCCCATGTTCACCCGTTCCAGCTGGGCAACATCTTGATCAATGATGACTAGGACTCCAATTAAGATTGGACAGACTGCTCCTGGGTCAACTCCTACAACTTCTTTGACTTCGTCTTTGGTCGCTAGTCTTTGGACGTTAACCAGATTTTTAAGTTTTTCCATATCGGCTCTTTTTGGCCCCTCCAGAACAGCGGCAATAAACCCATCTTCAATTTTAAAAAGCAAAGTTTTAATGATCTCTTCAATTTTAATCTGGCCATTTGAGAGCCTGACCACATCTGCAAAGCTCACAGCAACTTCAGGTAAGTTAATTACCTTAAAATTAAGGCCTTTTTTATTTAGAAATTCTTCTATTTCACTATATTTAGCCATATTTTCTACCAATGTGAGAGGCTCTTGCTAACGCAATAAAAAGCCCTTGTAAATACCTAAATCTTAGATACTTACAAGGGCCTTCAAAGGCGGTGCCACCTTGATGTTTAACTCAATTAAATAATACTCCCTAATTCCAACCAATTAGATCAATGCATTATGTAAAGTATTATACCATAATATAGAGATTTTACAAAATTTTTACTCAAAAGAGGTTATCTTTATTTTCAAAGCCTATTATTGGAAACTCGGACTGAAGAGAAAAAGCCTCAGCAGCTAGCTCTTCTTTATTACTTAAATGATAGCCTCTAACTGCTAACATCCCTTTTTCAAAAGCCATTGCTTTAGGGCTCATTTGAGATTGATATGCTTGGTATAGCTCAGCTTTTTTCTTCAGATATGGAGTAACATCAACTATTATATGGATGCTATTTGGAAGCTCTTGATCAGTGCAAAGGATGGTAGGAACTCTATAGCTTGGTCCATAAACTTTTTCCTCAATATCAAATGAGGCGAACTTAATTGCTTCTATGCCAATTCTAAAAGCGGCTTTGTGATCAGGATGCATATCAGTCGCCCCGAGAAGAAAGACTATTTTTGGTTTAACTTGCCTAATTATTCCAGCGACTTGATGAATTAGATCTGGTGAAGGCACTAAGCCAAAATCTGGTTGGTTCAGAAGAAATGTTTCTTTTACTCCAAGGCATTTTGATGCCTGATCTAGCTCTTGCCCTCTGATTTCTTGGACTTTTCCATTAGATTGATGCGCTTTTGATCTGAAGTCTTGACCCTTAGAAAAGTCGGTTAAAATGATTTCAAAGGGAGTCATTCCCCTTTCGGCTTTAAGTTTGAAAACTGTACCAGCACAAAAAAGGTGATCGTCAGCGTGAGCTGAAATAATTAATATATTGTTATTCTTCATTGTCATCTCCTAGGTTAAAGTAATTTTCAATAAAATACCTATTAATTTGCAAACCCTGAGATATAGCCTGAGCTGGACTGTAAATTTGAGCTCTATCAAAGAAATCACCCATTAACTTTTGAAAAGCTTCTGGTTGGTCATTGGCAAGCAAAAGTAAACTAACTGCATCCATAGGTTCGCCACCCCATCTCATGGTATATGATTGAATCCAATTTCGACTAATAGGCAGCAGTATGGTTCCTCTTTCCCTGTCTGGATCATAAAGTGATTGGAGTGGTTCCAAGACCTTATAGATATTGGCTTTATCTGTCAAGTGGATAGGTGAGGCCATTACTCCATCAAATTGACCCATTCTAGCATAGTAGCCATAATAGGTAATACCAGTTGGTCGAGTTCGACCTTGAATAAACTCAGCAACTGGTTTTGTAAACAATTCAGCTGGTGATTGGTCCCTGAATCGAAGCGGTGGTTTTTTGCTTAAGATATCTTCTGGTCTGATAGGTCCTTTTGAGTCCTTAAAGAGTTGGGGGCTATTCCCAACTATAGCAGCTATTAACATGATTTGGCCAAGTGTATATCTATATGGTCCCACTAAATTGTTAAACAAATCTGTATCAGAAACTATATCTAGCTTGACTGATAAGGGAGTTCTGTCCAAAAGCATTTGAGCAGCCTCGACTTGCTTAAAAATCGGATTAGGTAAATTGAAGTTCTCATAATAATTTAGGACTTGCTCCCTTAATCTTTTAGGCAACAGTTCTCGGCTTGAGGCTATGATTCTTCTAGCTTCGCTACTGTAGCTTGCTTCATAATCAAAGACGATTTGAGATTGAATCCCCTGGCTTTCAAAAGCTTTAGAACAGGCGATAGTTTCACAAATTTCCCCAAAGTTAATACCGCATGAAGATCCATAAATTATTGGAATAGTTCCATTGGGGATATTAACCATTTGTTGCAAAAAGACGTTAGGTTGAGGCTTATCAGGCACATTTACCTCACTAAGACAAGCTTGAAAAAACTTGGGTCTTTGAATTAAACCCAAGGCATCAAAATTACCTCTTAGCTCAGCAACTAAAGCTAGTCTTTTTAGCAAGACCTTTAAATTGCCTTGAAGGATTTGATCTAAACCATTTTGGCTATTTACATAAGTTGTCTGAGAGGGACCAACTAGCTTTAAGTTTGCTCTGCCTGGATCATCCCGAACAGGTAAAACTTCAGCTTTGATTAAATCATTAATTCCCATCTCCTCTATAAGGAGGGGTAGCTCTTCTATTAAAATTTCTACTGTTTCTTTGTTCATATTTCTTTCTTTAAATCCTTCGCTCGCCGCTCAGGATGACAGAGGGAGGGCTTGGGACGACAGGCGCAAGCCATTAAAAAACCGCCTACTTGTTGGCGGTTCTTGGTGCTTTATAAATTTTTAATCTTTTTTAAGTTTTTAAACCACCAAAAATGCCAACAGCCAAGCTGTGTTTTTTGTGGTGACGACGACAATTTAAATTAAACATACCCATAATTTTTCCTTAACTGATTAAGCTGGCCTTAATCTGGATGCAATAAGAACAGGAACTGTTCTGGCAAGTGGTGTTAATTGAACAACAGCCACTCTAACAGCTTGTCTCTCTGCTTCAGTTTTTGGTTTTTCATCTGTTTTTGGTTTGATTTCTTCTTCTCTGGTTCCAATTTCTGTTGACATATCTCCTCCTTTCTTTTTAAATCAACTGGTAACTCGATCAAAAACTCTCTCTACTGGTTCAGGCACAGTATAGGTTCTGCATCCCTCTACTATGACTTCAGCAATTTTAGTGGGATCTTTAACTTCTTTTAAAGTTAGTGGCCCACATCCCCTAGCCTGAAATTCAGACATTAATAAGCTGATTTCTCTATAAGGCGCCATTAATTCAACTAATCTAGCCCGATCTTCTTCAACTCTGTCCAAAGTTACTAAGTAGTTATCTGTTATGACTCGACCATTTCTTTCACCCGATAAAGCAACCTCGTAAACAGTCCCATCTAGTCTTCTGGGCTTTCTTCCAGCTCTATTTAAATTTTCTCCTATTATTTCTCTTGCCATATTTTCCTTTCTGACATTAACCATTAAAAAAGCCGCCCTCTTTTTTGGCGGCTGGTCTTGGTTTAATTTATGTTTCTAGGGTTATTTTCCTAGCACACCAAGACCTGCGCCCATAAGGCGGATGTATTGGTGTTTATTCACAAATGAGCAACCCAAATTAAACATTACTTTTATATGCTACCACCGTTTTTCACGGTTGTCAAATGACTCATCTCTTCGAGTCCGAGCGACCTCAGAGTCGAGGACCTGAGCGGTAGTCGAAGAATTTATGAGTTGTTAATAAAATGGGCGCAGAGGCCTGGGGTGCGGGCGATTATGAAGACTGCTTTACCTAACTTTGAATCCCAACCAAAAGTGCAGAGTAAAACGGCGATGGCCCCATCAATGTTCAAGGGAAGATGAGTTTGTTTGTTGCTTTCAATCTCTTTTTCAACCTCAAGTGAGATATTAATGTAGTCCTTACTCATTCCAAGCTCCTTTATTTTCTTCAAGATAAGTTGAGCTCTAGGATCAGAATCTTTATAAATTCGATGACCAAATCCCCCTATTAGCTTATGTTCTTCAAGGTACTCATTAACCAAGCTTTTAACATCTTTTCCATCTTTGCTTATTTGATAGAAGAAATTCATCGCTGGTTCAATTGCCCCTCCGTGAACATCTGAGATCATTTTTATGCCCTCAGCGACTGATTCAGAGATATTTGAACCAGTTTTGGTGGCTTCAATGGTTTTAATTGCTGAAGGTGTATCTGGACCATGATCAATTGAGAGATTTAAAATGAGTTCAAAAAGCTTTAGTTCACTTTCTGATGGTTTTTTCTCAGAAAGAACTCTGAAAATCATTTCTGCAAAGCTAATTTGCTCGGAAAGTTCCAAGTGATCTTTATCACCTAGACTGGCTTTTAAGTTGTCGTGTTTTAAAGTTAGAGCCATATGTTTTTGTCATTCTGAGGGGGCTGTCGAAGAATATACCCTTCACTGTAGTTCAGGGTGACAGGCATGGACTCAGGATGACATTTTTAAAACTTCTTTCACAAGTTTTGCTATATCATCAATGTTTTCCGCAATTTGGGCGCCAGTAGCTTTTAGGACTTCTCTTTTGTGATCTGGTAAGCCGCGCTTGCCTTCTATTATCGCACCAGCATGGCCAAATTGCACATCATTAGGCAGACTGAGAGTGAACTCGCCGCCAATGTAAGCGATGACTGGTTTTCTAATTTTGCCAGACTGAATCATCTCAGCGACTTTTTCTTCATAAGTGCCACCCAGTTCGCCAAAAATGACTGAGGCGAGAGTCATTTCATCTGCTTCAAGGGCCATTAAAAAGTCAGCAAAGTCGGTGCCAATAATCCTGTCCCCCCCAATTCCTACAGCCCAAGAAACTCCCAAACCATTATTTTTTAAATGCAGAGAAATCTCTGCAGTCATTGAACCAGATTTAGAGACCACAGCAATATTGCCTGGGACAAAAACTTTATCTGGCTCTCCCCCGCCGATTAAACCAATTTTTAATTTTCTAGCTGGACAGATTAAACCCACAGAGTTTGGTCCAATTATATCTACCCCAGCTTCCTTTGCCTTCGCATAGATTAGCGCCCCATCTTGGGTGGGAACTTTTTCAGCAATGATTAAAGTTAAGGGGATTTTAGCTTCAATTGTTTCAAAAGCAGCACCTTTAGCAAATTTGGGTGGAACAAATTGAACCGCGCAATCAGGTAAGTCAACTTTTTCAATTGCTTCAGCCACAGAATTAAAAATAGGGACACCATTAACTTCTTGTCCACCTTTTCCTGGAGTAACTCCAGCCACAAAATTAGTTCCATAAGCTTGCGCCCACTCCAAAGCTCTGGACCCCTCACTTCCAGTTATCCCCTGCCCCAAAATTTTGGCATTTTCAGGTAAAAGTAAGCTCATTTTAGGTCTAGCTCCTTTTTATCATAGCCCCAGCGAGGTTCACAGATGATTTCAATTTTGTTGGGAGTTAATTTGTACCAGGATTCATCATCACTTGGAACAACTGGGGAATCTTTTTTTCTTTTTTGAGCAGCGAGGTCACCTAGTTTGGGTTGAGGACCTTCTAGTTTTTCAGCAGCTCCAGAGATTTGCAATCCCAGGTTATCTTCACCTTGATTATTAGAGATGGTGATAGTGCAAGCAACTCTGGGCTCTTTTAAAAGAGCTTGGGAGTGGCGCCTAAAGGTTTTGGACATCCAGTAAAGATTAGTGCTATCAAAAAGATAAATAACATCTGCAACCCATGGGCCGTTTTCATCCACAGTGGCCAGGCTCATTAAATAGCCTTTTCCCAAGATTTCTTGAACTATTTTTTCTAGATTTTCATCCATATTTTTTTGCTAAATCAGTCATGACTTTGGCGGATTCTGCTATGCTGGTTTCTTCACCTTGGAGGTGGAGATCGAAGTCTGTAACTTGTTTGAGCATGGCATATGCCTCCTCTACTCTGGGGCCACCGCGTCTGATGACAATTGGGAAGTCAAATTTTTTGCTGAGTTCTTTTTCTGCATCTCTTAATCCATCAATTATTCCAGATATGGTTTCAAAGATATCAGTGAAGTTGGCAGCGACCGTGCCGATGACCCAAAGGCCATGAATGTTGGGTTTGCCAAGCACAATTTTAGTTAATTTAACGACCTTTTCTTTGGGAGGGTTACCAGAATATTCGGTAAAATTAGCTGGCTTGCCCCCATTATTAATCAATGCATCCATTGCAGTGAGAGAGACTCCTCCACCTGAGGATAAAATGGCGATGTCACCATCTAGATCAAAGTAGGCTGAGCCTGCGGTGCCTCTATAATCCCCTTCATCAATTTTTTTAGCAGCAATTTCATTTTCTGTAGCTTTATGACCTGGTGCAGACCTTGGTGGAAAATTCCAGTCTTCATGGCGTACCTTGGCATCATCATCCAGTTTAATTTTGGCATCAAGAGCAACCCATTCTCCAGATTTGGTTTTGACTAATGGATTAATTTCTAGGAGCAAACAATCTTGTTCAAAAAAGAGGTTGATAAATTTTTGAATCAGATCAAGAGATATTCCTAGAATGTCATCCTGAGGGGGCTGCCGAAGGATATACCCTTCATTGCTATTCAGGGTGACAGATTTAGATATAGGATTAATGATGAATGTTTTTGCACCACGCTCTTCTATGCCAGTACCACCTGATTCTGAAACTGTCAGAATTGGCCCTCTGGTTTCTGTATCGTATGAAATGGATAGATAAAATTCTTGATCTTTATCAATTTTCTCTTCTACTAAAACCTGCTCAACCACTTCTCCATTAATAGCCTTGCCCAGTAACTCTTTAATCTTTAATCGGTAATCATCAATCGAGTCCACTATGATAATCCCCCCTGCATCGGCGCGTTTACCTGAAAGAACTTGGGCTTTTAGCACGATGGGTGCAGGTAATGTGATGGGTGATGAGTGATTAGTGATAAGTTCGGAGTTGGGAACTTTAATACCAACTGTTTTTAAAAGCTCTTTTCCTTCAAATTCATATAGAATCATGGAATAATAATAGCAGAAATTTATTCAATGCGACTTAGTCGACTACTCCACTCTTGCCATTTTTGCCTCACATCTTGGAAAAATTCTGTTAAAGTTATTAAATCTGGCTCGGGAACTAGTTTATGTATCCTCAACCTAGGTTTATCGTAACCATAATCCCAAACCATAAAATCTACTGTTTCACCCTTACCATCTCTACCTTTGGCAATATTCAGAGCTCTAAACTCACTTTCACTAATGCTGTAACCCAAAGGTAATTCAACGCCCATTCCATCTTCCCCAACTGGATAGACTCTATCAGGATAGGAATCGTTAAAGAAATGCCAACTCAAATAGCCTGCTTTAGAATATTCTTTAGTGGCGTTAAAAGTATCAAAAATTTTTGTATAAGCTTGCTCTGGAGTGAGCCTCTCAGTATCTGGCATATTAGGAGAATAATGTAACCCTATATTTTTTGCAAGGGGCTATTAAATTAGTAGCAGGGGTGGGAATTGAACCCACGACCTTAGCGTTATGAGTGCTACGCTCTAACCAACTGAGCTACCCTGCCAGACACACATGGGTGAATTGTAGCAAAATTATACTTAAGAAGAAAGAATTAGCGATGGATTTTTTTTGGTTGGCTTGAGGGTGTGCTAGTTGGATTTAATGGAAAATCCTCGCCCCTAACCATAAAAATTCCTTGAACATCACCTAAGTATTGGTTTTTAGCTATAACTACGACAGTGCCTAGGCCGATGATGCCAAAAATGGCAAGTACAAAAAACATTTTAGGCATTATTTTTAAGTCTAGGTAACTTGACAATCAAAGTCAATAAATGAATAATTAAGGTAATGTTTGGTAATGCTCGTGGTCAAATTGTCCTGATTGTGACATTCATTATTGCAGCTATTCTAATTGTGGGAGTGTTTTTGGTTTTGAAGATGTACCAACAATCTGGCACACCAAAATATGCTACCCAAACAACTAACCAGCAAGCTTCTACCCCAGCTCCAGCAGCAACTATCGCACCTGTGACAACTGTTGAGGAGGATATGGACAGTTTGGATAAAAGTATTGGATCACTAGATAATGATTCAAAAGATGTTAACTCGGCATTAAATGACCAAGCAGTCAATTTGAACTAATAAACATGGTAACAAGTAACAAGTTAGTTTTGAAAACAATTTTAGTAGGTGCGGCAATTCTAGGGACTTTCTTTGCTTTAGGTGGTCCCTGCCCAGCGATGGCTTTGGAGGGAGTGGCTGGTCCAGGATTGGCTTCAAGAAGTGCAATTGTTCAAGATAAAACGGTTGATAATTTAAAGAAGAGGGCGGATCAAGAGATTGAGCGAAGAATTGCCTCTTTAAATAAATGGTTAACTAAGCTAAGTGGGGCTAAACATCTAACTGCGGATGATAAAGCCAACTTAACTGCTCTAGTTCAATCAGATATTACTAACCTAACTGCACTAAAAGTAAAGATCGGTGCAGATACTGATATAACCACCTTGCGGGCTGATGTGAAATCCATTGTCAGTGATTACCGGGTTTATCTGTTAATTCATCCTAAACTGGGACTGATTGTGGCGGGAGATAATGTCTTAACTTATGCAGATAAATTAACTGAAATTGAAACTAAGCTCCAGGATAAGGTTACAGAGGCACAGGGTATGGGCCAAGATGTCACCAAATTACAGTCAGAATTAACAGATATGCAAGCAAAAATTGCTGATGCTAAGCTTCAAGCTCAAAAAATTCACGATACTATCATACCTTTGACTCCTGATGGTTACCCAGGTAACAAATCAACATTACAAGCGGCAGTAGCCTTACTAAAAACTGCTCATACTGATCTGCAAATGGCCCGGACTGATGCGAGAATGATCATGCAAGGATTGAATGCCATCCGCCAAGCTACCAAAACTGCTACCCCATCGGCAACGACAACTACTCCTTAATGGATAATTCCCAGATTCCTAGTGTGCAACAACTTCTTGAAAAGTTTGGTGCTCCTAAAAATGTTAATGTGATCCACCGGAATAAGCTATCCAATTTAGAGCGGTTAGCTATTTTTGTCACAGACCGGATCGGGACGATGGGGTTTTTCTTTATTATATTTGGCTGGACGGTAATATGGTTAGGCTGGAATGTCTTCGCACCAGCTGGATTAAAGTTTGATCCGGCACCAGCTTTTGTACTGTGGTTGTTTATATCTAATTTAATTCAGATTCACTTAATGCCATTAATTATGGTTGGACAAAATATTCAGGGAAAACACGCTGAGCTTCGCGCTGATCATGATTTTGAAACAGATAAAAAGGCTGAAAAAGAGATTGAGACCATCCTACTTCACTTAGAAAACCAGCAAAAATTGATGCTCCAAATCTTAAGAAAAATTGAACATTTAGAAGCTAAAAAATGAGATGAGTCTGTTTAGATAACTGCCTTCTTTCAGGATGTTTTTCACCATAACGAAAATCTTTTCCTGGTATTGCTAGTCTCATGGCTAAAGCGATTCTGGTTTCTGGAGATGAATCTTGGTCCGTTCGGTCTAATTCAGCTATTTCTTCAGGAGATAGGTCAGGTACTCGGAGTAAACAACGTAGAATGTATTCTCTGGCAGGCATCCAGGTATTGTTGAGATAATCCCAGCCATTGTTTCCTGTAAAGCGGGTGCAGACAGGAGTTGAAGAGGTTGCCTCCAAGGCGACACCTCTAGAAAGAAACATTTGACCACCATACCATTCTTTTAATTCATAGCGTAGCTCAACCATGACATGAGAACTGGTTCTAAATCTATATTCATATACTAGCGCTGCTTCATCTCCTTGCTTCCTTAAATAATCAGCGTAGTCAATTAGAACAGCCAAGCCACCAGATTCTTCAATTTTTTGATAGGCAGCGATTTGGTCTCGTCTGGCCCGAGAAATAATACCAACTTTTTCTAACCAGCTCATGTTAGAAGTAATAATACTACAAGCTATAAATAAGTAAAGCGGGTATTGTGATGCCGGCGGTTTCTGAGCGGAGAATTCTTTTGCCGAGGCCAATGGTCTCTGCGCCTTTGGATTTAGCATACTCGATCTCTTCTTCAGTAAAACCACCTTCCGGACCTACAAAGACAGAGGGTATATTGTATTTTGTATTTAGTATTTGGGGGAGATTATGATCTTCTTTTTCCCAAGCGATGAGAACTGCGCCATTTTGAGTAGCTTGGTTGATTGCCTCTTTAAAATTTAAAGCAGCTTCAACTTTGGGAATAATTCCCCGCTGTGATTGCTCTGCAGCTTCTTTGGTGATAGCTTGCCAGCGCTCAAGCTTGTTTGCTGAAAGGTCTTTGCTTGGTAGGCTGTGAACTGTTTGAACTGGGATAAATTGATTGACACCTACCTCTGTACCCTTTTGAAGAACAAACTCAAATTTTTCTCTAGGAAGAAGGGCTTGATAGAGGGAGATTTTTAAACTTGGTTCAGCTTCATTTTCTCTGGTTTCTAGGATTGTGCCCTCCACTACTCCAGAGTTAGTTTGATCAATTTTAACTTGGTACTCAAGGCCAGTATTATCCAAAATAATAATTTCATCTTTGGGCTCAAGTCTTAAAACTTTAATAATTTGATGAGAGGTCTCTTTTGAGAGAGCGACCTTCTCCCCTACTATTGAAGAACTTGGAACAAAAAAGCGATGAATAGTCATGACTTTATTTTACAGTAGGTGGGATAAATCTAGCAGGGAGAGCTCCGGTCGGTCCAGAACCTAAGCGGGGCAGATCCCCTTGATATGACCCCAGAAGGATATAGTTGATTCCTTCGGCTGTAGGCAAAATTACTCCATCAATAGTATGGCGGTCTCCTCTGATGACAATAGATCTCCAATCTTCCAGGCTAATGGAAAAATGGTCTTCGGTATACCAAGAAGGTCTGATTTGTTTAATAATGGCTGGTTTGTCCAAAAGTAATTCTGAAAATTCAGCGGCTGGGTCAACTGGTAAGACAGCCCCCTTAGTTGGTTCGTCTTTGATATAAACCACATTTTGGCCAGTGTCTACGCTTCCAGGAATGTCTAATCTTCTGGGGCGGACGTCTTCTTGAAGAGCTAAAATGGCTTTGGTTCCGTCGTCTCCATTTAGGTCAACAGCAATAAGGTGATCTTTTTGGACAACGACCGAAAGAGATTTACCTGATTGCATAACTAAAGTGACTACATCATGATCTGGTAAGCGAACAACTGTTACTTTAATGACCTGCTCACCATTTAGACTGGAAAAAAATTCAACGCCTTTATTGGCATTATCGATATGGATGACCTGGTCTCCAGGTTGGGTTAGGTCTTTGCCGCGCTCAGCCATGGGCGAATAATATCACAAGATCAAATTTTCTACAATTTTGTTTGATTTATAGGTTGAGGGGTGTATAATACTAAGCACTACCGCGGGGTAGAGCAGTGGTAGCTCGCGAGGCTCATAATCTCGAGGTCCTAGGTTCGAATCCTAGCCCCGCAACCAAATATAGAAGATGGCAATATAGTTAGAAAGTTTCTGGTTTAGTTTGTCTTGTTTTAATGCTATAAATAGGTTATAATGATTAATAGATTTGAAACCACCGATAAGAACTAACTCTTCTCAGAGTAAATTAGCTAATTTAGAAAAGCAAAAAGAATCTGAAGCTTGGTATAAGCTGATAGTTAAAATTCTGGGCTGGAAAGTCCCCACACCTGATTCAAATAAAGTTTTAGCCAAGATCACTGCTAAAGAATGGGCAACCTATTCAAAGAGGACTTTAGAGATAAACAATATAACAGATCACTCCTTTCTAAAAAAGACTAAAGAAGCGATCCAACAAAGCGGCGGCTTCGAAGAATAATCCCCTTTAAATTAATTTAGTGAAAAAAGAGCTTAAACCAGCCTTGATAGTTGGGAATTTTAGGCTCGGGAGGCTTGGGGGAAGACTGCTTTAAGACCTCTTTTAAGAGTGTCTCTGGAATAATTACTATGGTCTCGTTAGATTTAGCATAATTTAGCTTGTTTCTAGCTTGCTGTTCAATAAAACTTGGCCTTTGAACTTCAACTAGTTGATTTCTTAATTTTTGATTTTGGCTTTGGAGAGCGCTAACCTCCCCTGCTGCCTTATCAAGGCGGGATGATGCCTGCAGCGCCTCTGAAATTTGCTTACCAAGCCCTAAAATACTAAGTAACATTAGAAAAACAATCACGGTTATAGTTAATTTTTTGCGCATAGATGTATAATAGATAGGTATAGCTTTTTCCGCTTGACTTTAGAGCAATAAACATTTATTATAGGTCTTGTATGGTAACATTGAGAGATGCACATCAGCAGTTTATTGGGCACTTAAAGGGTAAATCCCGCGCCTCAGCTACTATCTTAGCTTATGGTAAAGACATTGAGCAACTAGTTTCCTATTTGAGCTCAAATTCAATTGGCAAACAAAGCGCAGAAGATATAACTACAGCTGATTTAAACACTTTTATGCAAAAATTAGCCACTGAAGGCTATACTGCCAAGTCAATTTCTAGAAAAACTAACTCAACTAAGACCTTTTTTAAGTTTTTGAAGTCATCTAACTTTATTAATGATGACCCGGCAGACAATCTAGAGCATCCTAAATTTGAAAATAAACCGCCGAGGGTACTTTCTAAAGTTGAATACCGGGCCTTAAGAGATGCTGCCAGAGGTGATATCCGGATGTATGCGATCATCGAGCTGTTGCTGCAAACTGGAATTAGGATTGGTGAGTTAGCTAAACTGACCCTGGAAGATCTTAATTTAGAGATTGAGCAGCCAACACTGCTCGTTAGACCGTTTGAAGGCTCATCCGAGAGAACAATCCCCTTAAACAAACCGGCAGTTGATGGAGTTAGACGCTACTTAGAGATCCGCCCAAAGAGCCAAAGCAATGCTTTGTTTATTACTAAAACTGGGCGTCCCCTTCTGGTTAGAAATATTAGAACAGCGATCGACCGGTATTTTAAATTAGCTGATATTAAAGAGGCTAAAGTTAATGATTTAAGACACACTTGGGTGGCCCATCACCTAGCTGCTGGCACTTCCCTAGTTTTAGTTTCTAAACTAGCTGGGCATAAAAGAGTTTCCACAACTGAAAGATATCTGCAATTTGTTCAAGGCCGGGTGACAGAAGATAAGATTAAACTAGAAGAGCTCTAAAACTCATCTTCCTCTTCATTAAGATCTGCGGGTTCCCTATCAGCTAGAGTAAAGAATGGAATGGTATTACCGATTGTGCCTTCAAGAGTAATTTCAACTAGGTTGCTGGCAATACATGGTCCCTCACAAAAATTTGCATGGACAGCAATTCTTAGTTTATGTCCATCCCCATCTTCTTCTAGTTTCCAGAGGGCAATTTCTGCTGGGTCCTCAAAATATGGGGGTTCAAAAACAAATATTTCATAAAATTTAATGGGCTTAGTAGGATGGGGTTTTACTTCGCGGACTGTGCCAAAAGCTCTTTGAGGTTCATCTAGAAATTGAATTTGCTCTTTAGCCATAACTTAATTCCACTGCCAGGAGCCAGAGTAAATAGGTTTGACGGTTGACTCATAATCCCTGACTGACTCAAATGGCGTGTTTCTAGTTTTAATGCCATAAACGTATTCTCTAATGAAGGCAGCCACAA
>CAYMIA010000016.1:17736-28848 GCA_964390595.1 uncultured Gammaproteobacteria bacterium | reverse complement strand
TTCTGGTTCTGGTTCTGGTTCTGGTTCTGGTTCTGGTTCTGGTTCTGGTAGCCTATTATCTTCAACAGGTGGAGCGATTGCAACCTCTGGGATGACCGCGGTTAGAGCTGATTCTACTCTTATGGGAATAATGTCAATGATGTCTTGTTCGTCGCGACCATCTCCTAGAGCTGGCAAGATTTCGGCAGGATTTTGAGCAGTATTCAAAAAATATACTAGCAAATCCTGAACTGTTGGTTCAGCTAAGCCGATGGCTTTAAATTCTGCGGTGATTCGTTCCTTAAGTCGATGAGCTGAAACGTTCTGCTCCCTAACTTTATCAGCCTCAGCTTGAAGTTGATCAGTATCAAAAATACCTAGATCAAAAACCTCCCCCATTCTGTGGTACAAATCTCCAGCACGCTCACCAAGTTTTATGCTACTTAGTTTAAGCCACACATCAATTACCGGTCTTTCGAGAATTGATCGTTCAACTTCGTTATCTTTTGACATTGCTTTGGTTTATATATAATTTGAACTATCCTGTCAAGGACGCTGCTTCAATCTGGACGCCTCAGTAGTACTCAAATAATTGACTAACAATTGATTAACCGCCTTAACCCAGCGTTCAGAAACCTCAGTCTTCTCAGCTATAGCGGGGAGATCTGGTTTCTTTCCCAAACTGAGATAGCACATCAGTTCCCTTTCAATCTCCTGGCTTTTTGGCAAGCGCCAAAGATCAGTGTAGGGATAAGGATCTTCAGTCGTACCATCTTTTGAGTAGTTCATAAGAGATACTGGAGAGTCCGTGATTTTCCGGTTGACCACGATCAATTCTTCCCCAACCTTTAGCCACGTTCCAACGATGGCACTTAGTTCGTGGCGGTCAATCCGGTACATAGCTGTGATCCTTTGTTCGATTGATAGCCTGGTGCTTGTTGGATCAAAATACAACCTAAAGAGTCCGCGTATTTCGGCCGGAAGGTGACTGACTAGTTCAGGGTTTCTAAAAAGTTGTTCGGCTGTTTTGTATTGCCAATCGAGAGTTTGGCGGCCTTCTTCTGACTCATGGGGTAGGTCCATTAAAGTCGACCGACTGGGTTTTTTTCCAGCCTCTCTTAGCCTTTTTTTCTCTTCTTCGAATTGAGTAAATCTTTCAAGTAGCTGCGGATCATACTTACGCCTAACAAATGCACCGCGGATTCTTTTAAGAACTCTAGTTTCAAGCTGGCGAGCCCTTTCCCGGGTAATACCGAATTGGGTTCCAATCTCGTCTAAAGTTTTACGCTCGCCTGTAAAATCTAGGTAGCCATCAGGGTGAGTATCATCTACTCCCAGCCTCATAAAAAGAACTCTCCTCTCCCGCGCAGGGACAAAGGTGGCAGCTTCTAAGATTATGCCCATCACCTCTTCAAAGGCGTATTCCTCAAGAGCAGCACTCTCGGTACTTTTACCCCGATGAGGAACAAAATCTCCTAAGGTGCTCTCTCCATCCTCACCTGCAGGTGCCTCAAGGGAGACCGGAGCTTGAGTCTGAATACGGATTTCTCTAAGTCTTTCTTCGGTTAGCCCAGATGCATCAGCCACTTCGGCATCGGTGGGTTCACGTCCCAGTTCGGTCGTTAGTTGTCTTTGATTTCTGTTGATTCGATTGAGTGTCTCAACCATATGAACAGGCACCCGGATAGTCCGGGCTTGGTCCGCTACTGCCCGACTAACTGACTGGCGGATCCACCAAGTTCCATAAGTGGAAAACTTATAACCTCGCTTGTGATCAAATTTTTCCACTGCCCGAACCAGCCCGATATTACCCTCTTGGATTAGATCTAATAAAGACATGCCTCTGCCTGTATATTTTTTAGCAACTGAGACCACCAATCTTAGGTTAGACTCGGTGAGCCCATTTTTGGCTTCCTCGCCACTATCTACTATCATTTGTAACCGAGCTTTCTCTTGAGGATCGAGACTCGGATCTTGGAGTTTTTCAGCCGCTAGAATTCCAGCATCTTTTCTTTTTCCTAAGCTAACTTCTTCTTCACCTGTTAGAAGGGGAATTTGACCAATTTGTTGGAGATACATCCTAACTGGATCATCTACAGGAGGCTCTTCAGTGATCTTGTACCATTCTTTTTTAAACTCCTCAACTTCCTTGTCAAGTTCTGTAACTTCTTGATAAAACTGCCAATCTTCTTGTAAAAAGACATCAGGAACAGCGTTTTCCGGGGGAGTTTCTAAGTCTTCTTCTAAATCCTCGATCGAGAAGCCTTCAATCAGAGGTTCTTTTTGTAATACCGCTTCCACCATTCTGAGGTGATTTTAACAGAGAGATCTAATAAAAAGAATATAGGTGTTTAGATTAATCTAGGTAGGCTGCCAGCTCTGGGTGGTTAGTTTTTAAAGCTATTTTACCTTTAGCTTCAATTAGGCGGATCCATTCTCTAGTTACCCCAAACTTTTTACCCACTTCCTCAAGCGTTTTATACCCATGACCATCTAAACCAAAGCGGGCGCTTAAAACTGCTTTTTGAGAAGGTGGTAATTCAAAAACTGCTCTACGAACCTGTTCCTGGAGTTCGTGTAGAAGTGCTATATCTTCTACAGTTGGTTGCCTGGCTGGGAGCATGGTACCTCTAGTTTCATCATCTTCCCCATCACCCATGGGAGTATCCAGAGAAACTGGCATCCGTTCGGCTTCTTCAATATCTCTCAGTTTTTCTAGGCTGACACCAATACCAATAGCGAGTTCTATTCTGGAAGGGGGGCGGCCTAAATAACCAGTGAGATCGCGTCTAGCTCTTTGCATCCGCCCGACTAAATCAAGTAGGTATTGGGGAATCTCCACTGTCCGTTTTTGGCCAATTGCTCTACCAACAAAGTTCCTGATCCACTTCTCAGCATAGGTAGAAAACCGGAGACCTCTTTTGTAATCAAATTTTTCAACTGCCCTAATCAGCCCCCTATTGCCCTCTTGAAGCAAATCAAGCATTGGCACTCCTCTACCCTGGAACTTAACTGCAACGCTAGCGCAAAGGCGCAAATTAGCTTTAATCAGTTTTTCCCGAGCCATGGTTCCTAAATCAATGAATGCTTGTAATTCTTGTTTTTCGCCGTCAAGTAGACCAAAATAATTATCATAAATCTCCAGTGTTTCTAGAGCTTCTTTCCCAATAGCGATAGATCTGCCTAGATCAAGCTCTTCTTGTCCAGTCAGCAGTGGAATTTTATTGGCCTCATCACGGTAGAGTTTTTCAGAACTAATGTAGTAATCCTCAAAATCATCTTCATCTAAATATGCTGAGGATTCTACCTCCCTAGTTAGCGTCATAACAAGCAATTTTAGCAGTTTCAATTTAAAAAATCCAAAATCTTTGTTACAATACTTCTCGATCCGCCGACATAGCTTAGTGGTAAAGCACTTCATTGGTAATGAAGAGACCATGGGTTCGATCCCCATTGTCGGCTCCCGTACTACGTCTAACCATATCTAAAGAATATGGAGACTTCGTATCGGTAGATGGGTATGCATTATGTTTATATACTTAAAAGTCTAAAATCTAATACACTTTATTACGGATACACCACCGACCTCGAAAGAAGATTAAAAGAGCATAATGAAGGCAAATCTCTTTATACTAAGGGACATATGCCATGGAAGCTAACTTTTTATTCAGCATTTGAAAATGAGCAAAAGGCCAGGGATTTCGAGAGTTATTTAAAATCAGGTTCAGGTAAGGCGTTTGCATATAAGAGGTTAGTCAGTGATCCGAAGTTTTAACGTAGGACACTCGGCTCACAGTTCTTTAACTTAGATATGTTTGCAGCCGGTACCTTCTTGAGGGATTGCGGAGTTTTTTTAAAGCTTCTGCCTCTATTTGGCGGACTCTTTCTCTGGTTACCCCTAATATCCGGCCAATTTCATCTAAGGTTAGTGGCTTTCCATCTTCTAAACCGAACCTGTAGTTGATCACAGTTCTTTCTCTGTCAGTCAAGGTATCGACCGTATTTCTAACTTCTCTTCTGCGTTCTTCAATTAAAGCTAGTTGAGCAGTATCTGGCCTGTTATCCGGTATTAGTTCGCCGAATGTTGATTCCCCATCTTTGCCTACAGGCTGTTCCAGAGAGATCGGATTGCTACTAATCTGTTTTAACCAGCCGATTTTTTCTGGAGTAGTTTTTAATTCTTTAGCTAGCTCGACATTGGTAGCCTCGCGGCCGAGTCTTTGCTGCAGCCTTAGTGAGGCTTGATTTAACCGGCCGAGCACTCCAATCATGTGAATGGGAATACGGATTATCCGGGCTTGATTAGCGATTGCCCTGGTCATGGCTTGTCTGACCCACCAAAAGGCATAGGTGGAAAACCGGAAACCTCTTTTATAATCATACAGCTCAGCCGCATGAATCAATCCGATATTGCCTTCCTGAACTAAATCTTCAATACTCAAGCCTTTACCTAAATGTTTCCAAGCTAAACTAACTACCAACCTTAAGTTGGCCTCAACTAAATCATTTTTAGCTTGCAGACCATTTTGTACGGATTCTTCCAAAGCGGATTCATCATCAGAAGTTTGGTGACGGATTCTTCGGGCTCTCAACTTTTCGGTAGCTGCTTGACCGGCCTCAATCAACCGGCCTAATTCTTTTTCTCTTTCGGCAGTAATCAGAGATTTGCGGCTGATGACCCGGAAGTACTGTTTATTTGGATCAATATCATAGACATCTTCTTCAAATCTTTCTTCTGTATAATTGGCTGATTCGATCAAAGCAGAGACTTCTGGTAATACTTCTACTAGATCGGTTTCCGATGGCTTGGCTAGTGGATCGTCTGCAGGTAAGCTGGCCTCAAGAGGTATTGATTCAGCTGATAATATTTCTCCCTCGATGATGGCTGAGGCCGGCCCGGTCTTTCTTTCAAAGTTTCTCATAAAGCCTCCTAGGATCTGTATAAACGAACCAGAAATAATTGTCAATTAAGAGTATAATCTTGGGGATGAATAAACACATTCTAGAAGAGCTCTCAAAAACTACTGATAAAAAACGGGTGGTTTTTACCGCGATGAGCAAGCACTACTTTTATTACCGGATGTTCATCTCTAAGTTTTGTTTGGAGCAGGGGGTAGTGCCAATTAATTCCTTTATGAGTTTTGATTATTTTATGTTAGATAGTGTCGATCATGCACTGGTGCACACAGGCAATAACAATTTAATTGCCCGGTCAGATGAACTCTGGGTTTTTGGGCCAATCTCTCATGGAGTTTTAGTGGAAATTACCTGGGCGACCAAGCTGAATCTGCCCATTAAGTTTTTTTGCATTGCCAAAGATTTGCAGATTAAAGAGATTGAGAAAGAAGCGATTGAGTTAGAAAATACCCTGGACGATACTGAAAGATTTTTAAAACTCTAATCTTTTAGACCAGCTTGGAGCTTTTCCCAGGCAGCTTTGGCTGCCCGATGCTTAGCGATTTTGTCGTTTGGACCTTCCCCTTCTCCGATAATAGTTTCACCAGAGACCGAGGTGATAATACAAGTTGAGATCCGCTGGCCCGCATTAATTCCAGCGGCATATCTGGGATGTTTAATGTGATATTTTTGAGCGTATTCTTGAATATTGCCGATAAAATTTGTTCCAGCGATTTCAGCAAAGGCCTCCTTGGTCTGAGGTTTGGGTAGTCTAGCAAGCAGTGAAGCGGCCGCCAGCTGTTCAGCATATTTTTTATTGGGATCTGTCACTGGATCTGAGGTGAATATTTCTCCACCGATAGTCACTCTAACCACAACACTATATTGCAAAACTCCCTCCACAGAAACTGGAGAAGCAATGAATCTAGTCTCATCCCACTGTCTTTGTTGACCAATTTGTAGCAACTTGCCTTTGTAATTTTGATCTAATGGCTCTTTTTTAACTAGCTCAGCTGGTTTTTTAATCTCTTTGGCAGGAATTTGATCTAGTCCTCCCGAGGCGTTGATTTGGTCCAATAAGTTCTGAGCAGCTAATAACTCAGCGGTTTTTTTGCTACTAGCAGCTTGGGGATCGGAAACAAATTCTTGACCATTAATGAAGAATTTGGCTACCGATGTAAATCTGGGTGCGGGAGCAGCCTCTCCACTGGAAGTAGTTAAATAACTAGGCATGGCAATCTGAGCAGCTTGAGCTATCCGCCCAAGATCACCTTTAAAATCAGTGGCTGGCTTAGGAGTTTTGGGTACAGATATAAATTCAGAGGCGGCTTGGGACAAGCTAATAGAATCTAGTCCTAAGCGGGTAATTTCCCCGGGAGATAGTCCACTAACCTTGGCCAGCAAATTAACTGAGGCCAGTTGAGCTGCAACCCTATTTTTGGGACCATGAACTGGATCTGAATCAAAACGCTGCTCACCTATCTGGATGCTGACCATGGCATTAGAAAGATGCGCTGGCTCGTCCCTAACGACTTTAACATCTGGAATTGAATACCCTAAAGCCTGTTGGGTGGAATGTAAGATTTGAATAGCCAGCGGAGCATGATCTTTCAACCAAACCAGCACATCCCGCCTAATCCGGTCAAGTGGTTGGTAGGATTCAGCTGACACAAACAGTAATAAATAAACATCATTAACTCCCAAAGCATCGGCCTTAAGTCTTTGTAAAATCTCTCTTTCTAAATCAGAGTTAACCTTATAATCGGCGACCGCTACCTCAATAATTTTAGAGAAATCAGGGGCAGAGGTGTAATCGAATTGGTTTTTATTGACCATTCTTCGACTCCTTTCCCGATCTTTTCTTTTGTAATCTTCTTTTTCGGCATCCTTGCGGGCAATTTCAAGCGCATTGATATGCTCAGCAATTTCGACGAGTTCTTCAAAGCTGTGCGGATACTGCTCACCTCGAATGCCAGCAACTAGTTGGCGCATATTAACGATACCAATATAGCGGCGCAGAGGCGAGAGGTGAGTATAAGCTGGTTTATTGAGGGCATAATGGCCCTCTAGAGTTGGGCTGTAATAGGCCCGTTCCATAACCATACTTAAGTAACCTCTTAAGGTGTTTAAACGGCCTTCTTCATCACCTGAAGTGCTTTGGATTCTTGCCAATATATTTCCCCGATCTGGAGCGATCGCTCGGGCTTGGTGATTTCTAAAAATGCCCGGGATGTTGGATTCAACAAAATGTTTGGCGGTTTCTTGATGAGCCAAAATAGCCATCTCTTGAATTAGAAGATGGGCGTTAAAGGCTAGCCTGGGTTCCAGAATAACCACTTGGCCTTCTTCATTGGTAGTTAGCCGGCTGGAAAAATCAAGAACGCCAATTGCTCCGTGAGCTAGACGATCACGATAGAGTCTTCGAGCTAAACTGTATGCACCACGCAACATCTCGTGTTGAGGAGATTGGGGGTTTTTGAGGACCATGTCAGCCTCTTCGTAATTTAAACGGTGAATATCAGCTAAATAAGTGAGCTCAAATCTGGTATCCACAACGGTTAAATCCCGGCTTTCAAGGGTGGTGATAATCGAGACAGTTGGACGCCTCCCTTGGAGTAAACTCAGCCTGTCTTCGCTTAAAATCCGGGGCAACAATGGATCACTTCTAGTTCTAAAATAACGGGTTGAGCCTCTTTCAAAAGCTTCCTGATCAATCGGGTCACCTTTTTCAATGACTGAGGTATCAGCCATAGAGCGGGTGACAATTTCATATGGACCATCTTTTTGCCAATGAATAGCATCATCAGCATCTTTTGATCCCTCCGGGTCAATGGGAGTTCCTTCAACCAGTTTTCTGTCTGCAAAAAAAGCATCAGGGAGATAAATTTGGATGGCTTTGGCAATAGCCGCCCGTTGTCTTTCGGTAGTAGGATCTATTTCCATTTCGATTTTGGATTATACATTACTTCTCATTTTAATCCAAAGCGCTCTTTGGAAATGAGCTGGTGTTAAACCATGCTCTGCAGCTAAATTCCTAATCCATTGTTCAGCGGCCAGATAGGGCCTTTTGGTTAGTCCACCAATTGTTTCATAGTCTGGGATATCAATTGGATGACCAGTTTGATTTAAATATCTAATTATCCAAAGATCAACAGGCACAACATCTTCATACCCAGCCATACTCATCAAAAGTGAGGCAGTTTTATAACCAATTCCCCAAGCCCCAGATACAAATTGATCTCTCAAAGAGAGGGCTAATTTTTTTTCGCCATTTAAATCAACAATCATCTTTTCTACTACATCAGTTTCCAGCCACCAAGTGCTTAGACCAAGCAACCGGTCAACTTTCCGGGAAGGATAATGAGCTGTGGAGAGCACCTCTATTAACAATGATTGATTGGCAATCAGTATTTCCGGTTGATCTAACCCAGCTTCAGCCATTTTTTGATTGAGCCTCTGCAGCTTAGTATATCTTTCAGCTGCAGAGAGGACACAATAGATCCCAGCTTTAAACAGATTTTCCGGGGTTAAGGGATCGACCTGCTCAGCTTGTTTGAGTTGATCTGCTCTAGCTAGATCTTTGGCAGTGAAGATTAATTTTTCCACAGTTGCCAATTATATCTTATTCCATCATTTGTTATAATTTTTAGAATGAAAGCTTTAGGGATCATCTTTTTTATCTCCTCCATTTATTATATTTTTGGTTATCTAATTACTAGACAGCTGGGAATTTTACTTTATTTGGTCCCAATAATTTGTGCGGGTACAATATTAACTGTTTTATCAATGGAAAAGCCCACTAAGCTTTGGTTTAGAGCTAAAAGGTATGGTTATGGTTGGACTCCAGCTACTTGGCAAGGCTGGCTAATTACCTTAGTTTTTGCTTTATTGATTGGTTTGGTTGGGGTGATTACCAAAAGGGAACATTCAATTTCTGATGTTTTATCCAGTTTATTTCCATTTGAGGCTCTTTTGGTGGCTACTCTTCTCGGAATCTGTATTAAAACTGGCGAAAAACCCCGCTGGCGCTGGGGGAAGTAATTGATGCGTCACCGGGCTTTTGTTATTATTCTATTTGTCTCATATATAATTGGGATGACAGGAATAATGATCTGGCAGGGCATTGGAATTGCGCCAGATCGGTATGCTTTTGTGCTTTTGCTGGGTAGTTTGTTGATCAAACGGACCAGGTCGTTTATTTTAGACTGGATCCCCTTTTTGTTTATTCTGATTTCATATGATTTTTTAAGGGGTTTTGCGACTTTTTTGAATCCGCGGGTGCATTATGTTGAGCTGATTAATGTGGATTTATGGCTTTTTAAAACTTTGCCCACTCAGTATTTGCAAGGAATTTTTTATCATCCAGGGCAGATTGGGCTGATTGATTTTTTGGCCACAATTCTTTATTTTTTGCATTTTGCCTTGCCTTTGGGTTTTGGATTTATTCTGTGGCTGGACCGGAAAAAAGAGTTCAAAGAGTTTACGACTGGGCTTTTGCTGATATCTTATAGCGCCTGGATTGCTTTTGTAATTTTTCCGGCCGCCCCACCCTGGTTGGCTGAGCAAAAGGGCTATATTCATGGAGTGACTAAAATTTTGGATCACAGTTTAGCGCTTTTTCCAGCCCGGTTTGACCTGCCAACTGTTTACCATAACATCAACCCCAATCCAGTTGCTGCTTTTCCATCGCTTCATGCGGGTTATCCAATGCTAGTCTTGCTCTATGCTTTTAGGTTTTTTAAGAAGAAGGCCCTTTGGTTTTTGCCTTACTGCCTGGCCTCTTGGTTTTCGGTAGTTTATCTAGGGGAACACTATGTGACTGATGTACTTGGGGGGATAGTTTTTGCAGTCATCTTCTTTGTGGTTGCAATTAGGCTGCCTAAGATGATAAAATTTCACCCTACATGGCTAAAAAAGATACACGGGGACCAATAGGACTAGAATGTTCGGTTTGCAGAAACCGCAACTATGTGACGGAAAAAAATAGCATTAACACCAAAGATAAAGTCTCTTTCAATAAATTCTGCGGCAACTGCCGCAAAGTTACCTCCCACGAAGAATCCAAAAAACTGCACTAAATTTTTATGAATCCTAAAGAGAAACCTATTAATCTGATTTTAGGTTCTCATCGTCCTGAAAGCGAGATTAGTGCCAATAATGTTTTACTTTATGACAGTCTGGCTAGGCCAATTTTAGAGGGAACACCAGAGGGAGTGGTGGCTCTTTTTATCGAAGCAGCTAATGTTAGTCATGTTATGGCTAATATGTTTGAGTTTTTATCCAGAAAGAATGTACCTCTTTCCAAGCTTCATTATTTTGCAGAATATATCGATCAAAAAGGTAGCCTGAAGGAAGCCAGTAAAGAAGAACTAGAAGAGTTTGCTAGGTCAGGACGCCCACCTTTAAATTTATTTGATAGTACAAAAGAAATGGTTATTGATCAATTAATGCAGGATTTTCCTCAAAGAATAGCTGTAGTTTATGAGTCTTGTGATCCAGATAAAGATGACAAAGAGGAGACAAGAGAGGCTAATTTGAATCCAACTGACTTGGTAAATGAAGGTCAATTTGTTCAAGCGGTAGAAGCTTTCGATAAAGCTAATCGAGAGATGGCAAGTGAAAGTAACCATCGAGATCTGGCTTTTCGTCTAAAAATGACCCGGGTGATTTCTGATCCTCAAGTTATCGGCTTGGTAGGTTTTTTGGGGTCAGCTCACACCAGACCTTACCACGATCTAATAAAGCTTGGTTATAATGTGACTCGCCATTTTCCTGAAAAATATCAAGGAGACTATTTTTATCCAGCGCCAGGAGCCTACCAAAGGCTTTATCAATTTAAGCCAGATTTAGTCACAAAACGCGCTAGGGATTTTTATTTTATAGCTTATTTAGCTAACAGCTTCTTCATAGATGTCACGGAGGATGCTGGTGAAGATGTGGAGGACCAATCAATAGTTTTGGCAGCCTACTATTTCGCCAAGTCACTATATAAAAACCAAGTTCTTCTAGACCGTTTTTTTGATGTCTATAGATCAAGCGATATTGTCTCGGCTTTCCAGGATTCATTACATGCTATTGATGAGTTATAATTACTGACAAGATACGGGTGTGGCGAAATGGGTTAGAGGTAGCCACCTACCTTTAGAAGTTTGGTGGATAAAATACGGGTGTGGCGCAATGGTAGCGCAACGGTCTCCAAAACCGTCGGTTGTAGGTTCAAGTCCTACCACCCGTGCT
>CAYMIA010000016.1:0-17636 GCA_964390595.1 uncultured Gammaproteobacteria bacterium | reverse complement strand
GTCCTACCACCCGTGCTGAGCAAATTCGAACCTCTTTGCTTTCTATTTTCTTCTATGAAATAATAAATTCATGAGAGAAAAAGGTTTTGCGCCAATTATAATTTTACCGATTGTTTTATTAGGATTAGTGGTCGTATATGGAATTTACTGGTACACAGGATCAATACTTCAATTAGCTCCCCAATCTACCCAAACTGCTTCACCTAGCCCAACTCAGGTTCCTTATAAAGAACGAACACAAATATATGTAGGAACTTATAAAGGCGTGCTTCCCTGCGCTGATTGTTCTGGGATCGATACTACCTTAGTGATTACTCCAGATGGGTATAAAGAAACTTTAATTTATCAGGGTAAAAATACTAGCTATACTAATGAAGGACTCTGGATATTTAAATCATCAGATGATGCCAATGTAACATATCTTACATTTCGACCCTTTGGTTCCCAATCTCAAGATTTTGTTTACCAGTATAACAATGGAAACTTAACAGTGGTTGATGCAAATGGTAATCCGCTAACAGACACTTCTTTCAATCAAACCCTAAAAAGAGTTAGTCAATAAAACTCTTGGCTTTTTAATTTTTTCAATCATCCTTTAAAATTATAATAAGTTCCAACATAGTCTACTAGGGCGTGCTGAATGGACTTATAGTTTGTAAATTGACGGAAATCTTGATAGAATTCTCTGATGTCAGAAATTGTAAACCTCAGAGGATTTGAAGATGGAGTTGTCGCAGATACAGTTACTACTTTAAGAAAGATCAGAGCCTCTGTCTTTCAATCTTTAGCACGCCCTTTACCAACAGTTAAATATGCTGAAGCTTTAATGGATGCTGAAAAATTAGCTTTGGTGTCAGTTAGTATACTCATAGATGGTTTACCTGAGAATTCTACTGCAGAGGAATTTGAAGAAAGTAGGGCGGTAATTGATGTTGTGAAGCACAAATATCGGGATTATTTGTCTTTTTCTTTTAGAGAAGAACCAGTAGACCTGTATTATTATTGGATTAGACGCTCATATTTGAGGAGTTTCCGAAGACATCGTCAAATATCTGGTTCGAATATGGAAAATTTGAGAGGACTAAGTAATATTTTAGCTGTACCAAACTTAAATCTTTTTAATGATAGGCTGGGCCTATTATCTCCTCTTTCAAATGACTACTTTACAACAGCGCTGCTTCATCGTTGCCTTCAAACGAACTCAACAAATCCCCACTTTAAATTAAAACCAATTATAATAGGTATTCCCGATATAGGCGGGCGCGGTAACCCTCAACTGCCTGAGGTAGGAGATGCCTATCAGGAATTCCAAAATGAGGTTGATGAAATTGCAGTTTCTACTGATGCGGATTCGGGCATGGCATATACAAGAAAGACAGTCACCTTACTGGCTGCACAGCTATTTCCTGGCAAAATAATTCATGGGGCAGTTTTTTAATATAGCTATAGCTCACATGGATGTGCATTAAGGTTGTTCCCGCGCGATTACATTTATCCACCGTTCATCTCCAATTAAAAAATTTCTACTAATTTCTGTATCAAAATATTGACAAAAGCTTCTTCCCTCTTCTCCCAAGATGCTATTTCTTTTTTCTTCGTCGTCGGATGCTTCTCTAATTCTCTGAGGAATTACTTCTCTATACCGGGCCAAAAGTTCTTTGCCCTTATCTGAATAGAATATTTGACTCAATTTTTCTGCTTGCAACCTGAAATGCTCAATGCTTCTTTTGTAATGAGGTATAGTACTATCAAAAAATTCTTGGGCGATTTGGCTATCAGTCTTATTTTCTATTTGCTGCGCCATTCGAGAATCGCTCGTCCAAAAACCTCCGGGTGGATATATATATATTCTTATAATCCGTAACATTTTATTTCTTGTTCCACGCCACAAACCCCGCAATCTGTCTGGGGTAACCTGGGGATCATTGCTAGTTTGTAAATCTGGGGCGGTATATCTGACTGCATGATGCTTATGGGCATTAGTCATAACTTTTCCGATATATGCAATTTGTTCATTGGAGAGTTGGGAGTGTTCAAATTCAGCCCAATTCGCCGGTGGATTATTCAAGATAGCTCTTAAAGAAAAAACTTCAACACCTAGGCTTTGTTGAGGGAAGACAGCGGCAGCCTCAATAAAGGCATCCACGTATTCATCTTTAACCAGTGGTAGTGGTTCTTGGTTCTCCCCTTCTAAATCGGGTAATGAATTTGACATAGCTAGATAATAGCATTTTGGTTCAATTGTATTCTAGCCACTTTAACTTTATAATTCTGTTTTATGCCAGGTGAATATAGATTAGATACTTACATGGGTTTGCGGGGGGCTATGGAGGAGAATTATGGAGCTTTGAACAGTCCTTGCACTAAAGGTAACGCTAAATGTTGTGATAGAGAAATTGGTACTACTGAGGATGACGAGAGATTGATTTACAAAGCCTTTCAGGAAGGCAAAATTCCAGATTCAGTTAGGCAAAGAGCTGCTAAAAGGCTTCGAGATAACGTTGACAAGTGTTTATTTTTGGGTGATCAAAATGAGTGTTTAATCTATCCATTCAGACCTTTTGTATGTGTGGAATGGGGAGGCATTAGAGGATTTTCTAATTCAGATAAAATAGAGATACTTAAAAAAAGGGAGCAAAAAACTGGTAACAAACAGTTTATCCCTATGTCTGCATTGGCATGTAAAGCCTGTCCTGATTGCGCCAAGCAGCTTGAAGCTAGGCAAACGAACTTGCCGCTTTTAGTTGTAGAGATCGCCACCGCAGCTGAAAAATATTTAAGAACTCCTACCCTAAAAGGTGGTTTTTTAGAGAACTTTGTCTCCAAATACCTCAAAAATAAACCTCCTAAAAGAAGCTAATCTCTGTTAAAATCAGATCATGTCTCCAATTACAATCACTACTAAATCAGGGACTCCTAAGGAAGAAGAAACTAAGCAAAGGTTATTGAAGCTTTTAGAAAAGTTTGATGTTTCAAAATATTTGATTACAAGTGAAATGATTATAGAGGAGGGTGCAATTCCCCACAGTCATCCCGTTGTGACTATCAATACCCGAACTTACCAAATTGAAGAAAATATTTTAATGGTCTTTTTGCATGAACAGCTTCATTGGTATTTGGATGAACATGAGGAGGCGGTAAGCAAGGCAGTTGAAGAGTTAAGGAAGATTTATCCTGAAGTGCCTGTAGGCTACCCTGAGGGGGCTCGCAATGAAGATTCAACTTACTTACATCTGGTACTTTGTACATTAGAATTCAATGTAGCTAAAGAATTGTTTGGAGAAAAGATGGCCCATGACCTATTGGAGTATTGGAAAACTGATGTTTATAGGTGGATTTATAGAACAGTTCAAAACGATTACTCCCAGCTGGCTGAACTTATAAATAAGTATAAACTTTAAAACTTGTCTTTTTGTTAGAAAGTTCGTACAGTTAATGTATGCAGGAAAAAGGCCGGGGTTTTACCTTGATTGAGTTGTTGATCGCAATTACTATTATTGCGACAATTTCTGCGGTGGGATTTGTGAGTTATTCTAGGTCTCAAGTGGTAGCCAGGGATGCTAAGAGAAAACAAGACCTAAGGGCAATTCAAATAGCGATGGAAGTTTACCGGGCTAAGAATGGGCTTTTTCCAAATAGCGCACCATCTGCTAAATCAGTTTTAAGTAATGATTCAAGCGTTCCATCGAACTGGGACAACCTATTTAAGGTCAGCGTATCTGATCCAGCGGCCAATTATATAAACAAGATGCCAACTGACCCAATTAATAGTACCTCAGGTAGTACTTTGTATGTTTATGGCTACAATAGCACTGATGGAACTAATTACACCCTTTGTGCTAGGCTGGAAAATACTAATGATCCTGACCGGATTCCCTCTTCTGGAACTTGCACTGTCACGAGCGGTAGCACTTTAACTGGCAACTACCAAGTAACTTATCCATAACCGATGTCTGAGGATCCACCGAAGCCAAAACACAACCATAGCTTGTTATCTTTTCCTCAAGGATTTTTGTGGGGGGCTGCTACTTCGGCTCATCAAGTTGAGGGTGGTAATACCAAAAATGATTGGTATGAATTTGAGCAAAATTTTGATCCGGAATGGAGATCGGGCCAGGCAGCTGATGAATACAACCGCTTTAGAGAAGATTTTGATTTAGCCAAGTCTTTTAACCATAACTCGCACCGGCTCTCGATTGAATGGTCCAGAATTGAACCGGAGGAAGGTCATTTTTCAGAGGAAGCGATCGCTCACTACAAAGAAGTTTTAGGCAGTTTGAAAGAGCGGGATATGGTGGTGATGTTAACTCTTTGGCACTTTACTCTACCAATTTGGCTGGCCCGCAAAGGTGGTTGGGAGAACCGCAAATCGGCTTTTTATTTTGAAAGATTTGTTAAAAGAGTGGTGCCTGATTTAAAGCAGTATGTTGATTTATGGATTACTATTAATGAACCGAGTATTTATGCTGGAATGGCTTATGCTTGGGGTCAGTGGCCACCTAATAAGCGCAGCTATTTGGCTGTCTTAAAAGTTTATCTGAATTTAGCCCGGGCGCATAAAAAAGCTTATAAAGTCATTCATGCTTGGGCGGATAATCCACAAGTTGGGATTGCCCACAACGTGATGACCTTTGAAAATGAACACGCTCACTCACTCTTACAACACTTTTTGGTTTATGTTTATGATTTGCTAATCAATCACTCTTTTTATTTTCTATCGGGCAAAAGAAATCATGACTTTTTGGGTATTAACTACTACTTTCATCAAAGAATCGGCTCGTTTAATGGCAGCAAATTTCCTCATTTACTTTCAGCAGCCACGGCCAAAAAGGATGTTTCGGATCTAGGTTGGGAGTTATATCCTGAAGGAATGTTTGATGCTTTAAAAGATTATTCCGATTTTGGTAAACCAATTTACATCACTGAGAATGGCTTGGCCTCGACTAATGATGACAGAAGATGCCGTTTCTTAACCGCCTACTTAAAGGAGATCTATCATGCGATTGTGTCTGGAATTGACGTCCGGGGTTATTTTCACTGGTCTTTAATTGATAATTTTGAGTGGAGCGATGGGTTTGTACCTAGATTTGGGTTGATTGAGATCGATTATTTAACTCAGAAACGCACCCCGAGGCCATCTTCGGCCGTTTATGCCAATATTATTAAACATAACGGCTTGCCCCATTATTTGCTGCGCTTTTTGGGACACACTGTGACAGCTGCTGAGGTATTAGCACGGGAAATTACCTAAAAACATGTCTTATCTGCCGTTTGCATTACTGGCTTATCTGTTAAACAGCATTGCAGTTTTAATTGATAAATTTCAGTTGTCTAAAACTATTCGCAATCCATTTGTGTATGTCTTTTACATTAGTGCTTTGAGTTTGCTGGCTTTGGTGGTTTTACCGCTAGCCCAGATGCCTAGTTGGCAGGCTTTGGGACTCGCCTCGCTATCTACTATCCTTTGGACAACGGGGGCTTACTGTATGTTTTGCGCATTGAGAGTGGGGGTGGCATCAAGGGTGGTGCCAGTAATTGGGACTTTAATTCCAGTTTTTTTAACTATTCAGGCCTTTTTTACAGGTAGTATTAGTTATAACGAGACTTGGGCAGTTTGTCTGTTAATCTTGGCGATCGTGCTTTTAACGGCCAGCTCTTGGCGGGGAAGTATTAAAAAAGAGGAAGTTCTGTTTGAACTCGGCTCAGGATTACTTTTTGCTGCTTCTTATTTGAGTTTAAGGGAGGCTTATTTAATCTCTAATTTTTTAAGTGTTTTTGCTTATTCCCGGCTGATTTTAATTCCTTTTGTGGCGGCTGTCATGCTTTTACCTAACTTAAGACGGCTAGTCTTGCTCCGGGGTGGACATAAGCTGGGTTTTTCCAAAACAGCGCTATTTCTCTTTGGCCAAGCTTGTGGTGGAGCCTCAGGACTATTGCTAACCTTTGCTATTTCAATGGCCACACCAGCGTTGGTTAATTCCCTGCAAGGAACCCAATACCTATTCTTGCTCTTCTTTAGTTTAATTCTGGGCCGGCGTTTTCCCCAGATCTTCCCAGAGAACCGGACTTTTTGGGGCGCTTTGAGTAAACTGCTGGCGATTTTTTTTATCTGTCTTGGATTGTTTACCCTAGCTGCATCGAGCAGTCCAGCTCCTATCCCAAAACTGGGAGTCAGTTTTTCACCGCGCTATGCTGCGAGCCTAGGACTTGATCCCCAGTTGGTCTTTACTGATCTGGTTAAAGAGGTTAAAGTCAAGCATATTAGATTGCCTGTCTATTGGGACGAGGTGGAAAAGTCCCCCAATCAATATGATTTTTCCAAAGTTGACTATTACATCAAGCAGGCTAATCAATATGGAGCCCGGGTGACGATTGTAGTGGGATATAAACAGCCACGCTGGCCCGAATGTTTTGCTCCATCTTGGGCGAAAAAATTAAGTGAAGAGGAGCTGAATTTAAAGATTATTCAACTGGTCACGACTGAAGTTCGGCATTTTTTGGTTAGTCCGGCCGTTGAAAGTTGGCAGGTCGAAAATGAACCGTTCTTTAGCTTTGGAATTTGCCCAAAACCAAACCAGGAGACTTATCAAAGAGTCTCTCGGGAGATCTCAACTGTCCAATTTTTAGACAAACGGCCGGTGATTATTACTGATTCAGGCGAGCTTTCAGCTTGGAATAAGGCGATGGGGCTAGGGAGTGTTTTTGGGACGACGATGTACCGGACTGTTTGGAACCCTTATTTGGGACCGCTCGAGTATCCAATGCCACCGATTTTTTATCAGCTCAAAGCGATGTTTATCCGAGCGTTGTTTGGGGTAAATATTAATTCAGTGATAATTTCTGAGCTACAAGCCGAACCCTGGATTGCTGGGAAGGTTCCAACTAGTCAAGTTGATATCAAAGATCAGATTAAAACATTCAAAGTGAGTCAGCTCCAGCGCAATTTAGATTATGCTAAGGAGACTAGATTTTCAGCTATTTATTTTTGGGGAGCTGAATGGTGGTACTTTGCTAGGCAGAGAAATTGGCCCCAATATCTAGAGAATGCTAAAGTGATATTCAAAGAATCTATTTGATCCAAAAGAGCATACTTTAAAATAATCTCAATTCCTTTTATTATGTCCTTGATTTACCATTGGCGCACTATTAACAATTAAAAATTTAGGAGGTTGATACATACTTGATATGTAAATAACATGCAGGCTAAGAAAAAAGCAAATGTTGAAAAAAAGCTTATTCTTTTAGTTCCTGTTTGGCTCTTAAACCGCCTTGGCTATTTAGTATTTTTTTTCATTCTCTCCCCTTTTAAAGTAGTCAAAATAGTATCCAAAAGCTTTAAAGCCACCTTTACTTACTCAAAACAGATCTGGTGGCCAAAACACCAACTTCATCTGCCTAAATATGCGCTGAAGTTGCAAAAGAAAAGACGAGGCCGGCCGAGGACTCAGCCGTTTTATCATTATTTATTTCTCAAAGTCAGGAGAACTCTAAAGAAATTTGTACCCACTCCGCTCCGGATAGCCGTCTTACTGGGAGTGATTGTAGCCGCTTTTTTTGCTTACTCACTTTTTCTGATAGTGATCTCTCATGATCTGCCTAATCCGAAAAAATTAAGCCAGATGGGCGGACCTTTAACCACTGAATTTTATGACCGGAACGGTAAGTTGCTTTACAAATTATATGAAGGCCGCAACCGGACTTTAGTTAATTTAGCTGAGTTGCCACCTTATTTAATTAATGCCACTGTAGCTATTGAAGATAAAAATTTCTTCAGTCATTCAGGAGTGGATTTTTTTGGGATCGCCCGGGCTTTGAGTGAAGATCTGCAAAACAAACACGTTCAAGGTGGCTCAACAATCACCCAACAGTTGATCAAAAATACCCTGCTGACCCCGGATAGGACGATTACCAGAAAAGCCAAGGAAGTCATGTTGGCTTTTTGGGCTGAGCGGCTGTATGACAAACCACAGATTTTGCAGATGTACTTTAATGAGGTCCCCTATGGCGGACCGGCTTGGGGTATTGAGGCGGCTTCAGAGACTTATTTTGGTAAAAAAGCCCATGATTTAACCCTGGCTGAGGCATCCTACCTGGCGGGTCTACCCGCCTCACCCACTACTTACTCACCTTATGGGCCACATCCAGAGCTAGCTAAGGAGAGACAAAAAGAAGTTTTGAGGAGAATGAGGGAGGATAAATATATCAGTCCTGAGGAAGAGTTAGCTGCTTATGACCAGAAATTGGATATTAAACCACCAATCAGTCCGATTAAAGCGCCTCATTTTGTAATGTATGTCCGCTCGCTTTTATCGGATAAATACGGCGAAAAAGTGGTTTCACAGGGTGGGCTGAGGATCATCACCTCGCTAGATTTGGGTGTTCAGGAGATGGCAGAACGGGTTGTGTCGGCTGAGGTAGCCAAACTGGCTCCACTGGATGTAACGAATGGCGCGGCGATGATTAATGATGCCAAAACTGGACAGATTTTGGCGATGGTCGGATCAAAAGATTATTTTGATCCAGAGGTGGGCAATTTTAATGTGGCGCTCTCTCCCCGCCAACCCGGCTCTTCAATCAAACCAATTACTTATGTGACTGGCTTTAAACAAGGTTACTCTCCAGGCACGATTTTGCTTGATACTCCAACAGTTTTTAAAAATCCTTGGGAGACTTACGCTCCAGTTAACTATGATGGCCGGTTTCATGGAGCAGTTTCGATCCGGACAGCGCTAGGATCTTCATATAACATTCCAGCTGTCAAAATGCTGTCTTTGGTGGGCATACCAAACATGATCCAAACTGCCCATGACATGGGTATTACTACTTTAAATGAGCCAGACAGATATGGGCTGTCTTTAACTCTGGGAGGGGGAGAAGTCAAGCTGATTGATATGATGAGTGTTTATGGAGTGCTCTCTCAAAATGGAATTAAGAGAGCAACTACTCCAATTTTGCAGGTGACAGACTCAACTGGCACAGTTTTGGAAGATAATACTGATAATGAGGGGAGTAAAGTGATTGAGCCATCAATTGCTTACTTAATCACTAGTATTTTAGCTGACAACAACGCCCGGACCCCAGCGTTTGGACCAAATTCTTTACTCAAAATAGCTGGGCATACTATTGCAGCTAAGACAGGCACGACAGACAGCAAGAGGGATAATTGGACTTTTGGATATACTCCTGAATTTGTAGTTGGAGTTTGGGTAGGGAATAATGATAACCACCCAATGAACCCAGCGCTCACCTCTGGAGTAACTGGCGCTGCCCCAATTTGGAATCAATTAATGACGAACTTGCTCCAAGACAAAGCTGATGTCGCTTTTGTTAGACCTCCAGAGGTGGTTGATGGAATTATTGATGGTCACAGAGACTTAATAGTTAGCGGGCAAACTGTCAGATCCACAGTGGGCTTTGGAAGAAAAAGAATTAAAGATGAGAAGAGTGGTCAAGAAAAAGAAGCAATCACCTTTACTGATCCCTTCACCACCTTAATTCCCGATCAACCAAAGAATCCTTAAAAATTCTTTACTCTTTAAGTAAAGAATCCAGCATTTTGTCTGACAAAATTGAGTTTTACGTCCTTGATCGGTGATCCTTTATCCTTAGCATAGTCTTTCAGTGAATTAAACCAATTAACATTGGGTTTTATTTCTATTGGTTCATCTATAACGCAACAAGGAAATAATACGAAATCTTTTCCATACTTAAGGGCACTGTTAATGATCTTCATATTTGATCCATGGGCATGAAGCCCGATTAATAAATCAAAATCCTTAGTCATCTCTTCTTCAAAAGGCAGGCTAATTCTTTTAACTTTGGCATCTTTTGGAATAAATAATCTTTTATCTGAGTCAAGATCTTTATATTTTTTAGGTAATGGTTGATTGACTGGATCTATGACGGTTACATCCCAGCCTTTTTGATTTAAAAGATAAGCTAAAAGGCCTTTTCCTCCTCCTACATCAGCAGCTTTTCTGGGAGAGTAATTATCTGCTAACCACTGAGTAAGTAGTTGAAACCTAAATTGGTGAGGCAATCTTCGTTGAATCATGCTCAGATTATATCACTCTTGAAGCTAAATTTAGAAAATTAAAACTAACCCAACTATAGAGATTAAAATTCTAGCTTCCACCTCGGAGGTGGAATAGGAGGACACCTGATTCCCGACCAACCAAAGCCCTGATCTTGTTTTTCTGGGGGAGGATAGCTAATATTAGCGATTGTGATTAGACACATTGAGGCACTCCATGCTAAATTATTACCAGGCTTAACTAGTTGGAGTCCAGAACAATTCGAAGACTATTTAATTTTGGCATCGGAGGCTGGTAAAGGCGTCTTTGATTTAGAGCAATTTCCGGAACAAATACATTTATCAAAAAGATGGCATGCTTTCTTAAATGGAATAAGAGATAAAACTTTAGGAGTTGGCGGATATGAGTATAAAAATTTTGAACATTTTGATGTGGTGGGAACAAGAGCAAAAAGGGTGGCTTTGGGTTGGTCGATGGGTCCTTCTGTGGGAACACAGGAAAAGATTCCCGGATTAATGATAGGAGGAATACTTAAATATATTGAAAATGAGGGGGAGATGGATTATTTTGCCAGTTTAGTTCACTCTCATCCTCCTGAATATAGGAGAGATCTTTTAAAAAGAAAGCGATTTGACCGTAAAGGATTTGGATTTTCTCCAGGAGATATTATTAGTTTTTTAACATCTAAATATTGTTTCCCACTAGATATCTTAGTGGAGGGGGCCAGTCAAACAGCTTTGTTTAGAACTATTGAGACTAGTTTAATTGATAGTTCTCAGGTTGAGGAAGAGATATGGAGTATGTGCACTAGCCGTTCTAAATCACGTAGAGAATTAAATATGGAGATAGCAGAAAAATTCGGTCTGGTTTTGTACATCGGATCAGTAAATCAGCCCTTAAAAAGAATTTTTCCCTGACACAATTTCTTACGAATCATTCTACCATAAGGTTTTAGCCTTCCACCTCGGAGGTGGAATAGGAGGACACCTCGGGATTTTGGAGAAATTGGTGCTTGAAAAAATTGATTTCATTTCTATAATTTCCCTATTATGCCAGTTAGGTTAACACCCTTTGTTAATGGTCAGATATATCATGTCTTTAATAGAGGAAACGGAAAGAGAATTATTTTTAAAGACAGAAGAGCTTATACCCGTTTTTTGGAGACTGTTCAGTATTACCAATTAGTTGGACCAAAGCCTAAATTTTCTCATTACCATAAATTTGGACCTTTGCAGCCTGATCCTGGTAAAAGAATTATAGAAATTGTTGCCTATTGTTTGATGCCTAATCATTTTCACTTTTTATTGAAACAGGTCGAAGAAGGGGGTATCAGTGAATTTATGAGTAAGTTAGAAAATAGCACTACTAAATATCATAATAAAAAATTTGGTGGGATTGGAGCACTTCTTCAAGGACAATTTAAATCAGTTTTAGTTGAAAGCGATGAACAATTAATTCATGTTTCTCGATACATTCATCTAAATCCTATTGCCTCTTTTCTAGTAAAGAGGTTGGGAGGTTATGAATGGTCCTCGTTTTTAGAATATGTCGATCCAGATAGACCAGGAATCTGCACTAAGGAGGAGATTTTGGGATTTTTTAAATCACCAGGAGACTATGAACAATTCTGCAAAGATCAGGTTAGCTACTCTCAAACTTTGGAATCGATTAAACATCTAGTTTTAGAAGAAATATAGTTAATTTAGCTTGCCACCTCGGAGGTGGAGGCATGAAAGCCGTTTATTCCAGTACGACCCAGCCGCGGTGATCCTTTTTTTCAATTTTGATGGGTGAGGTTAAAAATTGTTCGACTTTGGTCAAAAAGATTATTGTACCGTAGTTTGATTTGATCTTGTTTTCAAAATATAACTGGTCTAATTTATCATCCCCAAAGGAGATCTCTTTGCCATAACTATCCCAGATAATTTTTAAATCTTCCTCCCCTAGCCCCTCAACAGAGATGACTTTTTTAACCAAAAATTGACCCGCTATCTCTTTACCGATCGGTTTAATATAAACCAGATCCCCCACATTAACCTCCCCAAAGGGGGCGATTCTTTTTAAAGAAAACCTGGTTTCAATAGTTTTGCTGCCAGAAAAAATTTGTTTAACTGCCTCCGGCGAAAATATAGCTAAATGTTTTTTCATAAAATCTAGTCGCTTTCATTATATATTGGTTGCACAAGTCGTAGAGTTCGAGATAAAAATGTGCTATTATTTGACAATATGTTTAAAGCAATTGACTTTTTGAGGTCAGTTAGGGTAGAATTAGCTAAAGTAGTTTGGCCGACAAGAGCTCAAACTATTCAGCTTACGGTAATAGTGATACTTGTTACACTACTCGTAAGCTTTTTTGTTGGAGGAATTGATTTTTTGCTAACCCAGCTGTTTAAATTAATTCTCCGGGTATAAAATATGAACGACGACGATACAAAAAAAGTTATTGATGAGCCACAGGCTGAGGATGTAGATGCAACTGCAGATACTGAGACAGCTGATGAATCGGCTGATGTGGCAAAAGAAGCAGAGGCTGATGCTGATCCAGAAGAAAAGGTGGAGGAGCCAGTGAATTCTCCGCTCGCTGCTGATGACAGTGAGAGTACTGAGCAAGATGGTGAGGCAACTTCTACTGAACCCACAGATGTGGCTGATATCTCTGACTCTTCTGACCAAAACCCTAATGCTAGGTGGTATGTGGTTCATACTTACTCAGGACATGAGAATAAGGTAGCAACTCAATTAAAGCAGCGGGTTGAATCAGAGCATTTGGAGCATAAAATTATTGATGTGTTGGTCCCAACTCAAGACCGGATTGAGATCCGCGGTGGCAAAAAAGAACAAGTTAAGGAAAAGATCTTCCCTGGATATATTTTAGTTAAAATGGAGCTTGATGATGGAACTTGGTTGGCTGTTAGAACCACTCAAGGAGTGACTTCATTTGTGGGAATTGGTAATAAGCCAACTCCAATCCCAGATTTTGAGGTTAAAACGATCGTTAAATTCATGACTCAAGGTGCTCCAGCCACCTTTAAAGATGTTTTCTTGGAAGGTGACACAGTTAAAATTGCTGATGGGCCATTCTCTGAATTTATTGGTAAAGTGGATTCAGTTGATAAAGAGCGAGGTAAAGTTAGGGTCTTGGTGTCAATCTTTGGCCGTGAAACTCCAGTTGAACTAGATTTTCTTCAAGTTCAGAAGCTATAAGGGAGCCCTGTGATAAATAAAGAACGGCAGAAAGCAATATCCGAGAAATTTGTTAGTGTAGCGGATTTTCTTTTACCTTATGTCAACTATTCTAAGTTAGGCGTTGCAGGAATTGCTCTCTTGGATGCCAGTGCAATTCTAGGAGCTGGCTACTTTATTTCATCTTGGAGAAATGGCACGTCTAATCTAGGGCTGGATCCGGGTATAATTTTGGGAGTCTCTCTTGGAGTGAGATTAATTCATAAATTTGATATTGGAGGCAAACATGGCAGAAATTGATTCACCAGAAAGAAGATTAGAACAAGTTAAAGCGATGCATTCACTACAGAGATTTGTGGATGATAATGACGTAATTGGTTCATACCGAATGAGCCCAGTTGAGTTTTTGGCTTTAATTGATCTTTTTGACTTTGAAACGAATCCAGAGATTAGAAGGTATATCAGAGAGGCCAATGGAATGATCTTGTCTGCGAGTGAGATCAGAGGGATGCAAAGTCCGCTAGGATTGAGGGGCTTGCTAAGGAGGCATGTTAGTGCAGCCTGGAGATCAATTGAGATGACTGAGGAATTGGTAGTACCCCAAACTGAGGAAGAAACAGCACTTAGAGAAGCGGATGAATTTTGGTTTGGATCAGGATTGGGTAGATCTGAAGATTAGTCGTTGAAGATTTAAGAAATTTTGAGTATACTTTAGCATTAAGTTAACAAAAATATGGCTAAAAAAATAAAAACTTACATTAAACTAAACGTTCCAGCAGGGGTAGCAACTGCTGCACCTCCAGTTGGACCAGCGCTTGGGCAACATGGTTTGCCTATTATGGACTTTGTTAAAGCTTTTAATGAAAAGACCGCTGATAAAAAAGGCAATATTTTGCCTGTAGTCATTACAGTTTTTGAAGACCGGACTTTTAGTTTTATCACCAAAGAACCTCCTGTAGCGGAGATGATTAAAAAAGCGATAGGTAAAGAAAAAGGCTCGCAGCGCCCCGGGCGGGATTTTGTGGCAACCCTATCTAAAGCTCAGGTAGAAGAGATCGCTAAAGCCAAAATGCCAGATTTGAACGCTAATTCAATTGAGGCAGCCATGAAAGTGGTCGCAGGAACTGCTCGTTCAATGGGGGTCAAGGTCCAATGACAAGAATCGAAAGTTTAGCCAATAATGTCTTAGAAGGAGTTAGGAATGTCTTCGTTCCTGATATGGAATATTTTCGGTTGAGGAATTGGCAAGATTATCAATACCCAGATGCAATGCGTAATGCAGTAGTTCATGGAGGTAGTTTAGGATTAGCTTTATTTGGAGCATATAGTTTTATTTCTGGAGACCCAGTTCTGGCAGGATTTGCGTTAGGCACTGCTGCATCAGCTGAGGTAGTAAATGGAGTTATCAATCTCCTTTAAGGGGAATAAATATGGGATCAACTAAGGTTAAAAAGATTGTCGATATGCCAGTAGATGTCTTCGACCGTGAGGCTCAGACCGAGTCGGAAGCTGCTGTGGAGGCGGTTGAAGAGACTGTGGAAGAATTAAAAGAGGCCGAGAGTGAGATTGCTAAAATTGAAGGTAAAGCTGTCATCTTTTCGAGTCCGAGCGACCTCAGAGTCGAGGACCTGAGCGGTCATATAGATTCTTCGGAAGTATCTCAGAATGACAGTAAAAATGGCACCGGGAAGGACAAATCAGAGAAAAAGTCTAAAAGAGCAGTTAAAAAAGGTCAGTTAAAATACCGGAGCAAGAAATACCAGGCCTCTGCTGAACAAATAGAAAAAACCCAACTTTACCCATTAGAGGAGGCTGTAACGCTAGCTCAAAAGGTCAGTTATTCAAAAAATCCAGCCACTTTAGAGATTCATATTAATACAGCGATGAAAAATATTAGAGGGCTAGCATCACTGCCTTTTGCAGCTGGTAAGAAGCTAAGAATTGTGGCTTTTGGTCAAGACGCTGCGGACTCTGGAGCTGATATGGTGGGAGATGAAGCGAAGCTCTCCGAGATTATGAAGAGTAAAATAGACTTTGATGTCCTAGTAACTACCCCAGAGTGGATGCCAAGATTGGCTCCGGCAGCTAGAGTGTTGGGACCTAGGGGTTTAATGCCCAATCCAAAAAATGGCACCATCACCGATAATCTAGCAAAAGCTGTCTCAGAGCTCCAATCTGGTAAAGTTGAATACAAAACTGAAAAAGATAACAAAGTAATTCATTTAAGCATTGGTAAGACTGATCAGAGTGCAGAAGAGATAGTTACCAATATCAGAACCCTTTTTACCACAGTTGGCAAGTCAAAAATCAAGAAAATGACTTTATCTCCCAGCATGGGACCTGGAGTTAAAGTTAATATGTCTTCTATTTAGAAATCCCTCTATACTCTGCCGCTTTTTCTATATATTATAGAAGTAATGGGTAATCTGCTTAAAGGTGTCTTTGGTACTAATAGTACTAAAATAATCATTTTGGGATTTGTTCTCACTATATTATCCATTCCAGTTGGAGCTTATTTTCTAAGTCAGCGGACCAAGGCCCAAAAGCCTCCCCCTGTTTATACTGCTCCTGTCACTAAAGAGGCCTCAAGTTCAGCTAGCTCACCTCTTAGTGATTTGGCCAAACAGATAGGTGATGCAGCCCCAACCCCAGAGCCAGGTACTGAGAATACTTCTCCATTAGCTCAAATTTCGGTTGGCTCATCTTTGGATTTTAAATTAATTCTTGAGGGCCGGCCGAAAGATAGATATGCAACTAAACTTTATTTGGGAATCGCTGAGGGTCAAACAACAAATAACCCTCAATACTTACTTTCATTTAACATTGATCTACCAGACTCAGGTGAATATAAAGGACTGTCTCTAGCAGGTTTGAACCAAGGTAAAACTTACACCGCTTATCTAAAGGGTCAGGCTCAAATAGCGACCTCTTCTTCCTTTTTGGTCACTCCAACAACTGCTAAATTAAACAATGGCGATGCGATGACCTTGCTGACTGGGGACTTAAATGAAGATAATGTCATAAATACCGCTGATTTGAGTATTGCTAGAAAAGCTTATGGTTCTAAACCCTCCTCAGCCAACTGGAACGCTAACATTGATTTTAACTTAGATAATGTGATCAATGTGCTTGATTTGGGACTTTTAACTAGAAACATTGGTAAAACTGGGGCGTCTGGAGCTTGGTACTCTCAACCCCCAGCAGCAACCAGCTCTGGAGCAATTAATCCAGTTGCGCTCTCCCCAGCTTCTGCTTCAGCATCTCCTCAGGGTGCAGTTAATCTAAGTGTGCCTGGAGAGGGTGGTCATTGGCTATGGATACCTAACTTTTAGTAAATTTACAATTTACAATTTACAATTTACAATGAATGTACTGAACCAAAAAGGTATTGCTCATATTTTAATATTAATCTTGCTTTTGGTAGGGATTGTTGTGGGAGTTTTCTTGGCTACTCACCCGACTCTATTTAGACCCAAAGCTTCATCGGGGGTAATTAAACCACTGTTTTCAGATAAGCAGCTCAAAGATGGTAAATTATATATTCATGGCGAGTGGGTTTATATTAAATCAGCTTGGGTAACGATTGATTTTGGGCCAAAAAATGCCTATGGATATCAGCCTTGTTCCAGCAGCGGTTCCCAAAGTTCTGGGCAACTACATACTCAAACCTTACCAACTGGAGAGGTCACAACAGTTGACCCTCAGTGTATGTTCTTTGGAAAAGAGAATCTAGATGAATACCTCCAGTATCCCAAGATTTTAAAAGCCAAAGGGTTCAACACAATTAGAATTAGTCCTTATTGGCAGCAATTTGATAGTCGCGATGGCAATGGACTAGTTGACGCTGATGAAAAGTTGCCAGGCGGAGCGGTTGATAATCTAAAGAGATTTATGCAGGCGACGGTTGACGCTGGGATGTATATCGATTTTCAGATTATGACCTATCCGGTGGGCGGAGGTGGCGTGCCTGACGCCTTTTTTACCAAATATGCTAGTGCCTCTGGTCAACTTAATCAGCAGGCTTGGGGTTTTAGTAAAGGTGCCGATGGGCAACCTGATCCTAAACAGTTTCACGCTTGGACAGATTGCGAGTACCGGAGTGTGGACCCAGGATTAAATAGTCATAACCCATATCCGGGTTGGCCAAGCGCTGATTGTGACCCTTTAAGCCGGGCTAATGGCGAGCAGTATGCTAAAGTGCCCTCAATTAATAGTCAGTTTTATATAAAAACTGCCAAAAGTTTTATTAAAGACTTACTGACAAGTATTGGTCCAGAGCTTGTCAATTCTATTTTATATTTTGGAACTACAGTTGAGCCCCAATATGAGAACGACGCCTACCTAGATTATTCTCCAAATGCCAAAGCGGCTTTTGAGGGTTATATTAGAGAAAATAATTTAAACAGCGTTGGCTGCAAT
>CAYMIA010000015.1:0-32998 GCA_964390595.1 uncultured Gammaproteobacteria bacterium | reverse complement strand
ACAGTTTTTCCCTTCACGTCGCTGTTGCGATCTTGAATAGGTCGCTGGTTTTTCCCTAAAATCCAACTGTGCTGTTTTCCCCACCAGCTGCGCTGCAGCTGAACCGTCTTTGATTCCTGGTAAATCAACTAAAATCCTCCTAGTATCACCCACTTTTGATGACTGCACAACCGACTCAGACACTCCAAACAAATTAACCCGCCGCTCAATAACTTGCCTGGAAGACTCAAGCGCTTGATCTTTTTGATCAGCTGGAATCTTACTCATATCAGTTTGTAAAACCAGTTGAGCTCCACCTTGTAAATCCAGCCCCAAGTGAACTGGTAACCGGTCTAGCAAATTCGCCAAAGTTAAAGTGCCAGCAGGAATTTGTTTATGAAAAGGTAGAGAAATTTTGGGAATGGAAAGCTGCCCAGGTAATTTTGGTAAATCAAAGTAAACCGCTAAAACAATCAGTACTATAATAATCCAAAGCACACCTCTTGGTTTCATTGATCAAATTACCACTCCTTCCAGCATATCCGCCTCATCTCCAATTAACATAATCTTTGGTTGAACTAAAACTTTAATAATAAATGGGTCTCTCCGGCGCACCCGGAAATTAAATTCGGCCTCATCCATAAAAGAATAATTAATCTCCCGCTCCCGGTTAGCCTGCTCCTTTGCAATAATTGCCTGCAATTCGGGTAGTTCAATTTGCCCTACTACCAATAAATCAACATCATCGCTTCCTGATTGTTGATTGCGGACAAAACGGGTTGAGACCATCGCATATTTTACCCGTCCTAACTTTTGTTTACCCCGGACTATCGCCTCACCCATCCCCTGAGATTTAACAACCAGTCCCAACAACTCTGGATAATAATGATAGTCGCGGCGGAACCGGTAAAGCCTTCTATTCGCCCGCCATTCCGAGGAAACCATCCCATATTTTTCCATTCGGGCGAGCTCCCTGCGGACTGCGTTAATCTCCTCATCAACCCGGCGGACTAATTCCCGGACATGAAATAAAGTTTCTGAAGAAGTTAAAAAAAGTTTTAAGATTTTAACCCGGACCTTAGATACAAATAGCTCTTCCATTAGTTATCCTTTCTGAGCAGGAGAACTTTTTGACAATAATACAACGAACACTTTTAATATACAACCTTGGCATAATCAGGCACTGTCTCGATCCAAATCTGCCCCCGGTTAAAACTAATCTCCTTGCCTGTTTTGTCCAAAAACTTTTCTCTAGATAAGCGGTCCTTTTTACTCCAAGTCCCTTCAATTACTTTCCCATCTTGCAGCAAAAGCATCTTACCCGAACCCTTCGTTCCATAAATTAAATGGGCATTATTCTCATATCCATCATTGGCATGTGATTCTCTTTCATATTGAATCACCACATTTTTAGGAGACAGAACCCGCTTGTTATTAAAATCAACATGGTCTACCCCCGCATTTTTTCGATGGTAACAATTGCAAGAACCGTCATAAGTCCAGTCAACTACAAAATCATTGTACCCAGTCCAAAAAGGCACGTTAATCTTAGCGACAGTTCCAGAATTTGGTTTGTCATCTTTAAACTGCCAAGCCACAAAATTTTTGTCCCATTTTACCCCCTTATCATCAACAGCAGTCCAACCTCTTTTGGCTCCAACCGCCCAAAGCTTGGTGGTTGTTGAGTACATTGTGTGCTCTGTTGCCACTGGATGACCTAACCTTTCATAATCTCTCCAATAAGTTGGGAAGCCAATGCTAAATTGATTTAGATCTTTAATTCCATAAGTCTCAATTTGTCCCAAAGCATTAGCAGGTCCTGGAGTATTTGCTCCTCCAACGTGAGCATACAAAGCGTCATACTCAGACAACCAATCTAAAAAGTAAGTCCGGGCTGATCTAACAGGCCCAACTTGAATCTCACCTAAGTTGCAATAAAACAAAGCCATAAACCTAGTAATTCCCCCCTCAGCCACAGTTTCATAAACCACATCTGCAGATGTCAAACCAGATTGAGGACGAGCCTCGGTATGATTTTCAATCATGACAGCTAGCGGGCGACGGGCTGCCCAAGCATCTTTAGCTTTCTGGCTATGCATTGAACCATTTAAAGGACACCCTTCAGTTTTAGGACCGGTTTCTTCCTCTTCTCCAACTACTGTAATCGCATTTTTAGCAGAAGAATCAGTTAAACTAACCTTAGACCCACCCATTTTAGCTGAAAAAATAGAATAAGAAGCTCCTGCAGACACTGCATACAAAATCAAAGCTGCAATAGCAATGACCAACCACTTTTGAATATTAGATAAACCAGACAGCGCTGAGGACATATATTACTCTCTTAAGTTTCTCAAGAATTGAAGAGCTTGTCAATGAGTTTGGTCGAAGTTTTCTAAACCGGGTAAAAGCATTGGGTCAGCTAAAACCTGATTATACTCAGGAGTATTCATTTTTATCGCCCTAATTTTTTGAATATCTAATGCCTGCAAAACTTTAGGCAAATTCTCCATACCAAACTGCTCAACTAGCTTCGCAATCACCCTCACCCCAGCAAAATAATGATGACCCTTTTGGTAACGATCATGAGAATCCCCACTGGCACTTTTGCCTCTTTGTAAATTAGCAACCCTATCCTTCTTTTGGTCCCTAATATACTCTGCTTTTTCTGCTTCTCCCTGAGCGCTTAAATCACTTCTATATCTATCCGCCACATACAATTGAACTACAGTCGCCAACCCCTCATTTATTGCTTGTCCTAAATTATCATTACTTCCATGTTCTCTTTGCCAATTCTCAGCCCAAAACCAAAATTTAGATGTTTCTGGACCTTTTTCAGCAGACCTTCTGACTGAAGAATCAATCTGCGATTCGGGAAACCCCTTAGCAGCCATATATTCCTCCACCTTTTGGTGAACCAACTCATGAACCCCTACCAAAATCGCTATCTGCCTATCTCTTTCACTCAACTCTGAAATCTGATCACCCGCAGTTACTCGAGGTGAATCATTAAACGTACTATTAGGAGAACCTTGAATAGAAAGTTTAATAAAATGTTTATTGGCAAATCTCCCCAAATAAGTTCCCCCGCTAACGGAATCTTCTTCCTCTGCTGAATCGCTATAATGGTACCCAGCTAAAAACCTCGTTGGTTCAGCAACCATCATTTGTGGTAGGTATTTTCCCAAAAGCTCTTTCGCTGAATTCAACACACCATCTAAAAATGCTCTCTCCGAAGTTACGATTTTCAATGACTCCAGTAAATAGACTAAGTCAATAGTTCCCAATTTACCATAATCGTGATCAAAAACCTCTACTAGCCGCTCCGATAATGCAAAATTCTTTGTTAGATCTGAAAACCACATCTTTCTATCAAAAATATCCTCCGCAGCCAGTCCCATCTGCTCAGACCAAGTTATAAATTCATCAGAAAATTGTCTTGGTCTGGTATATGGATCTTTCGACAAAGTACGCAGCTCAGGTAAACCCAGCAATAACCTTGGATCTTCCCTGAATCTTCCGGCGAGTTGCTTTAAAATTCCTAGAGTCTTTTCACTCTCAACTGTAATTGGGCTACCCTCCAATATAGAAGGTTGGTTACTTTTTCTTTTTTTCTCTCGAAAATTCTCTGAAATTGCTGCCCTCATCTGGTCCACAGCTTCTCTCTCTTTAACTTCTTGAGAAGCCCCCATTTGATGAAGAACATCATCACTACCCGCAATGGCATCCTGATATTCCAATACAGTCTCTGGCATAAATAAATTAGAAATCACCCTAGTCTCTCAAGAATTAAACAGGATGTCAATGAAGAATTAAAATCTAATCAAGCAGGATTCACAAACCTCTTTGTCCCTACAGCATGCCCCAAAGACTGTCTTAAAGTGGGCAACATCGCATCTGGCACTCCATCTTCACCTTTAATCTCAGTCACTCGACCATTAGGCTCTGTCGCTTTAATAGTTGTCTTTCCATCCCATTCATATACATAAGTCTGCCATACTCTCATATCGAGTCCTGTACCTCCTGGAAATAAACCACCTGCTGTAATATCTGCCCAAGGATTACCTCCTGAAGTTTTGTGATGAAGAATATAGGTTATTTCTCCTTCAGGAAAATCTACTTCAAATAGATGACCATCTACATAATGTCTGATTGGGCCATCTTCCACATCATAAACTCTTGAGGTAAAATCCTCTCTGTTTATGCTAGCAACAGTCACCTCATCAGACAAAAATCTAGCCACTCTCTCACCAAGTACTTCTCTAACTTCCCTCACCCCTAGCTCTAAAGGAGCAACTTCAACATTAATCATTTCAGAAATATAACATTCCTATAGGATCTAAGTCAATAAAGAAGGGTTAGTTGACTAATTTTTTGAATTATCTCGACTCGCTACTTCACTAACCTTCTTATCTAAGGCTGCCAAAACTGATTGAACAAGTTCAAAATCAGTCTTTATTAAAGGCAAAGTAATTTGTGGTCCACCACCCCTACCATTTTCATTTTGCTGTCTTAAAGAAACATACTTGTCTACCCTTCCTGAATCTTCAATACCAAAAACAACTGTTTTAGTTGTCCCCGGACCTTTAAATCCTTCCTCTTCTTCATAATGTCTAATCCGATCACTTTGAATATCTAGTCCCTCAATAGCCATTAACACACGACCCTTAGGCCAAGATAATTCTTCAGAAGTCCAATCAATCCAGCCCTTACTATCTTTATCTGAAAACCACACATAAACATACTTTATATCAGGCAAATCTTCCGATATTGCTAGTCCTTCTAAACTAACTCCCAAAGTATCCGCTCCAGAATATTTATTAGTAGAAACATTCATATCTATTCCCTCACTATGCCTCAATAATTCTAGCTCAGGCCCTGTTTTTTCCCTAGCAAATCTGTATACCTTAGCTAAAGTCTGCTTTTCTGCTTCAATTAATCCCATGGCAGTCTCTTTGACTAACTGAGGCGATAGCTCACCAGCTTGTGAAGGATCCACGTTCTTAAATTTTTCCGCTAACTCCCGAGCTGCACGATCAATTTGTCCCTCAAAAGATTCTATATCATCTGCCATTAAAATTCACCTCTTCAAGCTAAGCATACTTTAAAACATTGCTCTTTTTTAACATCTAATCTTAGAATAGTACCTTCAAATGGAGAAATCAATTAACTCTCAATCTGCACTTCATAACTTCGGTCTTTAAAGTTCACTGACAACTGATGATCTTTTAAGTTCATCCCCAAAATCTCATTAGTCTGCGGATTAAACATCTTCGCCTGATCACCAATTTGAAAACCATGTTGAACTAAGGCCCTCAACTCATCATTGTGAGTCACCGTCTAAAGTTGTTATCGGTCTGGATTGAACAATATAAATTTCACCATTTTCTATCGCCCACTCAATGTCTTGGGGTTTACCATAATGCGCCTCAATTTTTTTACCAAGTTTAGCCAGTTCAATTATTTGCTCATCAGTAATCGCTTGTTTATCTTGTTTTTCTTTAGGCACCAAAACTTCCTGATTCTGATCATCTTTAAAGGTCAACATCATAAGTTGGGAATCAATATTTCGCTCCCGTATATATAATGTAGCTTTATCAACTAAAAAATTATCTGGGGTAATCATTCCCTGCACCAGCATTTCTCCCAATCCATAACCTGCCTCAATCATGATCTCTTCAGTATTTTTTGTAATTGGATTGGCAGTAAAAATTACCCCAGATGCATCTGAGTTAACCATTTTTTGGACCACCACTCCAACAGCCAAATCTTCCTCTTTTAAATCTTGCCTGCCTGAATACATTAAGGCTCTCTCACTTTTGATAGAATTCCAACAATTCCTAACTGCTTCAATCAATCCATCCCTAGTCACATTTAAATAACTCTCCAATTGCCCAGCCCATGATGCACTAGTACCATCCTCAGCCACAGCCGAAGACCTAACCGCCACCCTCTCAGCTCCTAATTTATCAAACGCAGCTAAAATTTCTTCCCTAACATCAACTGGAATTTCTTGAGTATAAAAATCCTTGAAAGCTTGAGTGGTCACCACAAATCCAGGTGGCACTGATATCCCAGCTTGAGTCATCTCCCCCAAACTCGCTCCCTTCCCCCCAACTTCACTAATATCTTCTTTAGAAATCTCCGAAAATTGCTTAATGAACATAGCTAAATTATATACTATAATGCCTTCATGGATATTGATAATCAAGGCTATCTGGAAAGACAAATTGATGATGCAGCCCGGAAGTTAGCAGAGAAGTTTAGAGCTCCCAATATAAACAGAGGTTCGGAAGAAGAACTCCAACCACTTGACCCAGAACGAGCTAAAGAACTAGCTACCCTACTGGCTAAAGAACAAGATGAAATCATTCAATTAATGCAAGACCTCCCAGAAGAAAGGCTAGTAGGAGGAGTCCGCGTTGATGGCGAAGAAGATGTTGTGCTCCACAGAACCGAAAAAGACGGAATAGAGATTATTAACAATAAGCAAGCTATCAGAGGCATCGGATCTGGTCATGTTTGGTTTGGCCGAGATTCTACTCTGCGAAATAGATACAATGAATTCAGGAAAGCAACAGGGGTAAATACACCAGATCATTTACTAATTTTTTTACAAACAGATGAACTTCATATGAAAGAAGCTACCGACCGATATAATTATTCCTTAAAAATAGGCAAAAGACCACCAGTGTTTGAGACATATTATTTTTTTGGCTTAGATGGCACCTATGGCAAGGTTGTCCGAATAGATCCTTTTTTTGTGAAAAAAGATGATCGGAAAAGAATCCCTAAGCCTGCTCACGTAGGCAACACTCATGTCGTTGACCAGATGACAGCCAGAGATTTTGAATTGGCTTCCCAAGCTCTAAGTAGCATCAAGGCTTGTCTACTACCCCCAAAAAGTTAAATTACATCCCATAACCTACCTATAGTTTTCCTATGAGCCTTTTTGTGCCTGTTCGTGCTTGACAGGCTCATCTAGGAGTGGTAGGTTTAATACTGAGCTCGTCGAAGTACTCAAAGGGCTCAATTTATGCCTAGATTAACTTTACAAGAAAAAAGATTAGAAACTTTAAAGAGACAACTCTCTGGCAGGATGGTAGAAACTAAAGTCTACTCCAGACCAAATGAACCAAATCACGTCCAGCATGCAGCAACCACCACTTTCTCCCACCAAGCTGTTGAAGATACTAGCTACCTGCAAAGAGATCTTTTAAAGATCGCTGCTCTAACTACTGGCGCTTTAGTCATTCAATTTCTTTTATTTTTTGCATCCCGAAACCATTTACTAAATTTACACTTTTAAAGCCAGCAGGTTTTAAAAATTAAAAGGAGGTGATCTTTTAAATGCAAATGTACTGTGTTAAGTGTCGACAGAAAAGAGATGCATCTGATGTAGAAGAAGTGACCATGAAAAATGGAAAAAAAGCTGCAAAAGGCAAATGCACTGTTTGTGGCACCGCCATGTTTAAGATTGGTGGAGTTTCATAAACTTCAAACTTTTTGTTGTGATTGACCCCGTCAGTTTGGCGGGGTTTTTCATGCCCTAAGATCTGAGAGTAGGTAAGAATAAAACCCCACAATTAAATCTAAATAAAGCCTCATTGGTACTTTGATGAAAATCCATTAAATAAGCTCTATAGGAATGATCCCTTTTCAAAGCTGTAAACTGTTTATCATGCCAAACTTCACCAAAACCCCTTAGATCTTGAGTTATTTTTCCAGAAACACTACCCTTGGGAAACATCTGGTAAACCTCCCGGCCAGTCTCCAAATCCACAACCATTATGTTAGTCCCCAGATTTTGAACTGGATTCCACCACACCTCAGCTTCCCAACCATTTGGTCCACAAAAAGTTTTAAACCTTTCAATAATTAGATCAGCATCAGGGTCAGGATTTTCAACATTTTGGATAGTCACATTAGCATCATCAGAAATCCCAGTTGCCACTTTGATATCCCCTTCTCCTTTTGCCATTGCATCTGTTACCAATATGCCTGACAATACCACCAGTCCAACTGCCAAATATCTTTCCAATCGAGTCATAGAGGGTATTATAATAAAAAGACCTTAGGGTTTCCAGCCTTCGTAAGCGAAGTAGCTACCATATTGTTCAACACAAACGTATGGGGTGTCCGCCCGCATATTGGCAGCATGCCCCGGCGAGTTAATCCACATATTTACCACATCTTTATAGTTAGAAGTCATTGCAATATTTTCTGTAACTGATTGATAACTTGGATAAGGCAAAGTTTTTGAGGCCACCCTATTATTAAATCCATCATGATTAAAAGCAACTGAGATCTCTTTGGCTCTGGTTTTAGCAAAGCTGCAAGTATAAGAATCAGTTTGCACGCTAGACAGACCCTGAGCCGCCCGGTAGTTATTAACTGCATTCATCATGTAAGTTTTTGAATCCACTATTGGGGTTGAAGTTGAGACTGGTTTAGGTGTTGGACTTATGGTAGGGGAAGGAGTTGGTTTTAAAGTTGGAGTTGGGGTGGGGGTAGTATTTGGGGCTGGAGCAGTTGGTACTGTTAGATTAAAATCTGGAAAGTTAAAGGTCATCCCCCCGAGTGTAATACTCCAAGCATCAACTTGTTTGGGAGTTATCAGGGAAAAAAACAACAGAGCAGAGATAAGAAAACTTGAGACGGTCAGTTTCTTCACGTCCCTTACTCTAACCTAGCAAAAAAAATTTGTCAATTTGACAGCACCAGGTATACTACCGAAGGGACCATTACTTTTAATAGGCACAACATATTGATATCCTAGAATTTTAACTCTAAAACAGTTTTGGCTGAGTATGTGGACCTTCCTTAAGAACAGCTGGAACTACTGGCTTAGGGATTACCATCTGACCTTCGTCAAATGTCACAGTATGAATCATCGGTGCATAATACCGCCCGGCCTCATCCCTACCTGGATCGTTTTTAACATCAAAAGAAATCCCATTCTCCAAAGTCACCTTTCCATCAATAGCTCTCTCCACCATCCTGACAAATCCAGTCTGAAAATCCCCCTCCAGAAGTAAAGCTTCAACTAAACCCACAGGTAACCTCACATCAGCCTTAAAGCAACCAGGAAACAATACAAAGACTGCACCAACCAAATCTCTAGGAGCATCAACCTCTTTATCAGCTATCACAATAAAAGAATCCAACGCTTGCTGAGTATTCCACCCCATCACTCGAGCTACCGAATCATATAATTTGCCACTAGATGACGGAGCAGATAAACCTTTATGAATAATTCTTCCATCTGGAAAAAATCTTCTAAGTTTATACATTTCGAGGTCTTGAATCGTATCACTCTTTGATCCTCCAGTTACCAGAAAATGAGTCAAACCCATCCCCTCCAACTGACTCAAAAAAGCCTCACTATTAGTCTTCCATTCCCTGGGATCACCAGAAATTAATGTTCCTGACAAATCCCAAGCAATTGCTTTTCCTTCATATTCTCCTGCCATTAATTTTCCTCTTTCGCCCTGTATTGTAGCGCCTCAGCAACGTGAGTTGCAAGAATGTTTTTTTCATCAGCTAGGTCAGCTATTGTTCTAGATAATTTTAAAACTCTATGATAAGCCCTCGCTGATAAATTCATTGAAGAGATCGCCAGTTTCAGTAAATTCATCCCCTCCTCATCTAAATTGCAAAATTGTTTAACTAAAGCATTACTCATCTGTGAATTGGTCAAAAAGCCATGCTTTTTGAGCCTTTTTTGCTGAATTAACCGGGCCTTTTTAACCCGGTCTTTAATAGTTTTTGAATCCTCACTAATATATTCCCCAGTTAATTTCTCTACCTCTACCGCTGGTACATCCAAATGAATATCAATCCGGTCGAGCAGTGGTCCAGAAATTTTCTTTTGATATCTGGAGATCTCCCCAGGCATGCAAACACAACTTTTTTTCAAAGACCCCAGATTCCCACAAGGACAGGGGTTTTGAGCAGCTAGTAACATAAATTCAGCTGGAAAAGTCAGCGATCCTGAGGCCCGGGAAATACTCACCTTTCTATCTTCAAGCGGTTGGCGCAACGCTTCCAATACTTGTCTAGGAAACTCAGGCAACTCATCTAAGAACAAAACTCCTCTATGTGCCAGTGACACCTCACCCGGCTTAATTGTATTTCCTCCACCAATCAATCCCACATAAGAGGCAGTATGATGAGGCGCCCTGAATGGCCTAGTTTCTACAATTGCTGTATTGGCAGGCAAATTACCAGTTATTGAATAAATCTTTGTTACCTCCAGCGCTTCTTCTAAACTAAGTGAGGGCAAAATTGAAGGAAAACTCCTAGCCAATAATGTTTTTCCAGCTCCTGGGGGTCCTTTAAGCAAAATATTATGTCCACCCGCAGCAGCTACCTCTAGCGCTCTTTTGGCTTGTTCCTGACCCTTTATCTGAGAAAAATCATAATCAAAGATCTCACTATCTTCGATATTAAAAACGGTTGGTTTCTGCGAAACCACCTCTCTCACTCCAGTTAAAAATTCAATCACCTCTTTTAAGTTCTCAAAAGCTAACACCTCCAACCCTTCAACAATCGCTGCCTCCACCCCATTTTCTTTGGGCACAAAGATCCTTTTCAAACTCATCTTTTTGGCTAGCATTGCCAAAGGCAAGACTCCTCTGGTATAACGCAAACTCCCATCCAAAGACAATTCTCCCACCACTAAAGTATCGGCGAGTGAAATTTCAATTTGGCCAGAGCCTAAAAGTAACCCCAAGGCGATACTTAAATCAAAAACTGGTCCTTCTTTGGGTAAATCGGCTGGAGCTAAATTAACAGTAATTCTTCTGGGAGGAAAATCTGCTCCGGAGTTTCTAAGCGCGGAGCGGACCCGCTCTTTGGCCTCTTCAATCGCCCGGTCAGCCAGTCCAACAATGGTAAACATCGGCAACCCCTGAGATGCAATATCAATCTCTACAGTCACCGGCAGTGCTTCTAGCCCCACATTTGCTCCTGATAATACTTTTGCCAGCATAAATCTGAGCAGTCAACAGTTTATACCACCAAACAAAACCCAAAGTCAAGATTGAAATATGTTAAAATTCATTTAGCAGATGAATATTTTTAGTCTAATCTTAACTGTTCTTGGACTGGCATTATTTGAAATAGTTAGTTCCATAGATAATGCGATTATTAATGCTGAGGTTATCTCCACAATGACCAAAAAAGCTAGAAAGTGGTTTCTTTTTTGGGGAGTTTTATTCGCAGTTTTTGTAATTAGAGGACTATTACCCTGGCTTATAATTTGGCTCACCACCCCCAGTCTTGGCCCTACTGGCGCACTCACTGCTACTTTTAGTAATGACCCTAGAGTACATGAGGCCATCGAACACTCAGCTCCAATATTACTGATGGGCGGTGGAGTCTTTTTGATCTTTTTGTTTTTTCATTGGCTCTTTCTCGAAGAAAAACAGTTTGGACTAAAAGGTGAAAGGTTTATTCAAAGCCAAGGAGTTTGGTTTTATGCAGTTATTTCAATTATTTTAACTTTGGTCGTTTGGTTTGCTATGCTGCAAGATCCTATGGTCGCCTTTGGCGCAGTTGTTGGCTCAACGGCTTTTTTTATCACCCATGGTTTTAAACAAAATGCCGAGAAACAAGAGACCCAGTTGCTCCGCACCAACTCTGGCCTCTCTGATATCAGCAAAATTCTTTATTTAGAGGTGATCGATGCCACCTTTTCAATTGATGGGGTACTGGGCGCTTTCGCTTTCACCCTTTCTGTCCCAATCATTTTAGCTGGAAATGGAATCGGGGCTATCGTTGTCAGACAATTAACTGTCAGCAACATCGAGCGGGTCAAAAAATATATCTACTTAAAAAATGGTGCGATGTATTCTATCTTAAGCCTTGGTGTAGTGATGGTCTTAGATGGCTTTGGAGTTCATATCCCCAGTTGGGTCTCTCCAATTATGACTGCAGGAATTGTTAGTGTCTTCTTTCTTAAATCTAAACAAGCCCTCCCTTAAACTTTTTCCTACCTGAAAGATCCACCTCTTTGGCTTTTAAAATCGACTCTTCATCAAACCGCATTTTAATCAATCTGGCTGGCACTCCACCAACTATACTGTAAGATTCAACATCTTTAGTAACGATCGAACCAGCTGATACAATCGCTCCCCGCCCAACTCTCACCCCGGGTAAAATCACCACCTTCGCCCCCACCCAAACATCCTCCTCAATAGTTATATCCTGATAATTTTTACCTTGAAAATAAATCGGCTGACTCCACTCATCAAAATTATGATTATAAGTACATATGAAGGAACCAGGTCCAATCATCGAGTAGTTACCAATTCTAACTTTTGCTCCTTGAGCATAGATCTCTACATCATGGTTGATATAAACAAAGTTCCCTAACCAAATGTTTTTTCCAAAATTAAAATCAAAACCATCTTGAATTAAAACCAACTTCCCTACATGACCCAAAAAAATTCTTAAAAATTGCGCCCGCAGAAAAGCCCATACAAAAGAGATGCCAAGTTTCAGCATATTCAAATTAAGTATATAATAAATACATGCGGTATACACATCACTTTCACCTAATTAGAAAAAGAAAACACGCCCTGCCAATTTCCATTATCGTTTTACTACTTATTCTCTCGCTCATTTTTATCTTAGGCTTTAGTCAATTAAGCGCTATTCAATTTATTACTGGCTTCACCTTAAGTCTAATCCGGGTCCTCATTGCTTATGTGATCGCTTTAGTTCTAGGTTTAATTCTCAGCTTACTTGTCACCAAAAGTGAAAAAATTGAAGAGATTGGTCTACCAATTTTGGATGCTCTACAGTCTTTTCCAGCTTTCTCTCTTTTACCACTACTTTTAACTGTCTTTCATCAATCCGGCTTAATCACCATTTTTTTGTTGGTTATCGCCATGATCTGGCCACTAGTCTTTACTATGCTAACTGGCATTAAAAGTGAAGCCAGTGAGCTAAAAGAAGCCTCAACCATCTTTGGCGCCACCGGTTACAAAAGATTAGTTTATATCACCCTTCCCTACATCTTTCCTTCAATTGTCACAGGCTCAATAGTCGCCTGGGGCGAGGCTTGGGAAGCAATTATCGCCACCGAAATTATCACCAAAATCCCCGGAGTTGGCACTTACCTAGCCTTAGCTGGAGAAAGAAAAGAACCTAATGTTTTAATTATTGGCATACTCCTTCTTTTAGCTATCTTGTTTATCTTTAACAAATTTTTCTGGATACCATTACTCAATAGAAGTACTAAATATCAACAATGACTAATTTTCTAACTATTAAAAACATCTCCAAAAAGTTCACAGTTGATTCTCAAACAATTAGCGCACTAGAGGATATCAGTTTTGATATCCAAGAAGGTGAGTTCACCATTGTCATCGGTCCATCTGGCTGTGGCAAATCCACACTACTTCGGATTATCGCTAGATTAGCCAATGCTTCCTCAGGCGAACTGGTCTGGAAAAATAGCTCCAAACCTCCCACAGTCTCTTTTGTCTTTCAGGATTTCGCCCTTTTTCCTTTTCTAACAGTCTGGGACAACATTACCTTTGGATTAAAAATGAAAAATACCCCTCAAAAAAATGTCAATGAAATAGCCCAAAAGTTAATCGAAGAAGTTGGTTTGCAAGGATTTGAAAGCAAGCACCCCAAAGAGCTATCTGGAGGAATGAAACAAAGGGTCGGAATAGCCAGGGCTCTGTCTATTGAACCAGAATTACTTCTCCTCGATGAACCTTTTTCATCACTTGATGAATTTACTGCCAGCTCACTCAGAAAACTACTTTTAGAAATTTGTACCAAAAGAAATATCACTGTTTTGATGGTTACTCATTTAATCTCAGAAGCAATTGAACTATCTGATCAAATTATAGTTCTAACCCCTAGTCCTGGCCGAATTGAAAAAATTCTACCAAACAATTTAGAAAAACCCCGGAATAAAAGATCTCAGAAATTCTTCGAACTAGAAGATAAACTCCAAGAACTGATTAAGTTCTAAGTTTGTGCTTAGGAAGATGGTAAGCCAGATTCTGTTTTGAGACAGTAATTTATCTTTAAGATGAAACCCGTTTCTCTCTTGAAGAGAGGCGTATGCCTCATCTAATGCTCCATATTTCATCTAATGAGCGAGCAGCTCAGATGGTTCTTGGATTGCAGCGGGGAGGATTGTCCTTCGACTCCGCTCAGGACTGTAGCCCTAAACTCATCGAATACCCAGAGGCTTGATCGTTTCATTCGGCGCCACCCGACTCGTCGCTGTTACTCTAACTAGCGGTTACCCGTGTCGATTTGCATCGACCACCCTGCTCTATGCTGTCTGGACTTTCCTCAGTACATTGCTGTACCGTAACTGTCCTTCTTCCTAAGCCTATCTATTTTACCAAATTTGCGGCTAAATTTCAAAAAATTAAGTTTCTTCGCGCAGGATGTTTTCAGTAATAACTTGAATCACCACAGCAATTGGCACCGCCAAAAGCGCCCCAGATAAACCTAATAACTTGCCCCCAATGGAAACAGCTAAAATAACAATTAATGGATTTAAACCCACTGCTTTTTTCATCACCTGAGGTACTATCAGATGAGCTTCTAATTGCTGAATTACCAAATATGCTCCAGCCACAATCAATGCATAAATAGGTGATACCAAATAAGCAATTAAAATCGCTGGAATCGCTGAAATAATCGGTCCAATAACTGGCAATACCTCCATCAGCCCTGCTAAAATTGCCAGAGGCAAGGCATAAGGAATTCTTAAAATAGATAAAACAATATAACAAAGTACACTAATCAAAACACTCAAAACTACCTGACCCCGGAACCAGGATCCTAATTTTTCCTCAATTTTATCAGTAATACTTTTAACTTTGTCCTCTTTGCCAATAAAAAATTGGGTCAATAATCTATCTAACTTATCATGTTCCAAAAGCAAATAAAATGACAAGACCACCACTGAGACTAGTGCTAAAAAGTTACTAAAAATTGCCAGCCCAAAAGAGAAAGCATTTTTGGATAAGTTTCCCAATTGATCTTGTAGCAATGATTTATCAATTGGTAAATTGGGCAAAGTCGTTTCGATCGTGTGGGGTAGATTTTGCAACAACCCGGAAGTTTGTTCGATTAAAGGAGTCAGCACCAAATACATCATCCCAGCAACTATTCCCACCATGATCAAATAAATTAAAGCAATCGAGATAGTTTTAGGAATCCGGAATCTCCTTTCAAACAACTCCACGATTGGAGCCAGTGAGGACATAATTATGATGGCTACAAAAAGTAAAATAATCACTTCTTTAATCAAGAAGAGGGCCCACAATAAAGCGATAAAACCAGCAATAAAAAAGATCGTTTTATGAGAGATATCAATTTTTCGATGCATGTGCTGTTAATTGTACCAGTCTGAGGTCCGCTTTACCATTTTTTGAAAAAAACCTACTTCAGTAATATCAAACCAGATAATATCCCTTTCTTTTCTAAACCAAGTCAACTGACGTTTGGCATACTGACGTGTTTTAGTTTGCATCTGAGTTATTAGATCACTCGGAGTTGGAATCTGACCATCTAAAAAACGAACGACACATCGATACTCCAATCCCAACTCTTCAATAAACTTTTTATCCACTCCTTGGGCAAGTAACCCTTGCACCTCCTCAACAATTCCCTGGTCAATCCAATCGCGAGCCCTAGCATCTATTCTCTGATATAAAATTTCCCTAGGTGCACTAAGTCCTATCTTTAAAATATCATGATCTCTATTTAACCCTCTATTTCCCACACTTTTTTGCTGACCCACTGTCTCGATTTTTCTAATTAATCTTCTCGGATTATTTTGATCTGATTGATTCATCTCCTGCCAAGCTTGATCATCAACTTGTCGCAATTTCTCTTGCAGCTGATTAACTGATAACTGATTTAATTCCACTCTCAAACTCTGATCCACAGAAATTTCCAAATTATCAATTCCCTCTAACAGTCCGTGCAGATATAATCCAGTTCCCCCCACAATAATTGGCAACTTACCTCTTTGGGTAATATCTTCAGCAACTTTAGTAGCTTGATCAATATAATCCTTAACACTAAACCGAACTCCTAGTTTCACCACATCATACATCCAAATTCTCACCCCATCTATTTCCCATGAATCCTCACCTTTTGATATTTGGAATTTGGAATTTGGAATTTTTCCCGTCCCTATATCAAGACCTCTATAAACTTGCCTCGAGTCACAAGCCACCAACTCACCATTAAATTTTTTGGCTAGATTAATCGCTACATCAGTTTTGCCAGTTGCTGTTGCCCCAACTATCACTAATATTTTGTTCATCATATAATTAAATTTAGATGGATAATTTTAGCAAACTTTTATCTCGGTGGAAAGAAGTGATAGCCATCAGCCTAATCATCAAAATACTGCTCATAATTTTTACTTTTTTGTTGGATCCAGGAAGCAATCCTATCAAACATTGGGTGCAGTGGGATGGTTTTATTTATCTCCGCATCGCTGAGCATAGCTATTTAACCTCTGGCGAGGAAGCCCTTTTTATCGTTTTTTACCCCCTTTATCCAATTTTTATTAAAATCTTTTCTTTATTCATTCGGGATTTTTACACCGCGTCTATCTTAATCTCGATAATTTCCTCAATCATCGCCTCCATCACCCTTTTTGAATTAGTTAAGCTAGACTTTGACAAAAAAGTGGCTCATTTATCAGTTTGGTTTATGAATATCTTTCCCACTGCTTATTTTTTTCAGGCTGGTTATACTGAATCCCTCTTTCTAGCAGTCTCACTTTTATCTATTTACTTATTCAGAAAACAAAAATATACCATTTCAGGAATTTTCGGAGCGCTCACCACTTTAACTCGAGTTAATGGAATTCTTTTACTGTCTCTTTTCTTACTTGAATCCAAAAACTTTAAAAAAAGTTTGATTGCCTTACTCCTCACACTAGTAGGAACTGCCCTTTATCTTTTAATCAATTTTTTCTTGTTTGGAGATTTTCTTCATTTCCAAAAACCACTCGAGCAAAACTGGTATAAAAAATTTGCTTGGCCCTGGCAAGGCATCTCCAATATCATTCACTCAATCCCCAAAGTAAGCGATGGCAACTTTTATATCTATCTCTCTGAAATTGTCGCCATTACCTTCTTAATATTAATGACAGTTATAGTCTTTACTAAAGTTAGGAGATCATATGGAGTTTATATGCTTTTGAGTTTTCTACTTTTTACCTCAACTAGTTTTATTCTAAGTACCCCAAGATACGCTTTAATTTTATTTCCAATTTACATCGCTTTGGCCAAAATCAAAAATGGCTTTGTGATTAGTTTGCTCAGTCTAATTTTTGCCTTTTTACTTTTTACTCTGGCCTTTTTGTATACTCATGGTAGATGGGCTTATTAAATTGTATAAATACCAAATTTATTAATTAGTAAAACTGCCCATAAATTTATCAAAACACTTAAGGCTACAAGAATATAAGCAAACTTGCTTGGTTTATTCCCAATTCCCAAAGCCATTAGCAGCAATATAAATGGCATAAAGTCCTGGGCAAATCGGTAACCCCACTGGGCATAACCCACCCCTGCCCATAAAGACAGCATAAACAAACACAAAACTATCGCGTAGATGCAAGCGACCGTTAATAATTTATGTTTAAATTTCAAAGCATAAATGATCGCCGGACTAGTCAACCAAATCGCTGTACTATACAAACTGGGAACTATAAAAGGGGCAGTATTCTTAATCTTTGGGAGCTCTAAAAATAAAGCTTTGAGATGTCTGGGAATAAAAGTAAAGTTCATAAACCCATCTTTAAATACTGGATCTTTATCAATATTGGGAATTAAATTATAGGGAGCAAGCGGACTCCATCTGCCAAATCGGATAAAATTATACAAACTATCCAAAAAAATAAATCCCCCTAAACTTAAATGAAACTCCAGTAGATTAATCAGATTTTTTGGATTAATTGGCCAAAACTCTTTCCATAAGAAAATATAAAAAAATGGAATAGTAAAAATCACTGGGGTTCTCGACCAAAAACTCGCCCCAAAAAGTAAACCAACAAGCCACAGCCGCTTTTGACCAAAAACTTCAATCAGTGAGAGTAGTAAAAAAAACAACGCCACCACATGGGCGATAAACCAAGACGATCCAATGCTTGCCAAATACCAATGGTTAGTTCCAAAACCAAAAAAAATGCTCATCAAAACCGCCAGTTTTGTTGAAAATCCGGCCCTCTTTATCAATATAAAGACTAAAACCACATTAACTGCACCCAAAAAAATCGAAAAAAGCGTTTGAGAGGTATTCTGACCAAATATAATTGCAATCGGTACAAGCAAGATAGCTGGCATTGGCGGATAGACAACGTAATATTTATTCCCAACTGGCACCAATTCATTCAACCAAGGTGGATTTTCAGTTAAATATAATTTTCCACTTAGAAAACTATTCGAAAGTCGGGTAAAATAATCATATGGTGTATTCCCATTTGAAGTTATTAAATACACCAAAAAAGTTACAATAAACAAAATGCCACAAATTAAAAAAAGTTTTGTTCTCGTTGTCACTACAATCAGCCTCTCACTTCACTTGATACTTACTAGTTTACCAGGTTTTAAAGTTGATGTTGAAGCTTGGCTCGCTTGGGCAATTAGACTAAATGATTTAGGTTTGCTTAAATTTTATTCCCAGCAAGTCTGGACCAACTACACTCCCGGCTATCTTTATATTCTAAGAGTCCTAGGCTTTATCAATGGGTTATTTAATCTACCTGGAGATATTTTCTATTTTCTTCTTAAGTTACCCGCTATTATCTCGGAAATTATTCTGGGACTTTTAGTTTATTCTGAGGTTAAAAAAACTAGCAAATCATTTGCCCCAGCTACCTTGATACTGCTTCTCTTAAATCCTGCCTTTATTTTCAATAGCAGTGTCTGGGGACAAATTGATGGAGTGTTAACTCTGCTCATGTATCTGAGTGTTTATTTTTTAAAGAAACATCAACTTATTTTTTCATCTGTTCTACTCGGTCTCTCGATTTTAATTAAACCACAAGCACTAGCTTTAGTTCCTATATTTGGTTTGTTTGCCATTAAAAACTTCTCCCCTAAATCGCTCGCCAAGCTAACCCTACCTGCAGTTGCCACCATGTTTTTACTCTCGCTGCCTTTTTTTATCAATCGCCCCATTACCGGTTTTCTGGAACTAATCTCTCATATGAGCGGCGATTATCCCTACACCTCTTTGTTTGCCTTTAATCTTTGGGGTGGTGTTGGTTTTTGGCTAAGTGACCTCCAAAAATTTGGACCTTTAACCTACCAACAAATTGGCCTACTGCTTTTTGTTATTTATTGGATCATTATCCTATTAGTTTATTTCAAAAAAGGTATTGGCATCTATTCATTAGCGGCCCTTGCCTGTTTATCATTTTATTTCCTACCCACTAGAGTCCATGAAAGATATCTTTATCCTGCATTAGTTTTTATACTTCTTTCGGCATCGGAAATTAAAAACAAATGGTTGTTGCTAATGCAGGCCATACTTTCTCTAACTTATACTCTCAACCTTTACTTTGTTTATGTTTATTACAATGAATTTTTCTACAAGCTACCCCAAGTTCTATATAATCCGATTCTCTACCCATTACTAAATGATCATGGTAAAGCTTTCTCTGTACTTTCCACAACTATCTTTGTAATAATATCGATAGTAATAATCACTGGCAATGCTCACAAAGAAGCTGACTAAAGCTCAAATATTTTTAATAGTAATTTTGCTACTGGCTCTTTTTTTGCGGGTCTTCCGCCTTAATTTTCCGAACAAATATGTCTTTGATGAGGTTTATCATGCTTTTACCGCTAAAGAATATTTAGCCGGTCACAAAGAAGCTTGGGAATGGTGGACTACCCCTCCACCAGGAGTAGCCTATGAATGGACCCATCCACCCTTAGCCAAAGAAATCATGGCTGGGTCGATGTTTATTTTACGTTCAACTGATGCTTGGGCTTGGAGATTACCCGGTGCTTTACTTGGAGTAATTAGTATCTTTCTTTTATATCTGCTTGCTAAAAGTCTATTTAAAAATGAATCCGCCGCGCTCATATCAGCATTCATCTTTTCGCTTGACGGACTCAACTTTGTTCAAAGTCGGACTGGTATGAATGATATATATGTTGTCACCGCCATCTTACTCTGTCTGGTCTTATTTTTTAGAAAACATTTCTTGTTTTCAGCTATAGCTTTAGGGCTCGCAATATCTAGCAAATGGACTGGTCTTTATTTATTTGGGATCGTTATTATTTTGACTTTTAAGTACCGGACCTTTAAATTTTTACCCTATTACTTAATTATTCCACCAATCATTTACTTGTTTTCCTATCTGCCATTTTTTCTGCTGGGTCACAATTTGCAAACATTTTGGGGTCTGCAAGAACAGATGTGGTGGTATCATTCCCGTTTGAAAGCCACTCATGACTATGCCTCTCCATGGTGGAGCTGGCCATTTAATCTCTACCCTGTTTGGTACTTTGTTGATTATGGTAAAAATACCATCGCCAATATCTTTGCCTCCGGTAATCCAATTATATTTTGGAGCGGATTTGGAGCAATTCTGGTCACCATTTGGGATTTTACTAAACTGGTCTTAAGTCTATCTCACCGGCCACTTTTAAGCATCAAACATTTTTATATGACTTCGTTAAATGATCTACAAACAGCTGATGGGTTGTTTGTTGGCCTACTTGGTTTCTTCTCATTCCTGCTCCCTTGGGCCCTCTCACCCAGAATTATGTTTCTATACCACTACAGCCCTTGCGTCCCCTTCTTATCACTCTGCTTAGGTTATCAAATCAGCCTACTTGCTCACGGGAAGAAAGATCGGATCCTACTTATCGCCATCCTCATGCTGATCTTGGCTGGATTTTTATTTTATTATCCAATGTTAACCGGAATTCCACTACCCAGAGATTTAATGCTTCTCTTCTTCAAAACCAATCTGACCAAAAATCCATTTGGAGGAATCTGAAGTTTTCTCTTTCTGAAAATATTTTTTTAGCTGCTCATTTTCTCTCATCAGTCTAGCCGTTCTAACAACTGTATCAGTTCCGACTCCAACTTCCTCTGCAATTCTCCTCACCGGTAATCCTTCCCGCAGTCTCTCCATAATGGCAAACCGTTGCTTTACCATTTTCTTTTCTGATTCAGTTAACAACTCAGGTATCAGTTCACTTGGCACACTAATTTGCTTATCTTGATTAGGCTTACTCATGAATGAATACATTATACACCTCGAAGTTTTTTTACTTAACCTGACGCTTAATTGTTTTTCCAGCCGAAAAACCAGGTAATTTTTTGCCAGGGATTTGAATCGCTTCACCGGTTTGAGGGTTTCGACCACGGCGGGCTGCCCGAGAGCGGACCAAGAAAGTTCCAAACCCAGTTATAATCGTCTTTTCCCCACGAACTAAATTGTCCCGGATTAAATCAAAAGTTGAATTAACCGCATCTGCAGCTGCCCGCTTAGTCAGATGCGATTTTTTAGCTACCTTTTCAATTAATTGGTTCTTAGTCATAACTTTAAATGTAAATTAGTTTATACCAAAGACCGAACTTCTTTGTAAAGCCCCTCTTTTAATTGGCCTAATCTTAACTCTTCTCAGGCTAAATAAAACCCCATTCGAAGGGTTAATTGTATAGTAAACCCACCTATTGGGTTGGTCATTGTTAAAAATCAGGCTATAAGTCTGCTCTTTTCCAGTCTGTCCCTTCAAACTATCACTATCAATAGTAGTCTGGGTAATTGGCAGAACCTGATTAGTCCTTATGGCAAATTGCAAAACACTTTGAGTACTAACTTCCTCCCCTAATTCTGGAGTACCAGTAAAACGAAACTCAATCCTACCTAAAGGCAGCGTTCGGGCACATCTTCTTTCTGTCGCCTGATCATAAAGTTTAACTACCTGATCCCGGTTTTTATTTACATAAATGGAAATCGGTCTAATTAAAGAATCAAACTTTTCCAACAACTGCCAAGTTGGGTCATCTAACCCCTTCAGCTCAATTGGATTTTGCGGACCAGTGTCATCAATAGCCAAATCCGAACTATCCGAGACCACCTCTGGGCAAATTGGCAACACTCCATTAATAGTTTGGATTTTTTTATCTACTCCACCTAAAGAAATTAAAAACCTTGTCCCATCACCATTAACAATTACCCGGTCTCCCGGTTGAGCCATTTCTAAAACTCTCGCCACTGCCACTTCCTGGTTGGTAACCGCGTTTCTCCAAACAACCACATCTGAATAAGGTAAATAAAAAATTCCCAGAAGGGTAATATCCAATATCAAAAAAATGTAGAGGACCTTTTGAACAAGTTTAGATCTTAACCTAAAAATCTCCCCCCAAAACAACCCAACCCCAACAGCTATTGGCACGTATATCGATAAAATGTATTGCGTCGCATGTGGTTTAACAGCTGTAAAACTAAAGTAAGTCACTATCACCCAAACAAGTAAATACAAACCAAAAATAGACCTCTTCCAAACTATATATCCCAAAAAACTTCCTATCCAAAATATTCCAAGTGGCAACATCCGCATCGAATCTTTCAGATAAAAAGAGGCATCTTTAAAAAAATTCGCAGCTGAGGCCAACAATAAATTAGTCTCTCCTGAACTCATCTGAGCTGACTGACCCAGAAAAAACTCTATCATATCCGCATGCAAAAACGTTCTTGTATAATACCGGTAGGATAAAAAAACTAAGTAGGAAGTCCAAAGTAAAAAAAGTGTTCTTTCTGAAAAGAATCTTTGATAAATTAGACTTTTTTTAAACAAAAAATGACTTAAAATTCCAAATGAAATGACCGTTCCAAAAATCAGAACTATCCCAATTATCTTTGACCAAACCCCCAAACAAAGCGCCAACCCAGTTAAAAAAACATCCCACTTGGATAGTTTTGGCTTGGTTAAATAGCGGTAAAAAAATATTAGTGCCACAGCCACCGAAAACAAAAGTGGGATCTCCCTCATCATAATATGCGAATAAATAACAAAAATCGGTGAAAAAGCCAGAGTAACTGTAGCTACCAAAGCAGCTTTGAAATTAGCGATCGAACGGACAAAATAAAATATCAGATACAGACTTAAAATTGAAAACAGGAGTGTCGCTAGGCGAAAGATCCCGACAGATGGAGAGAAAACTGCACCTAATCCTCCAGCTAGGAGCAGCCAAAGTGGCGGATACCAAATCACTCCATTAATAAAATCATTGCGGATGTAGATAAAAGGATTAAAATCAAAACTATGCCGCAGTCCCTCAGTTAAATAAAGCGCTGCTCCACCGTGAAATCCTTCATCCCATGAAACAATGGCATTTTTGGGATGTGTCCATACAACAAAACAACTCCAAGCAACAATCAGAAATGAAATTAATAAAAGAGACGGATAATTAGCTCTCAGCCAGGATAGCATAATCTGTGTGTATCATACAAGAAAGATCTTATCAAGACCAAGTTAACTACCAGAAGTTAGAAACGAACCCTCGGCTCGGGTCTCACGGACTGCTGTAATGTGCACCGCACCTGGAACCATCACCTCTTTTTGAATCTGCTCACCAATATCATGCACCAATTTTGGCAACTCATCATCCGACACCCGGTCTGGGATAACAATTATTCTAACTTCACGCCCAGCTTCAACTGCAAAAGCGCTTTCCACTCCGTTAAAGCTGGTTGCAATTCTCTCAATATCTTTTAATCTCTTCAAATAGTCTTGAACATTCTCATGTCTAGCACCCGGTCGGCCACCAGAAATTTTATCAGCTAAGGCCACCACTGCTGCCTCAATTGTTGTATAGTGATCTTGATGGTGTTCGGACATCGCATTAATCACTTTGTCAGGAATTCCCATTTTCTTCAGAAAAGCGACTCCCTTTTCAACATGAGTTCCCTCATCACCCTCATACACTACCTTCCCAATATCATGAAGCAAACAACCTAATCTAACTGTATTAATGTCCGCCCCAATTTGTCTGGCGATCTCTACACCAACATTAACTAATTCCAAAGAATGCTGCAGTAAATTCTGGCCAAAAGAATACCGGTATTTAAACCGGCCTAACATTGCAACTATCTCTGTTGGCAAACTAAAAACTCCCGCCTTATGACAAAGATCCTCACCTGCCTGCAACATTATTTTCTCAATATCCTCACGGGTTTTTGCTACAATCTCTTCAATCCTTTGTGGTTGAATTCTGCCATCTGCCATCAGCCTCTCCAAAGCAACCCGGGCGATCTCGCGTCTGATTGGATCAAATGAAGATAAAATCAACGCATTTGGCAACTCGTCATCCATTACTACATCCACCCCGGTGGCTTGCTCAAAAGTTTTAATATTCCGGCCCTCTTTACCAATAATCCGTCCCTTCATCTCTTCATCAGGAAGCTTAACTGTTGAGGTGGTAAACTCACTAATATAATCAGTTACCCCATGAACCATCGCATCAGCTAAAATTTGTTTAGCCTGTTCGTCTGCTTGAAGTTTTATCTCTTCCTCGCTGGCTCTAATTTTTTTGGAGATTTCAGCGGCTAAGTCTTTTTCGACATTCTCTAAAAGCACCTTCTGCGCTTCTTCAACACTCATCTTAGAGGATTTCTCTAACTTATCCACTAAATCTTTGCGCACTAATTCAACCTGTCCCAACTTCTCATCTGCAGCTTTCAACTTCTGCTCAAGCAACCGCTCTCTTTCCTCTAAAATCCCCTCTCTTTTTGCCAGATCTGTTTCTTTTGTAATTAAATTCGAAGGATTAGACGCACTAGGCGCTTGATTGGATTGACCCATCTCTTCATCATTATTTGACTGATAAGAACCAAATGATTTTTTCATTTAAAAATTCAGGAAATATAAACCAAGTATTAAACCCGGCTTGAGGAGAAACTAAAAATGAGCAAAGCTCTTGCTTTCGCAATGGAAAACTTTTTATTCATACCTCAAATTTCCTTTTACTTATCTTATATTTTACTCCAATTTTACCTGCAAATCAATCTTTTTTCACATTTCTTACTACCTCTTTGATAACTTCATAGTCAAAACCTCTTCTCATTAAAAACTCATATGCTTTTTTCTTCAAATCTACCTCAGCTAAATTCTTCCATGATTTCATTTTTTTCTCCAAAGCCTGAGTAGCCAAATCTTTTTCATTAATATCTGATGTCTGATCAGAAATTACCTCATTAATCATATCTCGATCAATTCCTTTTTGATAAAGCTCCGCTTTAATTGCATTTTTCCCCTTAAATTTATTTTTTTGCCTTGCCTGCACCCAAGATTTGGCAAACTCTTCATCATTCAAAAGTCCTTTCTGCTTTAGCCTTTCAATCAAAGACTCCACAACAACCCCTGAGATCTCCTCTTTGTCTTTAATCTTTCTTTTAAAAGACAGCTCTCTTAAATAATTTCTAATCTCTTGCTCAGATCTAGCTCTTCTCCCAAAAAGTCCATACATCCGGTCCATTAATACCCCAACTTCTGTCTCCATCAAAACTTTTTGCAAAGATTCACTGTCAACCTCTTTGCCTTCTATCAATCTAAAATTCACCACAGTATCCGCGTCCGCCCCAAAAGCAAACACTCCATCTAAAAAAATATTAAACCGCTTGGGATTTTTCTTTTGTCTCTCGACTGAGGTAACTTTAAACATCAAAAAATTAGGCCATGCTCGGCCGATGAGGAATGGGCTCTAAATCTCTAGTCATCTTGCCCCAAAATAGAACTTGCCTTCGAGGTTGATAAATTGGCTCAGTCCTCAAATTAACAAACCTTGGGTATATATTATCTTGCAGCCAAAAATGAAGTTCTAATTTACCAGCATCTTCTTTTTTAAAACCTTCTCTAAAACAATGCCAAGAAAAAGCATTTAAAAACCCCAAATACTGCCTCTCTTGATCTCTCCTTACCAGTAAAGGCTCCACAGGATCTACCTCTTCATGAGATATTCCATTTCTAAACTTCCCATACAATTCAGCTAAATAATCTTTCATTTACTTAAACAGCTACCTTCCCAGACTCTAATTTCTTTAATCTTTTATTGTGATCTTGAAGTGTTTCATCAACCTAGCATGACTCACCGAATGCATTGACTGCTCCTGCCTCATCGCGATAACTTCGCCATATACTGCATCCATCTTGGTAAAAACATCATCAACTCGAGAATCAATTTTTTGCTCTAAAATATCCATCCGTTGGTTAAACTGATTCGCCTGATCATAGAGTAATTTAACAAGTGAATCAAATTTATCATCCACTAAATCAAATCTTTTATCCAAACTTTTCTTCAAATCCTTAACTATTTTGTCATCCATACCCTGATTATACTATACCGCTGCAGCTTCATCGATCACTACTATCTCTCCATCATCTTCTTCTTGATGCCCAACCTCTAGGTCTTTACCTTCTTTTTGTTTCATCCAAGTCTCTCTAATTTCTTTTTCCAATCTATCTGCTTCTTTTTTATCCTCTTTCAGATATTGAATCGCTGCTTGCCGACCTTGACCTAACATAGTCTCTTCCCATTTAATAAATGCCCCAGATTTAGTTAGAATCCCCAACTCTACTCCTACATCCAGCAACTCTCCTTCATGAGAAACACCATTCTCATCCATATCAAATTCAGCAATCCTAAATGGCGGAGCCACTTTATTTTTAACGATCTTGACCCGATGTCTCGACCCAACTACTTGATCACCATTTTTAATATTCTCAATCTTTCGGATATCAAATCGGACAGAAGCATAGAACTTAAGCGCTAAACCACCTGGAGTGGTCTCAGGATTTCCAAACATTACTCCAATTTTTTGTCGCAACTGATTGGTAAAAATACAAATTGTATTTGTACTAGAGATCGCCCCTGTTAGTTTTCTTAAAGCTTGAGACATTAAACGGGCTTGCACCCCAATTGAGCTCTCACCCATCTCTCCTTCAATCTCTGACTTTGGCACCAAAGCTGCCACTGAATCAATCACCACTACATCAATTCCTCCAGACCGGATTAAAGCTTCTGCAATCTCCAAAGCCTGTTCACCAGTATCTGGCTGAGAGATTAATAGTTCGTCTAAATTCACACCAATCTTTTGGGCTCTTTGGGGATCAAGTGCGTGCTCAGCATCGATAAAAGCGGCCACTCCACCCCGTTTTTGAGCTTCTGCAATGATATGTAAACACAAAGAAGTCTTGCCACTAGCCTCTGGGCCAAAGACCTCTATCACTCTTCCTTTGGGAACTCCACCAACTCCCATTGCTAAATCCACAGTTAAAGACCCAGTCGGAATTGTTTCCACTGCAAATTTTTCAGACCGCTCACCCAGTCGCATAATCGAGCCAGTTCCATATTGTTTTTGAATTTGCTGCATCGCTGTTGCAACCGCCGCTGCTTTAGCGCTCATTCCATCTGTATTTAATGTTTCAGTTACTTTCGGCATATCTTCGGTTAGTATACTAAAAATCTAAAAAGAGTCAACTAGGACAAACTATATCAAAATTGAAGTATCAGTATGTATCCACACATCAAGTATATAGTTTAATTGCTTTAGCAATTTCTTTATTGATTCCTAAAATAATATCATAATTTTTAGCGCTTTTTTCATCCACCCAGGCAAAATCTTCAAACTCTTCAGGAATCTTAACTTCACCAGATTTGTATTTTAGCGCATATTTAATAATGACTACTGGAATGTTGTCTGGGCGAATGAATACAACAGTTTCTAAATATCTGGGATCAGTAACTTCTAAACCACTTTCTTCTTTCGCTTCTCTAAAAAGTTGCTTCTCAATTAGTCCCTCCCAATTTGGCACATCATGATTCATCCGGGTGATTGGATTATTCTCCAAGTCTGACCACTCCAACTTTCCTCCCACTCCTCCCCAAAGCCCAGGATGGGCAATCTCTTTATGTGACCTCTGCAAAATTAAACACTTCTTCTTTCTTGGATAATAAATCACCCCAGTAGTCACCACATAAAACAACTTATGTGTCTTTGCTTTTTCAATTGATATCTTTAGCTCCATTCCTGGATTATATATAAAGTAGATGATAAAATACCATAGCTCGGGGTGTAGTTCATCGGTAGAACGCTCGGATGGGGTCCGAGAAGTAGCAAGTTCAATTCTTGTCACCCCGACACCATAGCTCATGACAATTAAAACCAGGCTAATTAATTACTTAATTTACCCCTTTTTAAGAATATTTTGGTTTTTAACAAAACCTAAAACAAAAGGAGTTAAAATCCTCATTCAATACAAAAATCAAATTTTATTAGTTAAAAATACTTATGGCCACAAAATGTGGAGCTTTCCAGGAGGTGGAGTAAAAAAACATGAATCTCCCAAGCAAGCTGCCCTTAGGGAAATTAGCGAAGAAGTTAGTATAGATTTAAAAAAAATCAAACCTGTTGGTAGATTCTTAAATTCTGGTGAATTTAAAAAAGATACTGTTTGGGTCTATAAAGCCACAATTAGAAATCCTACCTTCAAAGTTGATCCAACTGAAATTTCAGAAGCTCAATGGTTCGATCTTAAAGACATCCCAAAAATCGATATCCTCCAAGGCTATGTTTCTCAAAATGTTATTAAAATGGCATTAAAAAAGTGATAAAATTCTCCAAATATGGTAGAAGCAGTACTAGAAAGACCAACTGAAGCTTTAGATGAAAAACCTGAGGTTGCCCATGCTCGTCTTACCCGCACTCTCCAGGCCCTAGAATATCTCCGATATGAAGAACCACTAACCTCATCTGATCTCAGAAATTTAGCCGTTTTTTCTATATGGACATATAGTCCCAACGATCCAATTCTGAGAGCTTATTTTAATGCTGACGAAAATCAAGTCCTGGCTGCAGTTTTAGCGATTCTAGAAGATGATTTTTTAGAAACTAACCACCAAAGGTTGCTAGCAATTCAAAGATCTCTTAGCACAATTAAAAAAAGGGGATTACCATTTCCAGACCCCACTACCAAACCCTTTCTCAAACCAAAACAAAATGAATTAAAGACTCTAGGTATTCATGGAAGAACAGATGAGCAAAAAGCCATTGATAAAGAAGTTTATAAACTTCTTCAGGAAGGTTTAAATATGAAAGAAATTAAAACTCTTTTACCTAATATTGAAGATGCAGCATTCAATAGCGCTCTAAAATATCTTAAAAGACAAGGCCTAGTTAAAAGTGTTCCAAGAATTTCAAAAGCCGACAGAGATCTTAAAATTGAAAGGCTCGCTAAAGCCAAAGAATTGTATAAATTAGGCCGGACCCGCAAACAGATCTGCCATGAAATGAATCTTAGTTGGGGCGTAGTCAGCCATCTCATCTACCAGCTAAAACAGACTGGAGAAGTTTAAATTATTTAGGTCTATTATTTAAACTCTTCCATAAAACCCTAGCAGCATAGCTTCTAAAAGGTTTCCATTTTTCAACAATTATCTCTATCTCTTCTTTACTCGGATTTTCTAATTTATAGATTCTTTTAATGGCATTATTTAACCCCAAATCTCCATGAGAAAAAACATCTTCCCTTGCCAGGGCAAACATTAAAAACATTTCAGCAGTCCACCGACCAATCCCTTTCACCTTGGTTAATTCTGTAATAATCACTTCATCCTCCATCTCTTCTAACCCTAAAAGATCCAGTTCACCACTTTGAACTTTCTCTGCTAAATCTTTAATGTATTTTATTTTAGAATATGAGATTCCAGCCTCCCTAATATCTTCATCTTTCATCTTCAAAATATTTTCTGGAGTAACTTTACCATCTGGAATTAATTTAACAAACCTGCCAAAAATTGTTGAAGCCGCTTTCCCTGATAACTGTTGAGAAACAATTGATTCAACTAAATCCAAAAAATACAAATCACTTGCTTTCTTCTCAAAATCGGGCACCTCACCAATCTCTGTAATTACCTGAGCCAAAATTGGGTCAACTTTTTTAAAATGATTTAAAATTACTTTCTTCACTTGAGCTATTTTACTATATGGTGTATATTACTTTCTGGGGGAAACAGAAATATGGTTGAAGCAGCAGTGCTAGAAAAAGAAACCCTCATACAAGACCGCTTTGCTCATATTTTTGAGCAAGACCCAGATCTCAAACCAATGGCTTTAGCGCTGGATAATCTCATCTCAACTGGCCAAGTTTCGCCAATTTACGAAGAAGACCTTTTGCTTTATTGTTCATGGCAAAGATGGGGAGATTCAGAAGTAGTTGGCAGGTTTTTTGGCAAATCCCCAAGAGAAGTTAGGCTAATCTGGGAGAAAATTATTGACAGTTCTGATCAATTTTCGGCTTTTGAGGAAGCTCTCGAAAAAATTGAAGAAACCACCGATGGTGACACACGTTCTAAAACCACCCTTTCTCAACCAACTAATATACGCACTCCAGAAGAAATTGCCGCTTTTAACCAGGTCGCACTTCCCTATTTTCTTCAGGGCTTAACAATCGCAGAAATTGCTATTATTTTGGACGTCCCATATGGTAGAGTTGCGAATAGCAAAGCTAGATTAATTAAGACAGGCAAAATCCAATTATCTAGAGCACCAAACAGCCCAATCACAGAAGAATTAGCCGCTCAAGTTACACAAGATAGATTGGATAAATTGACAGCTCCTCAAATTGCAATCAAACGTAATCAACCGATACATCGAGTCAAATACATTATCAACCGTCTTTTCTTAGAAGGCAGATTAGTACCCAATCAAAGATGAGTAAAATGGTTTTTGTTGTCCACAAACATGATGCCACCCAACTTCATTACGATTTTAGATTAGAGATTAATGGTGTCATGCCTTCTTGGGCAATTCCTAAAGGTCCGACACTAGATCCATCTATGAAACGTCTGGCTATGGAAACTACTGATCATTCAATGGAGTATAGAAACTTTGAGGGAGTTTTGCCTGAAGGCAAATATGGCGCTGGCCCAGTCATGATCTGGGACGCTGGAGAATACACCCCAGAGATAGAAGTTTCTAAAGGAATCAGAGAAAAAGTTGAGGATAAAAAGGCAGGTGAAAAAGTCATGAGCGACGGTTTAAAAAAAGGTGAAATTAAATTTGAGTTACTCGGTCAAAAATTAAAAGGCTCATTTGCCCTAGTTAAAACCAAAGGCTTTGGCCCCAAAAACTCCTGGCTGCTAATTAAACATAAAGATAAATTTTGCATTGAGGGATTTGATGCTAATGATAAAAAATTTGACCAGTCAGTCACCTCAGGTAAAACCTTAGACCAAATAGCTAAATAACTATTGCCAGTCTAAAAAAATTTTGTTAGTATAACCACATGGCTAAGCCAGAAGAAATTCCACCTCTAGAAGAACACCCAACTCATTATCATTCCAACCGGTTTTGGTTTGGCATGATCTTGCTCATTATTGGTTTAATCTTTTTACTAAAAAACCTTGGCCTGGTTGAATTTGACTTCGAACGCTTCTGGCCAGCTTTCTTAATAATAATTGGCTTACTGATTCTTTTTAGAAAGAATTAATGCCAAGCTGCCAAAAGCGCTCCCATTAGTACAAAAGCCACCAGTGGGTAACCCACGTTAATCCAATATAATTTCCAAGGTCTTCCCTCAAAAACATAATTAGCCGCAGCTGTAGTTGCTACAAATCCCACCCAAGCCCACAGACCAGTTTTTACTCCATCCATCCAATCCATCGCACCAGCTAATTGAACAAAATGAGCTAATACATAAGCAATAGCCAATGAACAAAGCGCAGCAATTCCATAACCCACCCCCCCTCCTTGCATATCTTTTTTACCAGTTAATTTTATCCAAGGTTTAGCAAACAACATTGGAGAATACCAAATCGCACCAGCCACCATATTCAAAACAGCAGCTACCAAAACTGCTAAATAATTTACTTGCATATTTAAATCACCTCCTTATTTAGAATAAACTTAATTCAAAAAATTAGCAATTCATCTCTAAATTTCATATAATTTACATTTATGTCAGTCAAAATCTATAACCAATTAACTGAAGAGAATTTAAAAGAACTAGCTGAAATTTTAAAAAAAGATGGTACTGGAGTTCTTCCCAGTGATACAATTTATGGAATTTTCGCCAGCAGTTTTTCCAAAAAAGGAATTGAAAAACTATATCAATTTAGAGGCAGAGATAAATCCAAACCAATCATTGTTCATATTAGCAACATCGACCAAATCAAAGACTTTTCTATTCAAATTGACCCCAAAACTAAAGCTTTTCTAGAAAAGATTTGGCCTAATAAAATCAGCGTTATTCTCCCATGCGATAATCAGGAATTGGCTTATTTGCACCGGGGAACCAACAGTTTAAGTTTCAGATTAATCGATCATCCAATTTTAACCCAAATACTTGAGCAGGCTGGCCCGCTTTCTGGCGCCAGTGCTAACATTGAAGAACAAAAACCTTCAGAGACAATTGAGGAAGCTCAGAATTATTTTTCCAATCTAGTAGATTTTTATTTTGATTATGGAAAGATCTCTGGACCTCCATCAACAGTTATTAAAATTAAGGATGGCCAAATTGAAGTGATTAGACAGGGATCATTCAATATTGACCAAACCTCAATTTAACGCTTCCTAAATTGCATTCCAATCGAAATCACTGATAACAAAACAGCTAAACCACTTAAAGCAACAGCCATCTTTGCGCTCCCGCCCCCATCATCACCCAAATCTTCAACTGGCTTGGAGTTGGCAGTTAGATCGTTGATTACTTTTGTTTGAGAAAAGGGCGTTCCTTCTTCGCCACTTTTAATCTGTGAGGGATCTTGATCCCAAGAGACAATTTCTCCATTTTGGTATGTTTGATAAGCTTTCCAAGTTAGGGTTGTCTCAGTTGAGGGCACTTGAGCTGAAAAATAAAAGTCATCTCTTTGCCCAACAGGAATTGATCCACCTGTCCAATCAATTTCCGTGACTTTTGCATCATCCCCAGTTCCATCTTTTTTAACAGTCACTGTCCAACCGGATTTAACATTTGGTGACACTTCT
>CAYMIA010000014.1:24657-33962 GCA_964390595.1 uncultured Gammaproteobacteria bacterium | reverse complement strand
AATCCAAACATTAATTTTGCCACCTGCTTGGGTATAATTAATCGCATTGGCCACCAAATTAGATACAACCTCCACAATCCTCAGTCTATCCACCTCTGCCTCTGGCAGTTTTTCTTTAGGCTCGATAAATTGCAAGATAATCTGCTTTTCATGAGCCCTGACTTTAAAATCCTCAACTGATTGTCTAACCAAAGCCGCCCAGTCAGCAGACTGGCGGGCCACCGTAAAAGCATTTCTCTCAATCCTGGATACATTAAGCAGATTTTCAATCAAAGCCATTAGCTGTTGGGTTGAATTATTAATTCTATTTAAAAACATATTTTGGTCATCATTAAATTTAGCCTTATTTTCATCCATAAATACGGACAGATACCCTTTGATTGAGGTCAAAGGAGTCTTTAATTCATGCGCCGCCATGGACACAAAATCAAGTTGCATCTTTTCTAACTCTTTTTCTTTACTAACATCATGCAGGGTCAAAATACAACCTAAATCACTATTTTGAATTGGGCTGGCCACTATATTTACCTGCACTTCTTTTCCTGAACTGCTGAGTAACTTTAGATTAACTTTATTGACAATATGGTCATCACTCAAGTTCATCGGGCAATAAACTGATTCAGCCAGTGGCTTGTCATCTTCATATAAAGTCATCACCGTAGCCATTGGCTTGTTTAAAACATCAGTTACACTTAAGCCCAATAATTCACTCGCTGCCTTGTTAAAGATCGCTATTTTTTTAGATTGATCAACAGCAATCACTCCATCGCCAATATTAGCTAGAGCGACCGCCAACTTATTGCGCTCAGCTGCCAAGATACTCTGGTTAGATCCGACCTGGGTAAACACCTCTTTTAAATAAGTGGCTACAATATTTAAAGAGTTGCCTAAGTCTTCTAGCTCATCACCACTTTTAATATTAACTCTAAAATCTAGATTTTTTTCATTTAAGGCTTTACTAAACTCCTGAAGTAAGCGGACTGGCCGGCTCATCCGGGTCGATAAAATAAAACTGATCACAAAAGCTAAAAAAACTAACCCCCCAGAAATAAGCCAGCTGACACTTAAAAGTTCATTCGTGCCCCCAATTTTAATCGCTAAATTGTAAACAACCAAATTGACAGCGAGTAAGGGTAGAGTAGCGATCAAAAATAAGCTCAAAAAAAGCTTCAGACGAAAATGAACTTTAGGCAGTCTCATATTAGGTTTAGTTTGATTGTATCAAGCTGGCTAGTACATTGACAATGATATATAATTCTATTATGAAAATCACCAAATACCCTCAGTCTCACCTGGTCATTGAAAAGTCTGGTCACCAACTAATCATTGATCCGGGCCTATTTACTTTTCAAAAAGGTTTTAAAGTTAAAGAATTTCAAAATGCCGATGCCTTTCTTATCACCCATATCCATCCAGATCATCTTGATCCGGATACAATTAAAGACCTGGCAGGGGACAAATTAGTTTACGGTAACTATGATGTGGTTTCTAAGCTAAAAACCTTGGGAGTCAAAGGAGTCGAGATTAGAAATGGCCAGGAGCTGGAAATTGCTGGGTTTAAAGTTAAAGCAGTTGAACTTCCACACTTTCCTCACTGGGGTGGAGCCAAAATGCCTACCAACACCGGCTTTGTTATTGATGGGGTCTTTTTCCATCCTGGTGATGGTTATGAACTAAAAGGGTTGTCTGTTGATAACACTGCTCTCCCAATTGGACATCCTTTTGTCAGCACCATATCTGCTCTAGAATTTGCCAAATCCCTCAATGCTAAAGTTATCATCCCGATTCACTATGATGCCTATCCCAGAGATCCTGAAGAAATCAAAAAAATCGCCAGTGAATCAAACATTGAAGTCCGCCCTTTAAAAGACGGCGAGTCAACTGAGATTTGAGTCAAACTCTGCTACAATTAACCAATCAAAACATCCAAAATTAGAATTTTATTTATTGACCATACCCCTTTTGTTGGGGGAGCGCAGCTTTGTTTGGCTAGAGATATCAAGTATCTTGATAGAAAAAGCTTTGAACCATACTTAATTATTGGCGAAGATTCAAAGCATGAAAGCATCTACCAAGAAAGTAACGTTCCAATCTTTAAAATTAAATTCGGACGGCTAAAAAAAATGAATCCCAATATCGTAAACGAACTTCTTAACTCAGTTAAAGAGTTTTCTCGGGTTGTCAGTGAAATTCAGCCAGATATTGTGATGGCCAATACCACCAGAGCTTTAATTCTAGCTGCGCTAGCCAAGAAAAAATATAAATTAGTTAACTACATTAGAGATTATGATTACCCAAGGTGGTTAGTCGGCTTGCTTCGGAGAAAAGTGGATAAATTTCTAATGGTCTCTAAATCAATTAGCAGCTATTACCAAATTAAAAAACCAAAATCAGAAGTAATTTATCTGGGTTCAGATATTAATTTGACCAAAGACCAAAGACCAAAAACCAAAGACTTTATCATCGGCTTTGTCGGCAGATTAGTTGACTGGAAAGGACCGCTTTTTTTGTTAGATGCTTTATTAAAAATTAATAATCCTTCTCTTAAATTAGTTTTTTTTGGCAGCGGCAAAAACCAAGCGGGCAGTGTTGAAGAAAAATTACTAAAAAAAGTCAAAGAAAAAAGTCTCCAAAAAAGAGTTAAGTTTGCCGGATTTGTTCTGGATCAAAGCTCTATTTATAGTTCAATTGATTGTTTTGTTCAGGCCTCACTAAAACCTGAACCATTCGCCACCAATATGATTGAAGCCGCTATGTCCAAAGTGCCCATTATAGCGACTAACATTGGTGGTACACCCGAATTTATTAAAGATCATCAAAATGGCTTACTTGTCCGGCCAAATGACTCTAATGGACTCGCTCGCGCTCTGCTACAATTAAGTCAAGATAAAAATCTAGCTAAAAAACTGGCGGGTCAAGCCTTTCTCGATGCCAAAGATTTTAGAGAAGAAATTTTTATCCAAAAGTTAGAAGCAATCTTTAGAAAACTATTATGAAAGTTGCCTTAGTCCATGATTACTTAAGGGAATATGGGGGAGCAGAAAAGGTAGTTGAAGTTTTACATGAACTTTTTCCAGAAGCCCCACTTTTTACCGCTTATGTTAACTTTCCCGGGCTAGGAATTCATCAAAATAAATTCAAAAGCTGGGATATCAGAACTTCTTGGTTGCAACGTTTACCATTTGCCAATCGGTTGCTTTCTCCAATGCGGGTTTTTGCGCCGCTCATGTTTGAAGGATTTGATTTAAAAAAATATGATCTAGTCATCTCCTCTTCGGCAGTTTATTTTGCCAAAGGAGTCATTACTAAACCTGAGGCTCTTCACATCAGTTATATTCATACTCCCCCTAGATACCTTTACGGTTTTACTACCGCTTATGATTTTAAGAAAAACCCTTTTATTAAATTTGCAGCCTCAATTCTGAATCATTTTTTAAGAATTTATGATTTTGAATCCTCCCAACGCCCAGATATTTTAGTCGCTAACTCTAAAAATACCGCCGCCAGAATCAAAAAGTTTTACCGCCGGGACGCTGAAGTCATCTATCCGCCTGTCGATTTAAGTGAGTTCAGAGATCTCCCTAAAGAAAAAGAGGAATATTTTCTCTCTTTATCTAGGTTGGACCGCAACAAACGGGTCAGTACCATTATCGAAGCATTCAATCAACTTAATTTGCCCCTTAAAATAGTTGGAGATGGCCGGGAAAGAGAAAGTTTAAAAAAACTGGCCTCCGGCAATATTGAATTTTTAGGCAGTGTCAGAGATGAAGAGAGGGTTAAATTACTCGCTGGGGCAAAAGCCCTAATCCTCGCTGCTGAGGATGAAGATTTTGGTATCACCTCTGTTGAAGCCCAGGCCGCTGGCACTCCAGTCATCGCTCTTCGGGCCGGTGGTTATCAAGAAACAGTTATTGAAGGCAAAACTGGAGTTTTTTTTGAAAAACCAACTCCCGATTCTTTAATGAATGCAGTCAAAAACTTCGATCCCCAAAAATTCAAAGCATCTGATTTAAAAAAGAACGCCCAAAAATTTTCCAAGGACCGCTTCAAAAAAGAAATGTTAGAATTAATCGAAAAGAACGTTAAGGAATGAACTATCGGACGCTAGGTAAAACTGGGTTAAAAGTTTCTGAGATAGGCTATGGCACTTGGCAGCTCGCCAATGATCCGGGTTGTTGGGTAGGGGCCGATTTAAAAGAAAGTTTAAAAAGTCTTTATGAGTTTATCGAGCAAGGTGGAAATTTCATCGATACAGCTTGGGTTTATGGTTCTACAAAAGATAATCCAGCTCATGCATCAGAAAAGTTAATTGGTCAGTTTTTAAAGGAATCGGGTAAAAGAGAGAAAATAGTTTTGGCAACCAAAGTACCTCCTCAAAACTGGAAGTGGCCAGCCTGGAAGGGTATCCCCATTTCCGAAGTCTTTCCCAGTAACCATATCGAAAAATGCGTTGATGATTCTCTAAAAAGCTTGGGAGTTGATGTTATCGATATCGTTCAATTTCATGTTTGGCAGGATGATTTTGTCAAAGAGGGAGGGTGGGAAGAAACGGTTCAAAAAATTCTTAAGTCTGGCAAAGTTAAATATTGGGGGATTTCTACCAATGATTATCAACCCACTAATTGTTTTGAGGCGATTGATACCGGCCTAATCTCCACGATTCAATTTATCTTTAATCTGTTTCATCAGAAACCAACTGAAAAGCTATTCCATTTAGCAAGACAAAAAGATATTGGATTAATTGTTAGAGTGCCCTTAGATGAAGGCGGTCTCTCAGGTCAATTTACCGAAGAAACAGAATTTGAAGAAGGAGATTTTAGAAGTGATTACTTTACCAAAGATAGATTAAAAGAACTTGTCAAAAAAACTGATCAGCTCAAAAAGCTGCTTAATGGAGAAGCCAAAACTTTACCAGAGTTAGATTTAAGGTATATCCTTTCTTTTGAGGAGATTTCTACAGTGATCCCTGGTATGAGAAAATTAAAACATGTTAGAGCCAATACTTCTGTTTCCGATGGGAAAAAGTTGTCCCCAAAATTAATGACAGAGTTAAAAAAGCATGCCTGGGAAAGAAATTTCTACCCAGACTTAGATCCTTCAATGAAAAATTCAGATTATTTAGAGTTATAATTCTTCCATGCCTGAACTTCCAGAGGTTGAAACCATTAAATTAGGTCTGCAGAGTAAGATTGTTAACTCCAAAATTATCAAAGTTCAGATTTTAAATGCTAAGTCTTTTCAAGGCAATCCCAATTTAGTTGAAGGCCATAAAATTACTGACATCTTTAGAAGAGCGAAGGTTTTAGGAATTAGTCTAGATAATGAAACAACCATACTTATTCATTTAAAAATGTCCGGCCAACTCATCTTTGAAGGTAAGGGTAAATTCATCGGTGGTCATCCCACTAAAGATATGTTTGGCGCACTTCCTAATAAATCTACCAGGGTTGTCTTTAGTTTTTCTGGTGGTTCCAAGCTCTATTTTAATGATCAAAGAAAATTTGGCTGGATCAAAATAATTGAGAATTCAAAATTGAGAATTGATAATTTTCTTCAAAAGCTTGGTCCAGAGCCCCTTCATAATAAATTTACTTGGCAGCTATTGAAAGAAAATTTATTAAAACATAAATCACTCCCTATTAAAGTTGCCCTTCTTGATCAATCAACTGTCTCTGGAATAGGGAATATCTATGCTAGCGAGGCCTGCTTCGATGCCAAACTTAATCCTGCAAAACAGGTTAAAAACTTATCTGACCCTGAGTTTCAAAAAATCCACCAAGGCATTATCGAGGCTTTAAAAAATGGCATTAAGTATGGTGGTTCATCCAGAGCTCATTTTGTGAATGCGGAAGGTAAAAAAGGCCTTTTTTTGGATCATGCTTATGTTTACTCCAGAGCGGGTGAGCCCTGCAAAGTCTGTGGTACCCCCATAAAAAAAATCCGCCAATCCGGCCGCAGCACTTTCTTCTGTCCCAACTGTCAAAAGTAATTACAGTTTTATTACTTGAAAACAGCTAAATTATTCTTATAATAAAAGATTATGAGACGAGAGAATGGGTTTGAGCAAGTTCCCGAACCTCAGGATACTGAAATTCCCGCACCAAAATTTTCCCAACGCCTGAAAGAAAACATTCAGCAACTTTTAGCTAAAAATCAAATGCTGAGTTCGTTTAGAAAAGAACTCCAGTATCGAAATCGCCAAATTTTCCAAGGATTAGTAGCGGCAGCTGGTCTTATTGGCGCTTTTAATTTAGGGTTTATTGTTAATAATAATCTTCAGGATCTAGTTAGATATAGGTTGGAGCACCAACCACCTCCTGCATGCGGAGATTTTCCAGAAATCTGTTTCAGAATAGACTCAGACAACCGGGAGGTTTTATATTGGAATCCTTTAAGAAGAGAAGGATACAACCTAAGACCTAATTATAATATTTATGTTGAAAGTGCAATCTCTGAGGACTCTCTAAAACCAGATGCTTGGTCAAAAAAAGAATTAATAGGTAGCAATATCCCCGATGCTTCTATCTCAGAATTAAGGGTTGTAAGTAATCCCCGCGTAAAAACGCTAATAGACCCCTCCAGCTACACTGGTGCGGCCGAAAAAAAAGTTCCCTGGTTTATAACGCTTGATTATCTAAAAATGCATAAAATTACTATTGAAGCTAAGCTATCTGATGATGATGCACCTGGAATTTCTAGCAAACCAATTCTTTTTTACTGGAATCCAGGAAGGGCGGTATTTGTTCCATTATCTCCACGCTAGATCTTCTGTTGAAAAAATCCGCCAATCTGGCCGCAGCACCTTTTTTTGTTCGAATTGCCAAAACTAGCTTCTTGTAGTAAACTATAAGACATGGCAGTCGCTGAATTAGCTCCCAGATTACTTAAAAAATCTTACCATGCCGAAGGTACCAAACATGGGGCCTTGGTTTCTATAGCTGAATTTCATCCAGATACCCCTTCTTTTCCCAGCGATGAAGCTGTAGTATTTCAGGTCGGATGGCCTTGGGATGTGATTCATTCTTCAATCTGGCCAAACATAGAAGACATCGCCAATGCCTTTAAGGTACCTTGTTTTGGAGTTTCCACCAGATTAACTAAGGCCTCAGCTGACTCAAGTTACCTCGAGGCAGATGGACTATGCCAATTTTTAGTTGAAAGAGAAATTAAAAAGGTAACTTTTTTTGGTCATTCAGATGGTGGCCAAAAAGCGATCGCCGCAGTTGCGAGGGCGAGAACCGATTATCCCAAACTTGAAGTACCTGGACTAGTTTTAGCCAGCCCTAAAGGGTTATATACCGACTCATTATTTAAACTAGGATTTGATTTTGGTTTAGATCTTTTTAAAGTTGGACCAGAAGAAAATAAGCGGGCTGGATTATCCAAAGATGAAGCTCCCGAAGGTTTCACAGATAGCTTATTAGCTGATCTAAAAAGACTTGGTATAAGATATCCAACTCATCTTTATGAACAATTGGCTGCCATGTGTGTAAAAAGTAAACACTTAGGAGCGGTTGATGTGCCAGTAACTTTAATCATGCCTTCCCATGACCCAGTTTCCAGACTCTCCAGAATCTTCCCCCGAGATCAAGTTCTAGGGGCCAAAGAAAGACGCATCAAAGAACGCTCTTTTTGGGGTAAATATCAAGTTAAAAAACTACCGGGTAAAGACCCCATATTAGCTTGGTATCAAGCCCAAAAGGCTAGAGAACGGATTCATGAAAATTATGCCATGCGAGAACTACTCGCCGAGATCTTTCCTAACAGCCCAGTAGCCAATTTAGTTGTCTTTGATAAACTCTCGGGCCATGTTAACTGGAATGGTCATCGCTCACCCCAAGTGACCAAAGTCGCAGATTATATGATCTCCCGTTCACATAGGTGATATTAAAGTAGTAAAATAACCTTTAGACTTTAAAGTCCAGTATGCACCAAGACAACTCTTTTTTAGATGTCATTAAAAACAGGGGTTTTTTAAACCTTTGGACTAATCAAATCTTAGTTCAGCTAGCTTACAACAGCCTAAACTTTGCCTTAATCATCTGGGTTTTTAGATTAACTGATTCAAATACCGCTGTCTCTGCTCTGCTTTTTGCAGTTTATCTACCAGCTGTGGTCTTTGGGCTATTTTCCGGATTGCTTGTTGATATGCTCGATCGGCGGCGAATCATCGTCTTTATCAACTTTTTACTAATGCTCTCATTTTTGAGCCTGATCTTTCTTAAACAAAGCTATCTTGGAATACTAGCAGTCACTTTTTTTATTAATTCACTAGCTCAACTTTACAACCCAACTGAAGCTTCCTCAATTCCATTGATAGTTAAAAAGCAACAGCTTTTAACAGCTAATTCTCTTTTTTCCACGACGCTTTTTATGTCATTTTTACTGGGATTTGGTCTGGCGGGTCCATTAATTAGTTTATTTAACATCAATTTTGTCTTTGGCCTGGAGGCATTCCTCGCTTTCGTCGGTTTTCTACTTGCCTTAAGATTTCCCTCAATTATCAACAGACAAGATCAAGAAACAATCCGCTTAAAACATGCACTTCGGACCCAGGATCTATCTGAAATCAAAGATATTGCAGTTTTAGAAATTAAACAAACCCTAGGTATGATCAGAGGTAATCTGCCAGTTCTATTTTCCATTCTGATTCAGGCTGGTGTCCAAATGGTCGTTGGAGTCATGGCAGTCTTAACACCAGGTTTTCTAGAAAAAGCCTTGCATATTAGTGCCACTGACGCCTCATACGTTGTAGTCGGCCCACTTGGGTTGGGAATGGTCCTTGGTGGAATCTTCATCAGTAAATTAGGCAAAAAAATTCCCAGGAGACGCCTTGTTGGTATCGCCATATTAATTACTGGCCTGATGTTTTTTATAGTTGGAGCGATGCCTCTTCTGGCACCAACAGTCAGATACTTACCTAGGTTCAATCAAGTTATGTTACATCCCCGGCCTTTCTTTCATTTCCCGCCCCAATCTACAGTTCTCGCTCTAGGATCTTTCTTGCTTGGCATTTGCATGGTTTCCATCGTTGTCCCATCCCAAACTGTCCTTCAAGAAAACACCATCGAAGAAGACCGGGGTAAAGTCTTTAGCGTTTTGGGAATCTTAATGGCCGCCCTCTCGCTTATCCCAGTTATATTCACTGGCATTTTAGCTGATATCTTTGGTACTATGCCAATCTTTGTCGGTCTTGGAGGAGTTATAGCTATCATGGGACTCCTGGCTCTAAAACCTGACTTCTTCTTTGAAAAAAATCACCTGCCTTTTAGAGTTCGCGCCTTCCTCGGCCTCGGCCACTGGGA
>CAYMIA010000014.1:0-24557 GCA_964390595.1 uncultured Gammaproteobacteria bacterium | reverse complement strand
AAAAAAATCACCTGCCTTTTAGAGTTCGCGCCTTCCTCGGCCTCGGCCACTGGGAGAAATGATAATTTTCAATGCTCAATTCTCAATTTACAATCAATTCTCAATGATTCAATGTTACATTGTAAAATTCACTGAAAACTGTAAATTAGAAATTACAAATTCAACTTTATGATTCTAAAACAACTTAAACTAACCAACTTTAGAAATTATTCTAAAATCGATCAGAAATTCAAAGGCAAAGTCACCGTTTTAGTGGGGGATAACGCCCAAGGGAAATCCAATTTTTTAGAATCAATTTTTTTTCTTTCAACAGGCAAATCCCCTAAAGCTGAAGCCGATGCCGAACTAGTCAAAAGCGATGAATCAGTCCTACGGGTTGAAGGAGAGTTGGACAATGACACAACCTTAGAGATTGCGATGCAGCTTTTAGATGCAGAAGTCGATGAGTTTGGAGAAAAAAAGGAGTTACTCCAAAAAAGAGTCAAAGTTAATGGAGTCGCCAGAAGACTAGCTGATTATTCGACCAACTTAGCAGCTATTTTATTCACCCCAGCTGATATCAACCTCGTTACTGGTACACCTAGCAATCGCCGTTACCATATCGATATCACCTTATCCCAAATTGATAGAGGTTATAAAAAAGCCCACTCCAATTATGGTGATGTAGTTGCCAGGCGCAACCGCATCCTTAAATCGATCAAAGAAGGGACTGCTCACCTCGATGAACTCGATTATTGGTCCAATCAAATGGTTGAGTTAGGAGAGATCATCATCAAAAAGCGGCGCGCTTTTTTTGAATTTTTAGAAAACCGGCCGAAAAATTTTGGCAACTTTCAGTTTCATTATAGTCCCAATGAAGTAACCAAAAGCCGCCTCGCTCAGTATCAATCCCGCGAACTCGGCAGCGCTACTTCATTAATCGGACCCCATAGGGATGACTTTACATTTTTACTTGATGAGCGGGACTTAGCCAAGTTTGGCTCCCGGGGTGAACAACGGACTGCCATTTTAGATTTAAAATTAGCTGAGGTCAGTTTTATGGAGTCAATTATCAACTCCCGCCCGATCCTTTTACTGGATGACATTTTCTCAGAGCTTGATGAAAAACATAGAGAATATGTCATCGAACTATCCAAACTTCAACAAACTATTATCGCCACCGTTGAATTTGAAGATTTTCTAAAAGATCATTTAAAACCAGCTCAGTTTTTAAAAGTTGAAGAGGGGACAATCAAAACCTTTGCTTAGGGTCTTCTGCTCGAATTAAAATGGGCGGCAATTCGTGAAAGTTGATAGGTGATCAAGACCGCCAAAAGAGTCACAAGTATTGCGTAAATAAATTTAGACAACAGTCCAGATCCAGGAATTCTTGGCTCTATAAAATCTTTAACAAATTGTTGAATAGTCTCATTCCAGGCTAAAGCCGCGACAATTCCAAATCCAGCAGTTGAAAGAGAAATCATTTGAACGATTAACACCTGATGTAGTTTGCGCTCCTCTTTTTTTTCTGTCTCAGTTTGTCTTTTTTTAGCCATGCCGATATTATACCATGCAGTTATTCTGCGGTAATTTTGCGGGAAATGATGGTATAATGCTAGGTATGTTTGTCGCCAAATATAATATTACCAATTCAATACTTAGAAACATTGGCATCATTGATGCCTCAAGAGAGGTGATCTTAAATGCGCCTCTAGTTCCTGCTTGGGAAGCTAAATTTAGAAAAGATGCCATGGAGCGCTCTGTTCATCATGGCACTCACGTTGAGGGTAATCGACTAACTGAAGATGAAGTCAAAGATGTTTTAGATGGCAAAGAGATTTTGGCTAGAGACAGAGATGTGCAAGAAGTCTTGAATTATCGGAATGTTTTAAAGCTCATCGATGATATCGCGGCCAAACGCAGTTTGCTCGAGCCTTACTTTATAACCATCGAAACAATCCTCCAAATTCATAAACTAGTGACCGACCGGATAGTCCCAACTGAGGTCTCTGGATTTTTTAGAGTCCGCCAAGTTGTTTTGCGGAACAGTCAAACTGGTCAAATCTCTTATACGCCACCCCCAGCAGCGGAGGTGCCATACTTAGTCGAGGACTTAATTAATTGGATCAACTCCGATGAGACCAAAGAGATTCACCCAATTATCAAAGCCGGTATCATTCATTATGAATTGGCTCGAATTCACCCTTTTGTTGAGGGGAACGGCCGTACCGCCAGAGCAACCGCCACCATGAGCATGTTCTTAGATAATTATGACATCCGCCGCCTCTTTTCTCTAGAAGAGTATTTTGATGACAATCCAATGGATTATTATGTCACTCTCCAAGCTGTCTCTAATCAACTAGTTCTGGATACTCACGAAAGAGACCTAACTCCTTGGCTAGAATATTTTGTGAGGGGCGTTGCCATAGAACTATATCGGGTTAAAGAACGGGTTCAGCGGATCTCGGCCGATGCTAGAGTTAAAGACAAACTAGGGGAGCAGGTCCAGCTAAATGAACGTCAAATGTTAATTATGGAGTTTTTACATCGTCACAAAAAGATGATGAACAAAGACTTCCGCAAAGTCTTTCCCGATTTCTCAGATGATACAGTTTTGCGGGAGTTAAGATTTCTAAAGAAAAAAGGTCTAGTCGGAAAAATAGGTGGAACTAAAAAAGCGACATATGTTCTATCTGGTGTGTAAATGTAATGTTGGAAGTCGGATTAGTTTTTTTGAAGATTCAAAAGTCACATTAATGCGTCTCTTGCCACTAAATTCAGCGAGCCTTTCTAACCTTTGCTCATCTTCAACACCGGTGACCACAACTTTCTCGCCAACAGGGGTATTATCCAGAACTTCAAAAGCTTGAGCAATTAAATCTTCAGCGTTCATACCATTTCTATAAAAGACTAATCCGGCGTTGGCCGATAAATTAGCTAAGTGGCTTTTGCGGCTAGCTAAGATTAACTGCAAAATTGTATTTCCAATCTCCAAAACTCGCTCGCCAGTAATATCGGTTAAAAAGACTGCAAATTTATCACCGTTAATCCGGCCCTTAATATCAATTTCTCTGGTATTTTGACGGATCGATTCTAAAATTAGGGTCACTGCCAAATCGCCATGTTTGTGACCAAACTTTTGATTAATATCTTTGATACCATGACTATGAATCACCAAAAGTGCTGCCCCAGAATAATCAAATTTATCTCTAATATCCCGGGTCACTCGGGCGATTTCCACCTCTAGTTCTTCTGGAAAAGCTTCTGAGGTATAAAAATCAGGAAAATTTCTTAAACTCTTAGCGCGCTTTTCTTGCTCTAAGATCTTCTGGGTTAAAATTGTCACCAGATCATCTCTAAAATCACGATCACCATCATATTTCGCCACCAAACTATCTATCTCTTCTCTAACATAATCCTCGTGTTGAGTATTATCATCCATAATAAAGACTGTTTTATTATACTACATTAAATTCAAGCCGCAGGTATCTGTTCTAAATAAGGATTAATGACCTCAGACCTATCCTTTTTCCAAACCGCAATCTTCCCCCTTTCTCTTACGTGTCCCTGGCTATCTTCAGCTTTACCTGTTTCCTTAGCAACATACATCGCCTTATCTGCATACTCTAATAATTCGTCAGGATCGCTAGCAGAATCACCCACTGCAATTCCAATACTTAAAGTCTGGATGGCATCTAATTTGGGAAATCCAGCTTCATTTTGGAGGGTAGCATAATTCTCGTTAATCTTTGTAGCTACCTTTAGAGCACCAGTTTCTCCAGTATGGGGAAGCACTATCACAAACTCTTCACCACCATATCTGGCCACAGTATCCAAAAGTCTAGCTGCACTCATTCCCAGCGCCTTGGCAATATTTTGCAAAACTATATTTCCTACACCATGTCCAAACCGGTCATTAACCAACTTAAATCTGTCGCCATCAATAAAAAGTAAAGCCATTTGCCCATGTTCTTCGTATTCTGACTCATGTCCTTCAGGCGGACTTCTTCGCAAACTCTCATATGCCTTCCGGTAATCTTCATCAAACCTCCTTTTGTTGGAAAGTCCGGTTAGTGCATCCACCCCAGCTTTTTCTTCCAGTTCTTGGTTTTTTGATTTAAGACGTAAGATTTCATCTATGTTTAAATTTAAATACTCTTCTTTGGTTATCTTCCTAGCTAGATAATCATCAAGTCTTTTGGTCTGAGTCCTCTCTATTTCCTGACGGATCTTCTCCTGTGGATCAACTTCAGTACCAGCCTCTTTTGATTCACTCATATTTTATTATATACATATTGCTTGAATGAGTTGCTAGAGTATTCTACAATTCTTATCAATGACATTCAATGAACTAGCTCTCTACTTTGATAAGCTGGAAGCCACTGCCTCTAGATTAAGTTTAATAGAGATTTTATCAGAACTTTTTTCTAAAGTTCAAAAAGATGAAGTAGCTAAGGTTAGTTATCTCCTGCAGGGCCGGGTAGCCCCTTTTTATGAAGCCACGGAAATCGGCATGGCTGAAAAATCAGTTGCCGCCTCAATCGCCAGAGCTTATGGAGAGAGTAGAGAAGAAGTATTAAAAAAATATGGTCAGCTCGGAGACCTTGGCAAAGTCGCTCAACAACTAGATAACAAGTCACAAGTTACAAGTCACAAGTTACCTATTTCCGATATCTTTGATTGCCTAACAAAGATCTCTGGTTTTACTGGAGATGGGACAGTCGAAAACAAAATTAGTACCCTAGCTGATCTTTTAGCCAAAGTCGATGGAGTAGAGGCCAAGCATTTAGTGAGAATTCCTTTAGGAACTTCCCGTTTAGGAATTGGCGATCCAACAATTTTAGATGCCTTTGCTGCCTTAAAACTTGGTGATAGGTCTAAAAGAAAACTTCTGGAGGGCGCCTACAACAAAATTTCCGATCTCGGACTTATTGGGGAAGTGTTATGGAAAGATGGATTAAAAGGAGTAGAAAAAGTAGATGTCACAGTCGGCAGGCCGCTTCGCTCACAACTAGCTGAACGGATTAATGATCCTAAAACTATTCTGGAAAAATTTGGTGGGGAAGCTCATGTTCAATACAAATATGATGGCTTTAGAGTTCAAATTCACAAGGAAGGCAGCAAAATCAGATTTTTCTCCAGAAATTTAGAAGAAACCACCCCCATGTTTCCTGATTTGGTTGAGGGAGTCTTAAAACAAATTAAAGCCAAATCAGTTATTTTAGACTCAGAGGCCTTAGCTTTTAATCCAGAATCAGATGAGTTTTTGCCCTTCCAACAAACTACTCAAAGAAGAAGAAAATATGGCATTGAAGAAGCTGCTAAAAGATTACCCCTTAAAGCGATGGTCTTTGACATCATCTATTTGAATGGAAAATCTTTGGTCGATGTGCCATTAAAGCAAAGAATTAAACTCCTGGAAGAAAGCGTTGCTGGAGATGAAGTCTTAATCGCCCAGCCAGGTGAGATCACTAACCAGCCAGAAAGAATTCAAGAGCTATTTGATGACGCCCTAACCAAAGGTCTGGAAGGATTAATTGTTAAAAGACCAGACAGCCTTTATGAAGCCGGCGCCAGAAATTTTAATTGGATTAAATTAAAACGTCATTCATCTGGCGAATTAAAAGATACAATTGACTGCGTCATCTTAGGTTATATTTATGGTCGGGGAAAACGGGCTGAATTTGGAGCGGGTGCACTCTTAGTTGGAGTCTACGATAAAGAAAACGATGCCTTTGTCACAGTTTCTAAAATTGGCACCGGCTTGACTGATGAAGAGTGGCGGGAGATTCACAAACGGGCTGATAAAATTAAAGTCGATAAAAAACCTGCCCGGGTCCATTCTATTTTAGAACCTTCAGTCTGGATCGCTCCAGAGATTGTCATTGAAGTTTTAGCTGATGAAATCACGAGATCTCCAAATCACACCGCTGGGATGAAAGTTGATGAAAAAACTGGTGTAAAAGAACCAGGCTATGCCTTAAGGTTCCCCAGACTTGTCACCTTCAGAGATGCAGATAAACAAGCAGAAGATGCCACCACCGTTAAAGAGTTAATTGAAATGTACAACCAGCAATATTCTAAGAAATAGTCTCTCTTGACACATGCCCAACACTTTGTTAAATTCCAACTATGGAAAACAGAGGTGAGGTAGCAGTTGTGTCAGAACAAGAATGGAGCACCTGCCGATTTTCTGTAGCTGCTAACGGTGGGGGAGAGATGGCCCATGAACTAAGAGAGCATGGCTTAAATGAAATTTATGGTTGCAGTAAGCCCATGGTTGTGAGATCAGGAATCTATTCTACTCAAGAAATTCAAGAACCAAATGGTAGCTTGGTCCAAGTGGCAATACTGGAAAGATTAATGATTAGTGACGTCCTTTCTCTAGAAAATGCCAGCAGAGTCTCTGAACAAGTTGGCCGAAGTTTAGATATCTGCCGCATTTGCCCACTCTATCAACCTAAGGTTCTATAAACACTAATCTTCATTAGATCAGCTCACTTTAGTTAATCTAATCTGTTAAACTAATCTTCATGAAACCCAATCCTTTACAAATTCCTGAAATGAGAAAAAGGGAATATCCAGGAAGTGAGCTTACCTTTGAAGAAGAACTAGAACCCGGGGTGAACTATTCCAAATATATTGTCTCCTATTTATCAGATGGTCTAAAAATCTATGGACTATTGACCATTCCTAACAGCTTCACTGACAAAGAGGGTGACGAAGCCCTACCCCTAATAATCTTCAACAAAGGTTATGTTCCACTAGATGAATATAAAATTGATAAACAATATATGCGATGGATCGACAAACTTGCGAGAGCAAGTTTTATAGTTTTTAAATCAGACTACCGGGGTCACGGAAGATCTGAAGGGGAGCCAGAAGGATTATTTTCACCAGGCTATACAGTAGATGTCTTAAATGCTTTAACTTCTCTGAAAGAGAGCAAAATACTAAATACAAAATACCAAGTACAAATAGACCCTAACAAAATCTTCATGATAGGTCATTCAATGGGTGGAGGAATAACCTTGCGCGCAATGGTAGTAAATCCTGAGATCAAAGCTGGGGTAATTTTTTGTGGAGCAGTGGTGCCCTTAAGTGAAATGATTGAACGCTGGGGAAATATTAATGAGGAGCCCGGTGAAAGAGAAACCAAACAAATGGAGCGAACCAGAAAAGCTCACCGACTAGCAGCTCAACAATTAATTGAAAAATATGGGATGCCAGATCAAGACCCAGACTTTTGGAACTCCCTTTCGCCAACGAGTTACTTATTAGATTTGGGTGGACCTATACAACTTCATCATGGCAAAGCTGATGATCGATTATCTTTCCATGATTCTGAAAAATTAAAAGAAGCAATGGATCAAGCAAATAAAGAATGCGAACTACATTTATATGAAACTGGCGACCATAACTTTACTGGAGAAGAATTTAACCTAGCAATGGAGCGAACCATAATTTTTTTAAAGGCTCAAAGTTGACTTTTAATTAGTGTTCATTAAAATATTAGTATGTCCAAAGATTTAGAGTTTCATTTCACCCCCGAAGAAGCCATTCAATATTTAGTCAATAATGAAACGCTTAGTCTGATAGATCTAGACGAAATTCTCTATGATGCAGACGAAGCAACAGTTGAAGAGCTTTCTGAAAGAGGATTAGCTATAGCTGCCTCTCTGGTAATGAGTGGTCGAGGTGTCATCCAAAGGTTAGATGATAGGCAAATCCGCCGGCTTTTATGGGCTTGTGCTCAGGATGATTTAAGTGCAGTCAAAGGTGATCTGATTACCGCTAATCTAGGTTTATGGAAGGGAAAACCATTAAGCAAAAAAGAGTTGATTGAACTTTCAGAAGATGTCACCCGTTTAGAAACCTTCCAGCGCCGCTTGCTTGGGACAAAATAAAAAATGCCTTATGTTGCAGACTTACATATTCATTCTAGATTCGCTAATGCTTGCTCAGGCCAACTAAATATTCCTAATTTAGCCAAGTGGGCAGAGTTTAAGGGAATTGATTTACTTGGAACAGGGGATTGTCTTCATCCTTTATGGCTTCAAGAATTAAAAAAAGATCTTCATGCTAACCCCTCAGGTACCTATCAATATGGTAAAACCAGATTTGTCATTCAAACCGAGATCGCTTGTATTTATTCTGAAAATGGCAAAGGTAGAAGAATTCATGTCATTGTTATTTTATCTGGATTGGACAGCGCTTTTAGACTGGCTGAAACTCTCACTAAGCAAGGTGCAAAGCTCGCTTCAGATGGCCGCCCAATTATTGGCATGAGCGTTAAGAAACTTTGTGAGTTAACTTTTCAAACAGATCCCAAAGCCATTATTATTCCAGCCCATGTTTGGACTCCCTGGTTTGGACTTTATGGTTCAAAGTCTGGATATGATTTTTTCAAAGAATGTTTTGGGGAATTTTCAGATCAAATTTTTGCCATAGAAACTGGTTTGTCTAGCGAACCAGCTATGAATTGGCGGATCTCAGATCTGGATAAAAAAGCCATTGTTAGTTTTTCTGATCTGCATTCTCTCCCTAGACTTGGCCGGGAGGTGACTATGTTTAAAGGTGATTTAAGTTATGATGAATTGCGCGATGACTTAATGAAACAAAACATTTTAGGAACCATTGAATTCTTCCCTGAGGAAGGTAAGTATCACTGGTCAGGTCACAGAAATTGCAACATTGTTTATGATCCAGATGAACTAAACAAAAAAGGACCCATCTGCCCAGTTTGCAAAAGAGAACTAACCATTGGGGTGATGCAAAGAATTGAAGAGTTGGCAACCCGTAAGGAGACTGATTTAAAACTCAAGAAAGTTAATGGCATCACTTTATCCGAGACTTTTCCCAACCGGCCTGGCTTTAGAATGCTGGTTCAATTGGAAGAAATTATCGCCGAGTCAATGGGCCTCCCAGTTTCATCAGTTAAAGTTAAAGCTGAATATGAACGGATTGTCACTAACATTGATAATGAATTAAAAATTCTTACCAAGACCCCAATTGACCTACTCTCTATGGCAGCAGGTGAAAAAATTGCTGAAGGTGTAGAGAGAGTTAGGGAAGGAAAATTAACCATTGAACCTGGCTTTGATAATACCTATGGTAAAGTTAAAATCTGGGAAGATGGCGAAACAGAGGCCAAAGCCCAAGTTAGTCTTTTTTGATTAGCCACCTTTTTTTCTATTAATGTAATCTTGATATGTTTCTCCAGGTCTCAGATCAGAAGTAGCAGAGGTCTCGGTAAAGTCTGCGGGGGGTGGAAGATCCTCAGCTTCATCAGAAGTTGGTTCGGAAACTAACCCTGGATGAAGTCTAGAGAAAAGACCTCCTTTGCTTGGATGAGCCCTCTCAGCCAACTTCTTTAAAGTTGCCTCATCCAATGTCGGTCGATTTTTATCTCTCTCCTGCATACCCAGATTTTACTACTTAACTAATTCTAGTCAACCCAACCAAGCAATGCTATAATCTCCGAAGTTATGCCTGAAGCAAAATTAGACCCACCCCAATTCTCGCTCTGGTTTGTCCCACCAGAAGATTCTCCAACCCATGAAAAGCTAACCAAAATAGTCACTGATTTAGCCAAACGTTTTGATGCTCCAATTTTTGTACCCCATGTCACCTTATTACCTGATATTAACTCAGCAGAAGCAGATGTAGTCAGAGAAACAGAGCTGTTAGCGAACGCAATAGGTAATATCGCCGGAGTTTTTTCAATCAATCTAGGTATTGTAGACTATACAGATCAACTTTATCAAACCTTAGTGCTTAGAGCGGAAATGTCTGAATCACTAAGAGATGCTAATAAATTAGCCAGAGTTATTTTTGGTAGACCAAATGATGCTATGTATGTTCCTCATCTCAGTTTGCTTTACAAAAAAGATCTCCTCCCTGAAGATAAAGAATTACTAGCTGAAGAAATTGGTTCACAGTTAAAAAAACAACCACCTCATCAATTTAGTGTTGATAGCATTCATATTTATACCTCTGTAGATAAAATTGAAGATTGGCGATTAGTTAAAAAAGTTCCTTTTACTTATGGTGACCTGCATTTTTAAAAGTGAGTAAAGATTTATTAATCATTGCTAAGCATATCACCTCCCAAGCTTTTGATGTTATCCAAACTTATTCTAACCAAAGACAGTCTCAGACCAAGACCGGAGTTTTTGATTTAGTCACTAAAGCCGATTTGGCTTCTGAAGAAGTTATTCTCCGCCTATTAAATGAAAAATTTCCCAAGCATAATATTATTTCAGAAGAAAAAGGCGTTATCGATAAAGGCTCTGAGTATACCTGGTTTGTTGACCCGATGGATGGAACGACCTCTTGGATTTCCAGGATACCGCATTCCAATGTTGCAATTGGCTTATTAAGAAACAATTTGCCAATTCTTGGGGTGACCAAAAATATTTTTACAGGCGATCTGTGTTCAGGCTTAGTAGGGGAGGGAGCAACTTTAAATGGCCAACCCATTAGTGTCAGCCAAACTGATAGCTTAGAAAAAGCCGTTCTTAGTTCAGATTTCCAAAACACAGTTGAACAGAGAGAAAAAGATTTAATCCGCCATGGCAAATTAGTTAGAAAAGCTAGAGGCCTGTATATTTTAGGAGGGGCAGTTCATGGTACTAGCTTAGTTGCCCAGGGTAAACTAGATGGTTTTGTTCATGTTTGTAAAAGATGGGACTTTGCTGCCACAGCTGCACTAGTTATAGCAGCTGGCGGAAAAGTGACTGACTGGCAAGGACATGAAATTGATTGGACTAAAGAATGGATTGAAGCGATCTTCTCTAATGGCAAAATTCATGATCAGCTCGTTGATGTTTTGGCTGCTTGACTCCAGAGTCTTCAATCATTAATCTTTAATCAATTATGAAACTAATAGTTGGTTTAGGAAATCCAGGTGAAGAGTATCGGGGCACCCGTCATAATTTGGGGTTTGAAGTAGTTGGGGATTTTGCCGGAAAGATGGTGGATGGAAAATGGAGTGTTGAAAATAAATTTAAATCTGAAATCACCAGAATTCCTGACGTAATTTTAGCCCGGCCCCAAACTTTCATGAACCAATCGGGAATTGCAGTGACTGCTTTGGCTAAATTTTACAAGATTCCTCCAGAAGATATTATTATTATTCATGATGAACTGGATTTAGAGCTCGGGCATATTAAAGTCCGTTTAGGTGGCGCAGCTGCCGGGCATCATGGAGTAGAGAACATAATTGAAAAACTAGGAACAGATCAATTTGTCAGATTGCGTTTGGGAATTGGTGTCCAGAAAGCAGTTTCAGGAAAATACAAAGCGGTTAGTTTTAACGCTGAACATTTTGTAATCGATCAGTTTATGCAAAATGAACGCTCAACTGTGAAGCGGATGATTAAAAGAGGAGTTGAGGCTCTGGGAACTCTCCTCGAAAAAGGCCTGGAGAAAGCCCAAAATCAGTTCAACTAACTCGGTACTTGCCAATTTATCACAAGTTGCTATATTATTAATCTAATGCCAAGTCCTCAAAAATATTCTTATGGTAAACGTCCTCTTTGGCAATGGGTTCTCATTTATCTGATTGTTGGTGGCTTAGTTTATTTTGCAGTTTATTATTTCTTTCTGAAGCCACGTTATTCCAGTAATAGTTATGGGCAACCTCAAGGAAACCATCAAAACGGTGTAAATTACCCCTAAAACACTTGCCTTTTAACATAAAATCTCCTAAACTTCTAATTTAGATGAAAAAGTATTTATTAATCGGAATTATTATTCTGATAATTACCGCCGTTTTAGCTTGGGCTTTTGTTGAATCCACTAAACCACTACCAGGTCAAGCAGCCCTCCAAGAAGGTAGGGACCATGAGCCAATCGGTACAATATTAAGTTATAAATTTGATCCACCAACGTCAGGCAATCACTACCCAGCTTGGATTACCAAAGGCTTTTACGATGAACCTCGCTGGGATGGTTTTTTGGTTCATTCACAGGAGCATGGTTATATCATCTTTTGGTATGATTGCGCCTCTGGCAAAGATCATAATCTCAAGTTAGGTCAAGAACCAGAAAGCTCTACGTCCGGCAGTTTAGCTCAAAATTTAAAAATGACCGCTGGAGGCGAAGGAACCTCATCCGCCAGTCTAACCCAATTACCTTCACAGTTTAGTGATAGGAGCTGCGAGAATCTTAAAAACCAAATCAAACAAGTTTTGAATAATGATCCGCATAAATTGGTGGCGTTACCCAGAACTGGATTAACCAATCCCTTAGTTCTAACTGCCTGGGGAAGAATGCTCAAGCTAGATACGGTGGATAACAAAAAAATCAAGGAATTTATTAGCGCCTTCCGCGACCACGGCCCCGAGCTAACCGACGAACCATAATCACGATTGCAGCGGTTAAAATTCCAAATCCTAAAATCCAAATACCAAATTTTTTCATTCTGTCATCCTGGACTCGTTTCAGGATCCCATTGCTATCATTTGGCGTTGAATTGACATTTGGACTCATGTATTGGTTATTAGTGTATAAACCATTCTCCACCTCCACAAAGCTATCAGCAATAAAACCATTAGCATCTTTAACTCTAAGCACTGGGAAAATTTGAGATAAATCGCCCGGATAGGAATGAGTTATCGTGGAAGTAGTATCAGAAGATCTGTCTCCAAAATCCCATAAATATGAAACAATTTTGCTGGATGGTGCATTTGATTCACTAGCATCGAAGTGTAGTCCATCACTAAATTTAAAGCGCAAGATGTCAGTTAGCGGGTCTTTACTCTTCTGATTGTTTATTTTGATAACTGATTTTGGCAGCTGATAATTTTTGCTAGGTAAAATATGCAACATTGTTGACTGAATAATCTGAGGGGTTGGGGTTGAGCCATCATCAGCATAGATTATCATTATATAAGAGCCCATCCTAGAATAGGCATGGGTATTTTTTAAACCACTACCATGGCTCCCATCCCCGTAATCCCAATTAAATTTAGTTTTAGCTATTACTTCAGGAGGTGCAGGCAGTTTTGCTAAATCAAACTCCATGCTAATTGGTTGATTGATCAAATAATTTTCTGGAGCTAAATCTTGGGGTAACCCAAAGTTCTCCAAAGAGGTTAGTGGGACTGGGTATAAATTAGAATAAACACCGTTAATTTTAAAAAATGGTGGCTGACCCACCAAATGAGCAGAAGCTGTAGGAATAAAGAATAAAGAATATAGAAGAGAGGAGATTAAAAATATGGCTGAAAAAATAATTGTGAATTTCATCTCACCATTATACATCAGTTGATGGAAGCCCTTTTTTTAGGTACAATAACCAGCACGGCTTATGGATTTAAATGACTATTTAAAACAACAATCAAAAGCTATCAACGACCAAACAGAGACAATCTTAAAAGACTGGCTTGATGAGGTTAAGGCGGTTTCCCCTAAGTTACTACCCTTAGTTAAAGTTTTTGTCAAAGCCACTAAAGGTGGTAAAAATTTAAGAGGAGTGTTGCTTTGTTTGGGTTATAAACTGGCCGGTGCTAGTGAGGATCAAGAAATTATTAAAATCGCTGCCGCTCTAGAGATCTTTCAAACAGCCATATTAGCTCACGATGACATCATTGATCGAAGCTCGGAGCGTCGTGGCATACCCACAGTTTATCAAACTCTCGGCGGTGATCATTATGGAATTTCTCAAACCATCAGCTTGGGGGATGTCGGCTTTTTCCTGACCAACAAAGTTATCGCTGACTCAAACTTCCAAGATGATATTAAAATTAAAGCGCTGTCAGCTTTTTCCCAAATGACTATCACCACCGGTCTCGGACAACTCCTCGACGTCGAACTCCCTCATAAAAATAGCCGCAATGAAAAAGATGTCTTAAAAGTCCATCATTTAAAAACCGCTCACTACACTATAATTTACCCGCTTCTTTTAGGTGCTATCTTAGGTGATGGAGATGAGACCTTACTCCGTCAGATCAAAGTATTTGGTGAGAATCTGGGAATTGCCTTTCAAATTCAAGATGACATCCTAGGAGTTTTCGGAGAAAGCCAAGATACTGGCAAATCAACCCTTTCTGATATCGAGGAAAGCAAAAATACTTTACTAATCACCCAAGCCTTAAAAAAAGCCAACCTTGAGCAAGCCAAAATGTTAAATAAATTTTATGGCCAAAGGGGATTAACCAAACCTCAAGTCCAATCAATCAAAAAAATCTTTATCGAAACAGGAGCACTGGATTATTCTAAAGCCAAAGCATTAAAATATGTTAGTGTTGCCCAAAGTTTAATTCCCAACTTAAGTTCAGATCCCAAAGTGCAACAACTCTTATATCAAATGTCTGTTTTTTTAATTGAAAGGACCAAATGAATCCACCAAATCACATCGCCATTATCATGGATGGAAACAGGCGTTGGGCTAGAGCCAGAGGTTTGCCTGACACCAAAGGACATGAGGCAGGTGCAGATAATTTAGAAAAAGTAGTGGAGGCAGCCAGTAAGCTTGGAGTAAAAACAGTGACAGTTTATGCACTTTCAACTGAGAATATCCAGGAAAGAGCCCGCCGCGAAGTCACCGGGCTTTTTGGCTTAATTAAAAAAGGCTATCAAACCCGAGTTAAAAAGATGTTAAAAAATGGCATCTCTATTAATGTCATTGGTGAACTGGAAGGTCTGCCTAAAGTTATTCAAAAACTAATTGAGCAACTGAAAAAAACATATATTAAAAATGAATCGATCAAATTAAATATCGCCCTAAATTATGGAGGAAAAAAAGAATTAGTTGAAGCGATCAAAGACATTGTTAAATCTGGCATCGAAGTTGATAAGATCAATGACGAACTGATCGCCAAACACTTATATACCACTGGTCAACCTGACCCAGACCTGGTTATTAGAACAGGTGGATATAGCCGGCTTTCTAACTTTTTACTTTGGCAAACAGCTTACTCTGAACTTTATTTCTCTGATAAGCTCTGGCCAGACTTTGATGAAAATGAACTCAAAAAAGCCATTGAGTGGTTCAACAATCAGACCAGAAAATTTGGCAAGTGATCTAGTAGGGGCGCTCAAGAAACAAACTCACAGTCCGGGACATTAAATCTTTCAAAATGACCGCATATTTGGCTTGAGCATTGATAGTCTCTGAGGGCAAAGAATTATCATTTAAAGTCCGGCAAAAAATAATCGCTCCATTTGCAGCTGAACCGTTGAGTGAAATTAAACTTCCATTAATTGAGAGGGGACTGGCAGTTACGCCATTTCTACTGCAGACAGTACCACCCGTTGACGCAGTATAAATAGTTCCATCAGCAATGATGATTGCATCAACCCTGGTTACCAACCGGTCAATATAAACATCCCCCCCAACTACAAAAACTAACCCTCCTCCTGAATCCCCGGTGGGTGGAGTAGTTCCAATATTGGTGTGATAGGCAACGTTATCCCTAATCTGCAAGTCATTGTCGATAAAAATAACTTCAGTGCCATTTCCAGAGGGGATATTACTATTCCCCGTTGAGATTGTCAGTGATGAAGTATTGTAGATATTATCTATAGTAAAAGCTAGATTAGAAGGCAGCGATGGTTTGGATAATTTTGACTGAGTATAAAAAATGTTTTTCAAAGAAGCGTAGTTGCCAATATCAATACTATTTAATTTTGGAGCAGCGATGATCGCTGTAGTATCATTCACACATTGACCGCCCGGATTGCCAAATTTGCTCGTTCCCAGACCACCACCAGTACTAATTAATTTATCAGCCCGAGGTTTTGTTACATCAGTTACACAAGCCCCAGTTGCCGCTTGAGTTCGAGTCACCGGCAGATTAAAAAGCAACCCCCCCCAGATCAAAAGAAGTAAAACAATCAGGACTTTTATTAATTTGGAATTTGGAATTTGGAATTTGGAATTTTTCATACTATGGTCCTGTCGGTGTACTTATTGCTCCATTAGTATGAATATCCCCGCCAGTTGTCTGTACCCAAGCAAAACAAGAAATTGGAGTTGAACCAAATGGATTACTGTTTGCCACCTGGGTAGTGCCGTCAATCCCGTTAGCTGTAATTCGATAATAATAGGTTTTATTTAAAGCTAAGCCTGAGTCAATATAAGCCGTTGAACCGGGTGGCCAGCTAGGACTAAGGGTGACCAGATTTAGAGTAAATCCCGCATTTTCTGCCCGCTCAATCTTAAACCCAGTTATTCCAACTGTATTGGTCCAATTGACCTGAATTGAAGCAGTTAGCCCCTGGCAAGTCACTTGTGGTGTACCTATTATAATAGTTGGTACCCAAACCCGGCCCGAGATCGCTTGAGATAAAGGTGCATTAGCTGGATTAAAATCCCGGTGGATAAAATTTTTGCCATTAGACATATATCTAAACTCAAATAACCCATTATACGGAGTAGTTAAGGTGGCTGGATTAGCAAATACACAACTGCCATTATGCGCTGGTGCTTTATTAAATCCCGCGCCAGCTGGAAAATTATAAGTTCCGTCAGCCAGTGGCACTACCAAGCTAGCATCAGCACAAGTGTTGGCCCATTTGGCCAAAATTGGGGCATCACCACCACTAGGAGAGTTAGTTGCAATAAACATCCCCACCCAGTCAGCCCCTGATAAAATTTCCGCTCTTGCAGTAGTTGTCACAAACAGCAAACTACCAAACACCAACACAAATAAGCCAAATAACAGTTTGGACATTAACTTAAGAATAGACTGAATTGAACCTAACTGTCAATTCTACAGCCTAGGCTGGGCCGAATTAGTTGAAGAGGAAGGAGCTTTAGTAACAGGTAATTTGGGTGTTGCTGAAGCTGATGCTGAGGCAGGTGAGACAGGGGCACCCTGAAGATTAGGCGAGACGATTACCAGTAAAGCCATTAACTGGTTGGATGATATCTGGTTAAAATAAACTGTCACCGGTTGATCTTTTTTAAGATCTGAACCCGATAGTTTCTCAACTTTAGGCGTGTCTCTAGGACCAGCTGGAGCGGGCAATCTCACTATCTCTGAATCAGGCAGAAGTGTTAAAGTCAGTTCTTTTTGAGCTGGTCGGCCTGGGCTGTTAGCAGATAAGCTTGAGTCCAAGTTACCCTTAACAGTGACCGTTTTGTCGGTTACATTGGTAATGGAGCCTCTTATCACCTGGCTATTTGGTTGAATACTAACTGAAACTGCCTCAAAGCTATCTCCATCGATAGTTCTAAGGTCGGTATTTGTATGCACATCTACCAAATCACCAACTTTGATCTCGCCTAACTTTAATCCTGCTGAGGGTGAGGCATTAATTGTCTTAAATAAATAGGGAACCGACTCAGGGCTTTTAGTTATCACTGTATTTTTAGAAACTTTTACCTTAAAAGTGATTTTTTTCTTATTAACTTCTTGGCTCACAGTAATCGAGTCGCCAGATACTTTTTCAACTTGCCCGGAAAAATTTAAAACCGGAGAAGTTAGATATAAAATATTTGCTGAGATATGCGTAGGAAAAGCGCCCCTGAGTGAGCTTGGCAGATACCTGAACGCGATTTGACTAAGTATCAGAGCACCGACAACTACCAAAATAAAAATTATTACTTTGATGAAATTCGGTTTTTTAGTCTGAGTGGGCTCCATACATTAGCGATTCTTCAGATCTTCAATCTCTTGTTTTAGCTCATCGATCTGCTTTTGTTGATTATCAACTTTTTGCTCCAAGGCTTCTGTCTGACCTGCTGGAGTATAATCTTTAACATCCATAAAGACCATAATTTTACCAATACCATTACCTGAAGGGATAGCCACATAAGCTGGGGGAGTAGTGTTATGTTTGATCAGATGTTTGTAAACTCCATAACTTTCCAAAATTGGAGAAGTGTAATCTTCTAATGCTTTACCGATAACTTTTCCAGCTTTAACAGCTTTCATAGCCACACCAGGGTTGGAGGAGGAAGTTAAATAATCACCAACATGAACTGGACCATTCTCCAAAGAAACTTTAACCGGAACTCTTCCGATAAGAGCAATAGGAGCGCCAGAAGTATCATATCCAGTTTCATCGCCTAGTGTGACTCCAGGATTAGAAGAGACTACTCCAAATAAATTAGCCGAATTACTTGTTTGAGTTTTGGAGACAGAAATTGCAAAAGTACTTAAATCCACCACATCTCCTGGTTCCACACTACCTTGAACAAGATATCTTTCGGCTACATCCGGGCCAGCTTGTAAAGTACCTTTAAACAGAACAGCGTGTATCTGCGCGAACCTAGCTACATCTGCCCCTAGTTGCCAGTTTTGGTCTGCATAAGTTCCATCAGAATTTGCTGGAAGAAGATGGGCATTCATTCTTATAGTATTATCACCAACTACAGATGATAAAACACCGCTTCCACCTATCTGAAGCCTGGGTAGTTCAAGATAGGGTGCGTCAATTCTTACATGAGCGGTAGGACCAACTCCAACATATCTAAAGCAATAAGGTCCATTAGCTGTGCATAGATTATCTGCATTTACAGTATTAGTGCCAGCATATATATTTCCATTAGCATTAATATTCTTGGCAGCAAAATTTTCATAACCTGTGCCGGGGTTATCATAAGTTCTAATTGTTCCACCGCTATCCATTCCGATTTGACTGGCTACTACACCAGGCCAATGGAACGAGACTCTGGGGGTAGCAGTGGTCCTAACTTCAATTGGAGCAGTAGTATAGTCTGTTCCAGCCCCATTACCTGTCACATCAACATTGTCACTAAGTAATAAGTCTCCTCCATCATTAGCTATGCCGCCTCTAGCCTGGGTACTATTTTGAACATAAAGTGTCCCTCCACTAACATAAATCCCTCCTGGGAAATAAGTATATGAAGCAGCAGTAATATAAGGATTAGCTACTCCAAAAGTTAGACCATTAAAAGTTGGGCTAGATGTAGTTAGAACAGCTTGGTTTAAATAACTGGATAACCAATTAGCTCTTGTTCCTAAATAAATATCTCCATTTGCCCAAAGATTTTGAGCAGCAACACTAGATCCTCCTCCGTAAATAGTTCCAGCGAGATCACTGGTATAAATATAGCCATTACTATTGAAGTTTAAACATTCAGTGCCATTTGCACCACAAACCATACCAAATCCATAAGCTCCTCCTGTAGCTATCTGCAGTTTTTGAGCAGGAGCAGAGGTGCCAATACCAACATTACCATCTGATTTAATTGATAGGATGCTGTTACTTGTACCGATCGGTTGAAGTACCCCAATACCTGCCGTTGTATCATTCAACATACCTATGTTTAACCAGTTGCTATTATTTGTGCCAGTTTTAGATCTTCGTATAATCAACCCATGTCCATAAGTATTTCCACTAGCTGAATCCCCAGTCGCAAAATCAAAATATTGATTACTCAAATCTGCCGCCCCAATAATTGAATTATTGGCTCCTAATTCTATGGTTCCTTGAACATCTAGTAAAGATGTTGGAGAAGTGCTTCCAATACCAACGTTACCATTTTGCAGAAAAGACACAGCTCGAGTGGCTGATGCATTGTAAATATTTAATTCAGTTCCTCCATTACCGTTATAATCTGTGCCAATGCCCCAGTTAGTGGCGGGAGGATTGGCAGCCCCAGTAGTAAATCTTAAATCAGCGTTTTTGGAAGTAGCATTAGAGTTATTAATAAATATTCTGGCTCCTGAAGCAGCGCTGGAATCCAAACGTAAACCATTGGCAGAGCCCGCAACAATATGCAGTGGTTGCACCGGATTATTTGTTCCAATCCCCACATTCCCACTAACATGCGCATCAGCCGCTATATCTTGCCAGACCACATTAGCAGAGGTGGAAGCTCCCAGCACCTGTGGTGCTGAGTTTTGATTATATGAAGTAAATTTAGCATTAAAGTTAGGGTAGGTTTGAGCAGATACTGAAGTAATTAACAAGCTACCAAAAACCAACACAAATAAACCAAATAAGATTTTAGACATCTATTTAAATGTAGTAAATTTTTTCAAAAATTGCAATCAATCAGGCATAAAGTTAAAATTAAACAATGGAAATTAAACTCAATGCCGAAAAACTACGTAAATTCAGTGGCCAAAGTCCAAGGACTAAAGTCAAAAAACAACCGGTATACATTATTCTAGACAATGTCTTAGATACTTATAATATTGGATCAATCTTTAGATTGGCTGACGCGGTTGCGGCTCAAAAGATTTTTCTTTGTGGTGGAACCGAAATCCCCCCAAATCACCGGATTAAAAAAGCCTCTATTAATACTACCGAGTGGGTAGAATGGGAATACGCTGAATCTGCAGTTGATGCGATCCGGAATTTACAACTATCAATTTCTAATTTACAAACTATTGCCATCGAGCAGTCAAAGAACGCTGTTCCCTATGATCAATTTGATTACCAGCTCCCAATTGCCTTAGTTGTTGGACATGAAAGTCATGGTATCTCCAAAGAAGTTTTAAAACTTTGTGATGGAGTAGTGGAGCTGCCAATGTTTGGAGTCAATATTTCTCTAAATGTGATGGTCTCGCTTGGAATTGTGCTTTATAAGGTCATTGAGAAAACAAACTAACCCCTATATACAAAATACTGGATACCATATACTAAATTTATGACCGGTTTAATTACTCTCATCACCGATCGTTTCCATGCTATTGATCTAACTAATCTGTATACTGACTTTGATCTATTAGTGGCATTGGCAATTGTTTTGAGTTTTCTTTGGTATATCAAGCGTTTCCCAGTTTTTAGAGTTGTATTGGGAACTTTTTTTCTCATGGCCTGTTCATTCATTTTTTTGCTCGCTGGGCTAACCTTTACCGCTCTAGTTTTTGGTATTACTAGTAACCTGATCTTGATTAGCTTGCCCTTGATTTTCGCGCCGGAGATCCGTCATTATTTAGAAAAACTCGGCCGGTTTGAGTTTTTAAGAGTACCCAGTGTCACCGAAAAACAAAAAAACCGGGAATTTATCAGAAATTTAGTTGATGCTGCAGAGGAGCTGGCAGAAGAAAAAATTGGCGCCACCATTGTTTTGCGTCGAAAAACTGGGCTGGCCCAAACTGTCGAAACAGGCATCTTCCTAGATAGTGAATTTAGCTCCAAACTTTTAACCGCCATTTTCCAAAAATATAGTCCACTTCATGATGGAGCAGTGGTGATAAAAAACCGGAGAATCCTGGCCGCTACCTGTTTGCTGCCAATCTCAGGAGAGATTAAACTTGATAAAAAGTTCGGTACCCGCCACCGCTCTGGTCTAGCCATCACCAAAGACACTGACGCAGTGGTAATTATAGTTTCTGAACAAAGAGGCGAAATCACTCTTGCTGAAAACAACAAATGGCACAACGCCATCTCCAAAATCGAACTAATGGAACTCCTCAACAAACTTCTCTAACCACTTGCTTTTTCGGGCATTTTATGGTAATATGCAGATGTCTAAGGAGGACAAAAGATGAGTGCAGAAGCTCCAGTTTCAACAGGAGCAGTAATGGCTCCAAACAGCGCTCGATCCATCTCGCCAGAGAGATCTGGAACCTCCCTTCTAAACATTTCCCAAAGAACCGAAAGCATTCCAAATTTAGCTTCAACAATTTCAGCAGACACCTATAAACCTTCTTTTGAATTCCATCCCACCAGATCTTTAGATAAAGCAGATATCAAAATTACCAATGAAGGCCCAGTCAGACCAGCTGAGTTCAATGTCCACAAACTCACAGATTACTCAGTAATAGGGCAAGCAATAACTGAACTAAGGGTAGAAAAGCATGAGCAGGCTGTCAAAGAAGCCATAAAGGAAGGCCAGCCTGTCCCAGCAGCTGAAAAAATTGATTACTCAGATATCACCAAAGAACCTAAGGAAAATAAAAGAGATTTGGGTGAATTCTCAATCGAGGGCCAGCCAAAGTATGAATCAGTTGATGCCTTGGTCATGATTACCAGAGTTCAGGAAGCTGAAAGAGTAGCCCCAGAAGTGGCTCAAGTCTTGCCTGAGGTTAGCAGAAGAGAAACTATTCAAGAAGTAGTGGCAGTTCAAGAAAGAATCGCTACAGCTCCTAAAATTGAGGTCCAGGTCAAGCAAACCACTGAAGTCTTAGAGCAAGCACAGCAAATAGTTCAAGAAGCCCCAGGCCATGATACTGAGCTAATTCAAGTTGCAGACCGGTTGACAGAGGTTCGGACTGAACTAGTTCAAGCGGAAAAAACTAAACAAGGTTTGGTTAAAGCTGGAATCTCTGAGCCCCAAGCCAGCGCCCTAGTTGCAGAGAGCTTAGAGAAAAAAGGTATCACTGAGGAAGATCAGGAGATCATCCAAGTTCAAGATCGAATAATAGAGCTGCAAGCAGATATCCATGAGCTGGAGGAAGCAGAGTTGAAAAGATTATATGTTGAAGTTGACCCAGACGCCCAACAAGCCAGATTATACCGGATTGAACAAGCCATTAAACGGGTTGATGCCAGGAGAAATGAAGGCGAATCGATCAACAACCATGAAGTGGCGGAGGAGATGGGTCCTGAGAGATCAGATGTCACCTCCAAGATCCAAAAAATTAATGATGGCTCGTACTCAGCGCTAAGAGTTGCAGCAGCTTACTCAGGTGAATACGGCACAGCCAAAGAAGCTAAAGATGCGATTTTGCCAGCCTGGGAAGCTTATCCAGCCGGTCAATTAACTGATGTACCAACTAGGCAAATCCTATCAGTTGAACAAGTTGATTTAATCAAAAATGCCAGGGAATTGTTAGAAGAAGCGTTAGCCGCTGAACAAAACCGCTATCAAAGTCTGGTTGGAAGAAAAGCCATGGCTTTAAAAGCTGCCTAAAAGTGATATAATTCGACGAAAGGAGAATTAACAGGTTCTGCGAGCGCGAGATATAATTTCTACATCGAAGCGGTGAAGCAGGTCCTTATAATAGACTCATAGTGGAAAAGAAAGAATTCCTACCATCTCAATTAGTGACTGACTATCAGGCTAAAAAAGGTCTGCCAGTACCTCAGGTTTCAGTTGGTGTTCTAGATGCTTCTAAAAATATCTTACCCAGTGTCCCAATTCCAGAAAAACCTAATTCAGGAGTAGTAGCCAGGCAAAGTGTTGCTGTAGTTATCGGTGATGACGAACAAACTCAATATTTTAGCGCTAAGGGCAATTTTAGATTGTCTGGCCAAACGGATTCTCACCCAGCTCCTGGTACTGACCCAACTATTGAAGAGATTCACTTAGGCTCAAATGCTGGCCAAGCTGTCAATACAATCATTATTGGTACTGATGTTAGGGATCCAAATTTCCGGGGTGGAGATTGGGCTAAAACAGTGGCAACAGCTCTAATTAGTAAAGGCTACCCAAGCTTCCAAACTCATAATCTCTATCAAACCGCTGATCCAAATGAACAAACTTTAAAAGCACCAGATAATTTTATTGAAGAGGCCGCTTTACCTAGTGTGCAGTTTCTTAAAGAAATTAGTTCTCATAATGGCCGGATTACATACGAGCGAACCATAGTTAGAGATGGTCAAATTGTTAGCCATAACATCACAACTATCAATTCTCCAGAAAGTATGACTGAAGTTCTAGATGCCAATGAACACCCATTAGCAGAATCTTTAAAAAAACTCTCTTAAATTTGACTCAATTTAATAACACAGGATATGATGAGATTATCCTATGCCACCTACCACAGAGATCAACACTGGGAATAATGAGGACCAAGAAAGAAGGCGCTCGGCTCTAGAGATTTTAAGAAATTCCAGATTTGGCAAAAAAGCCAAAGAGCAAGTTTTCCTAACTCTTGCTCCATTGTTATTCGGGTCAATCAATTTAATTAGCGTTTTATCTGGAGATTTTTCTGGAGCAGATCTACCCGAAGAGCCAACTGCCCAGGTTCAACATGTGAGTCAAGCACCTGGTGGTAATCTCTATACCTTAGAATAAAATGACAAACTATACTACAAAACAAAAACAAGCTCTCTTAGATCGAGCAGCCACATCTTTAAGTGATCAAATTTTTGAAGAAATTGCCACCCACCTAAATGATTCAGATGTTAAGAGACTAGAAGAACTAAGTCAGCTCGATTCAACTGGCGGACTAGTCAAACAATTCCTCTCTGAAAAAATTCCCAATCTAGATTCAATCACTGACCAAACGATCGTTGATTTTAAAAAAGAAGTTAAAGCTCAACTAGGTTGACTTTTCTTGCCTCGTGTCATACAATATCTGGTACCTCATTCAATAAGTTCAAGGCTAATGCCATGAAGTCAAGGCTAAGATCATGAAGTCAAGGCTAAGATCATGAAGTCGAAAGGCCATGGCCCTGAGCGAAGTCGAAGGGGTGGATTGGAGAAAGTTCTAGAGAATAGAAAACTACTCACAGTTTAATTTGTACTTTGACAACCGAAGATTAAATATCACTCTTCGGTTTTTTCATGCTTTGCATGAGAAAGAACACTTGTGTTCAGAAGAGTGGTGGGATAAATAAACAAGAGTTTCTCTTGTTCAATTCCAAGAAACAATGAAATCCATGTAAGTAATTACAGCGTATTTCTAGTCACGGAAAATTTTCAATTTTTGAGAGTTTGATCCTGGCTCAGGATGAACGCTGGCGGCGTGCCTTAGGCA
>CAYMIA010000013.1:0-34355 GCA_964390595.1 uncultured Gammaproteobacteria bacterium | reverse complement strand
TTTTGCCCCCTTGGTTGCCGCTCGCATCACCCCAGGTCCCCCACCATCAACTATCGTATATCCAGCCTGAGCTAAAACCATTGATACCTCAACTACCTCGCGGTAAAGCGGCTCGTAAGTCGCCGCATCAGAATAACCCATGATAGTAACATGAGAAATTGTTGAGGCCTTTTTGTGTTCAAAAGATTTTGGAGTATTAATCCTCGATTGCTTGCCAGACCTTTTCCAGATTTTCATCAATATCTCCTTCCAAAAGATGTGAACTAATTACTAAGTTATTCGCTCCCGCATCGACCAGCCGCTTAGCCACAGCTGGAGTAATTCCCCCATCCACTTCTATTACAACAGAGCTAAGCTCCTTTCTCAACTCCCTAACCTTATCCACTATACTTGGCACAAAAACCTGACCAGAAAATCCCGGATGAACTGACATAAATAATACTAAATCCACCGCCTCCAAATAAGGCAAAACCTGCTCAACTGGAGTTTCAGGATTTAAAGAGATTCCAATTTGAACCTCTGGATGGGCTAATTTCAGCTCATTGATAATCCCGTGCGCATCTTCCTCAGACTCAATTGGAAAAACTACTCTCTTCGCTCCCGCTTTAATTACCCGAGAAATCCATTGACTAGGATATGCCACCATTAACTGAGCCTCAACTTCAAATTTTTCCAAGCCAGAGATATCTTCTGGTAAAATACTTTGATTTTGAACAAATATTTGATCCATTATGTCAATTTGTATCCAAGTAAAGGTATACTCAGATTCTAGAATCTCTTTTAACTTACTTTCAAAATCTTCTTTGTGAGTTGCCAATATTCCAGGTAACACCAACAACGGGTGGTCAGTCCGCTCGATCATCTCAATCTTTTTGAGTCTTCTGACATGTCTGGATTGATTAGAAAAAGGTGTCTCTAAAAAAGCCTGCACTATTCCCTCTGTCTGTTCCTGTTCTAAAACATCCGCTGGAAGCGCAATCATATTAGCGTCTTCATGCTCCCTGGCCTGAATCGCTCTTTCTTTATCAAAAGTCAGTGCACACCTAACCCCAGAAACTTTATTAGCCACCATATCTACACCAGCCCCAGAACCACAAAGCAAAATTCCCCGGGAATCCTTCCCCTCTCTTTTGACTGAATCAGCTACTTGATAAGCGATATCGACATAATCGTCATTTTTTTTACCCAAACCAACTAACTCAACCCGGTTGTCTGGGTTAGCTTTCAGCTTCTCATAAACAAACTTTCCCAAATCATACCCACGGTGATCAGCCCCAATAAAAATATGCATATATCCATTGTAGAAAGAAAGCCATCAAATGTAAACGTGATTTGGTCTGACTAGGTTTGATATAATTGACTTATTAGTCCACTTCAAGGTATCCTAAATAGGCTTACCCTTGGTAAGTTTTCAAGAAAACCCGATACGTTCGGGTTTTTTTGTAGCTTCAAGTCTATTTACTGGTTCTGGTATCACTTTGTTTTTTGAGATTCTCGATATCTTTAAGCAGTAGATTCAAATTGTTTTGAATTTTATCTAAAGTCAGCTTCGTAGCCACCTCCGTCTTATCATCTTCCTCATCGTCCTCCTGAATATCATCCAAGTCTTCCTGGATATCCTCAATATCCTCCTCAACCTCTTCTAAGCTTTTAGTGTTTCTATTGACCGTCATTTGAATAAATATCGCCAGATAGATCGCCTCCAAAGACACCGCAGTTGTTAAAATAAGTAACACTTTATCCAAACCAACCCCCAAAAAAGGTAAGATAAAGCAGACTGCAAACACAATTGTATGGGCAACCACTGATGACGGAGTCCCAATCCAATTAGTCAACCGCGTGGAGATCTGTTCAAAAAAGGCCGCCAGAGTCACAAATTTGGTATTTTTTACCTGTTGTTTTGTCATGATTCATTCTCCGCATAAAAATTAGTAAGAACATACCACCGCACCTGGCATAGTAGTGTTAATTAAAGTCAAATTTGTGCCAATTTCGTACTTGCTAGAATCCGAACCTCCATCCAAACCAGATCTAGAAAACTGCTGCTGAGATTCCAAGGTTGTAAATAACTCCCAAGACGCCCCATTCGAACAATAAACATAGTGAAACCCAGCTGCTCCAGTTGTGTTTAGGGGATCAACAGGCAGTAATGCAAATGACACTATTTTTGGATTTACCAAACTAACTTTCATCCAACCAGTCCCATCTATCCCCCGGCCACCTGTCACCGAATCTGCTGCACAAGATCCAGCCACACCGTTGCATAAAATATTTTGTCCAGAAGCAGTCGCTTCTTGGGAAACAGCTCCAATCGCTTGTTGCAAATTAGCAAAATCTGATAAACGCTGAGCATCTCTACTCCTTCTAGTCAACTCTATAGGATTTACGGTTAACATAACAATTGCCGCTATAACTGCAATAATAGCAACCACAACCAACAACTCAATCAGAGTAAAGCCCTGGCTCACTCTGGAGAATTTTGATAACTTATGTCCAATAAACATTTGAATCTATCAATAACTACAGGCAACGCTTCCAGGCATAGTAGTGTTTATCAAAGTCAAACTTGAACCTACCTCATACTTGGTATTATCAGCGCCACCATCCCCTGCTAATTTTGGCTGTTGTTGAAGAGATTCAAGTGCAGTAATCAACTCCCAGCTGTTTCCATCTGAGCAATAAACATAGTGATTGCCATTACCAACACCGCCTGTTGTATTAATTGGATCAACTGGCAGACTAGGCACATAAACAGTCTTCTGAGCACTCAAATTAACTTTAACCCATCCACCTCCTGTAGTAACCCGGCTACCAGCTACAGAATTGGTTGTGCAAGAACCCGCCACTCCGTTGCAAAGCAAAAACTGACTAGAGTTAGTAGCATCTTGCAAAACAATGTTAATCGCCCGGTGCAAGTTGCTAAAGTCTGACAACCTCTGAGCATCCCGGCCTCTTTTAGAAAGTTCAGCTGGATTAACCAGCAAAACTATCACAGCAGCCAAAATTGCGATTATTACAATCACAATTAGCAGCTCAATTAAAGTGAAGCCCCGTCTTCCTTTAAGAGCTGTGCTCATTAAGGTAAAACCCTTATGTAAAGTAGCTGAAGAAAGGGGCAGATTATTCCTCATTAATACAAGCATTTCATATCCTAGTCAACCCTGTCAAGAACTAAGTGCAATAAGATTCCAGTCATGCTAGAATACGCACAACTTATGCCACAGACCGAGAAAAAGCTCAATACTAACCATCCTCATGAAAAAACTTGGGATCATCATGGTAGTTATCAATGGACTTATTTTGGAGAACATGTCAAGCAAAGAATCTCTTATTTTTTATCGGAGCGGCTTCATGGCAGAAACCTAGATTTAGGCGGAGGCTGGTATCTCCATTATCCAAATTCAACCGTGGTCGACCTATCCTCCACTTGCCTTGATTACAATCCAGCCCAAGATAAACTTCAATTTGATTTAGATGAACTTGGAGAAGGAATGACTTTACCCTTTAGCGATCATTCTTTTGATAGCGCTACTTTAGTAAGCACCTGGCAATACTTAAGTAAACCAGGCGGAGTTATTGATGAGCTGCAAAGAGTCATCCGACCAGGTGGAGAAGTTTATATCATTAATGGACAGGGTGCTGGGTTAGATGAGTGTGTTGTTGGCTCAAGAAATAGCCAAGAAGTTCAAAAATATCTCTCTAAGGTAGGCTTAGACACATTAGTTGAATACATTCCTGTCTCTGATGAGCCCGTATCTGAACACCGAGGCGGTGAGTTTATGTCTGTTTGTACAGCTATGCCCGAACCAGATTTAATTGATGGGATGCGTTCCAGAGTTAAAAACAAGGAGCAAAGACAACAAGCCGACCAAGAAGTTCGTCAAAAACCATCTCTATCTAATAAAGCGTTCAAAGATTATGAACTAGCCAGGATGGCTGAACCTCTAGTTAAACTAGCTGAATATCCAATCACTCAATATTCACTAGACTACTTAGCCAAAATTGAAGCATTCAGCCAAAGATGCACCGCTTTAGTTGGTGAAACACCAATTATTTTTGCTGAATACGTTACTCCCTTTGAACTAGCTTTCCTCCTCCCAGAAGCTGATACCTTTTTTCCTACCATCACCTTCTTTGAAGGTAGAAACCGCGACACCCACTCTAAACTAGATCAAGCCGGAGAGTTGGGGAAAGAATCTGAACTTAGGTTTGGATATCACCTTAACTATTTTAGTGAAATAACCCCAGAGTCGCTGCTCGATTATTGCCGCCAATTCGTTCCCAAAAAACGAGGCGATTTTGGAGATACTGGCAATGAAGATCAAACTTACCGATTTGTAAAGTTTGTCTCTGCTTTAGGCTTAAATGATTACACTAAATCCCTTCAACAAGCGATGTATCAGGCCCTCAAACCAAACATACCTGATATTGACCAAAGACTCACCAAACAAAAACATGGCGCCTTTTTCACCCTCACTCTTGAGCACAAGCAAAGAAGAAAAATCGTTGATTTAATTGAAGCCAAAAACCGCATTTTAACTGATGGTATTCCCATAGTTGGAACCGGTCACCTCAACTTAGCTGAAATCATTCCTACCCTTAGACAGTTTATTACTTAAATTGCCTCTTAAAAGAAAACACTGCTGATGGATCAAATTGCCTTTTAGCTTCTTTCCCCAAATTTCCTTCGAGCACCACATTATGAATTAAAGCCCGCATATGATTTATCTCTCTTTTGCGGTCTTGTCTTGCCTTAAATCTCTCTATATCAGCTAATATCCGACCTCCCTGCTGTCTGATAAAAAAACTCCTCGCCCAAATCTCACTTTTTATCCTCTCGAGTACCGCCCGATGGGTCAACAGCGCTGAAGGAAGAGCATAATCTCCAGCAAAATCATTGTAATCAACCTCACCATACACTGATAGATGATTTAAGGCCTCCAGAGCAAGTCCATTATCTCCTCCAAAAAAACCTTGATAAAACCGCTGCTCAGTCAACACTACCACTGGATCACGCTGAGCAATCAGTCTATACAATTGAATCTTATCTCTTTCAGGAGGCAAAACCGCCTCCATTTGAACTTCTAAAATCTTTATGGCATCTCTATAGCCATCACTGTTCGGTGGAATCGAAAGTCCTGAGAATTTTCTAGCTACGTCTATTACCTTATACCTTGGACTATCTGCTGGAAAATCACCTTCTACTGCCATGTCGCGAATTATAAACTCTTAGAAGCTACCAGTCCATTACTTTGTAAATTAAGCAAATGGGTTGATCTTTTTTAACAGCAATCCGCCTCTGATCTCCAAACCCATCCGGTCTCTTTCTTTCCACACTACCCTTTTCGAACTCCAAGACGCGCAATCTGGACATAAACCAGCCTGATCTAAATGAGTAATCGTTCCCCATTCAGGCCCCAAAAGTCCAGTACAATCTCCGCATCTAAGTACTCCCTCAGTCCCAGGCAACTCCGCATTCTCCCTTTTGGCATTTTCAATCCGGCAATCATCACAAAGTTTGCGGGTAGTCTCTCCACCCCTAGGATGATATTCTAAAGGAAAACACTCGCCACAAGAACAAACTTTACTCTTCACTCCCTGGACTTCCACTATCGCTGGCCTCGTCTTTCTTGGCTCTTCCAAAACCAAAGCCAATACCTCCACCCCATCTTTTTTGACCACCATCTCTTGAACTGGTTCTATCTGACCTACTACTTCTCTCTCTAATAAATTCACGCCAAAATTATATAAGAACCTGCCCTAAATGCCAACAGGAAAAATCAGTTAAACTTCTTAACATTAATATTTTTCTTTTGATTCTCAGAAACCAACTTCTTTAAAATTGGGGCCCGGTTGTCTTTGTCTGCTACTATTTTGTCAAAGGCCGGGTCATCATTTATAAAATAAACCTGTACCCCTGTAGCCATCATCCCATCAATAACTGAATCAAACTCCTTTATCTCCACCGGTTTAACTAGACTAAAGCTTTGCCACTCATAGTCTTTACCCACTTTTTCAAAAGTATCATCTGGCAATATATACAAGTAGCCTTTTCTATTCCCATCCAACTGTTCTGGGGTTCCCCATATACAAATGTAGGCGATATCTTGTTCAAAACCAATACTAGATAATCTATCCACTGGAAAACTAAAGAGTGCTGCCAAATCAGCCCTGTCAGTTGCAAAAACAACTGGTTTTAGCACCCCTTCAATTTTTAAACTACTCCCATGATAGAGTTTCATAGATAACTATTATTATAGCGCTATTTTGGCGAAGAGCTGGGGCTCACCTGACCCATACCACCCGCTCTCATTCTAAACATTGGATTTAGCTGCACATTTTGAGCGGTCACAGTTCCATCAGAGTTACTAGTTCCAAAAACTCCCACCCTAACTCCAGTTTTTAAATCGCTTTTGGCGCCAGTATCAGTTTTACTAACTATGGTATTATCTGGCAGTAGTACTATCTTGCTACTTCCATCATCTAATTTAACTGTCATTGATTTATCATCCATACTTAAAATTTCTCCAATCACCCCACCTCCCCCAAACCTCATCTGACCCATTCCACTTGCCCCCATCTGTCCAAATCTCTGAAACTGCCCCATTCTGTTTCCAGTTGTAGCAACTCTAGATTCTTGAAATTTCATTCCTCCAAAAAACGCCAATCCTCCCACAATAACTGCCAAACCAGCAGCTACCAATAAATTTTTTGTATTCAAAATTATCACCTCCTATCCCGCCTCTAAGGCCTATTCATATCTTAACGCTTCAATTGGTTGCAAATTTGCCGCCCGGCGGGCTGGATAAAAACCAAATAAAATTCCAATCCCTGCAGACACAACAAACGCTAACAGAACCGAGTTCAAAGAAACCACAAACAGTGAGCCTGTCAAACGGGAGTATACATAAGATCCCAAAACCCCCAAACCAATACCAATTATCCCACCTACAAAAGTTAAGATGATCGACTCAGTTAAAAACTGCAAAATAATAACCTTCTTTTTTGCACCTAAGGCTTTCCTAAGTCCAATCTCTCTAGTTCGCTCCGTTACAGTCACCAACATAATATTCATTATCCCAATCCCTCCCACCAAAAGCGAGATCGCTGCCACTCCCGCCAGTAGCGTAGTAAACACTCCAGTCGTTTGGCTGACTGTATTTAGCAGATCTTGCTGGTTAAAAATCGAGAAATCTTTTTTACTCGGGTCAGATAATTTATGTCTAGCTAGGAGAAAATAACCCACCTGATTTTGAGCATCAATCATCTGATCCGCTGACTTAGCCTCCAAAGCAATTGAGGATAGGTGAGATACCCCAAACAACTGTTTTTGAGCAGTTGATAAAGGTACCCAAATTAGGTCATCTTGATTTAAAAACCCAGTCCCACCCCGGGACTTAGTTACCCCAATAATAATAAAGGTTTGGCCACTTATTCTAATTGTTTGACCAATTGGATTTGACCCTTCTCCAAAAAGATCAGCCGCTACAGTTGGACCAACCACTGCTACCCTGGAAACACCATTCACCTGCTGTTCAGTAATAAAATTACCTGAATCAACTGTCACTTTGTGCACATCTAAATAAGCTGGCGTCGCTCCAATTACCTGAGTGTTAGTATTATTTTTTCCGGTCGTTACCTGAACCCGGCTAGAATATTCTGGTGAAACATCTTTAATCGTAGTTATCTGCGGGGAAGTTTTAATCGCATCCGCATCAGTTAAAGTTAAAGTCGTTCCGCCTCCAGCTGCCCCTTGCACCCCACCTTGATTCTGCCCAGAAGGCTGAACCGTCAATAAATTAGACCCTAAAGATTGAATCTGTGATTGAATCGCCTGCGAGCTGGCTTGACCTAGTGAAATTAATGCGATCACACTTCCAATCCCGATCACAATTCCTAAAGTCGCCAAAATTGTCCTCAGTTTGTTAACTGTTAATGTCCCAACTGCCTCAGTCACTATCTCGATGTATTCCATCTTTAATCCTCCTCTGTTTATGATTTGAGGAATCACCCACAATCCGTCCGTCTCGGATGTGGATGATCCTCTTCGCGTGTTCAGCAATATCTGGTTCATGAGTAATCATGACAATTGTATGACCATCGTCGTTTATTTTTTGGAAGATCGACATGATCTCCTCCGCTTGAGCGCTGGCAATATTGCCAGTTGGTTCATCAGCCAACAAAATCGATGGATTCATCGCCAAACCCCTGGCTATTGCCACCCGTTGTTGTTGCCCACCTGATAATTGATTGGAGTGATGGTTTAGCCTCTCCCCAAGACCCACCATTTTTAAATATTTTTCAGCCCGCTCCTGCCGCTCTTTTTTGGGAACTCCAGCATAACGCATTGGCAACATTACATTGCTGAGCGCGCTAGTTCTAGGAAGCAAGTTAAAAGCCTGAAAGATAAAACCAATCTTTCTGTTTCTAATATCGGACAGAGCATCATCTGAGAGCTTGGAAACTTCTTCTCCATCTAAAACATAGCTGCCAGAGGTTGGTGTATCCAAAGCTCCAATAATATGCATCAAAGTCGACTTTCCAGATCCAGATGGACCCATTATCGCCACAAACTCACCTTTCTTAACTTCAAATGAAACATCATTCAAAGCCACCGTTTCTACTAAGTCAGTTACATAAATTTTTGAAACATGCTTAATGCTGATCATCGACCTTGAATTACCCTGACATTCCCTCCACCACCAAAACCTCCACCAAAGCCTCCTCTGGTATTCCCAAAAGGTGAAGTCCCAGATGCCCCAGTTCCAGTCATACTTGTTTGTCCAGTCACCACTGTGTCACCCTCACTTAAACCTGAAATGATTTCAGTTTGGGTATCATTTGAACCCCCCACTTCAACCGGCACTGAACTAACCTGACCATTTTTCATCACCCGAACAATTGACTGACCACCAGTAGTTTGAACAGCTGCTGAAGGCACCAAAATGACATTGTTTTTAACATCAGTAATAATGGTAGCGGCAACCCCCATGTTTGGATAAACACTGTTTGCTGCGGTATCAAATGTAATGGTCGCAGGGTAAGTTGTCACATTTGAACTGACCTGACCATTGGTATTCACAGCTGATACCACTCCAGTAAAAGTTTTGTCTGGCAGTGCGTCTAGAGTCATGGTCACTTTTTGTCCTGGTTTTACTTTAACCACATCGATCTCTGTTAAATTAACACTCGCTTTAGGCGTACCTTCCCCCAACACTACGGTACCTAAAGTAGCCGGTGTTGAAGATGTTGAGGTACTGGTGCTGGTCACAGATGAACCTGGCGTTACCGTTAATCCCGAAATCACTCCCGCCATTGGGGCTGTTACAGTTGATGATAGTTGCACATAACTCAACCAAGAACCACTAGCTGCCGTTGAAGCTGCAGCAATCACTCCTTGTTGGTTTTTATAAGCATTTTCAGCAGCTAACCAATCAGCATCTTCTTGAATATAGGTTGGATTATCAGTTGTTAATCCACGCGCCACTGCATCATTAATAAACTTTTGATTGGCTGCAAACAAACTAGATTGCAAGGTATTTAAAGTATTTTTGGCAGTTAAAATATTATTGTTAGCTTGCATGTAGGAAGCAAGTGCGGCTGTTTGTTTTTGCGAAGAAGCGGTATCAGGAATAATGCTGGCAATATTTTGCCCGGCTGTCACGCTATCTCCATCTTTCACAAAAACTTGATCAACCACCCCAGTCACTTGAGTGGTAATATTGACTGAACTCCCCTGGGAAACTGACCCGCTAGCAGTCACTGCAGTTACCAAAGAGCCTTTTTCAGCAACAGCAGTTTGGTAAGTTGGCTGAGCTTTTTGAGCAGTTAAAGCTCGATATCCAAAAAACCCCAAAACTATTAAAACCACCAGCGCAATGATTACTTTGGTCCGTTTATTCATTACTAACCTATATTAATTATTTAAACTGAGAGCCAGCTGAATATTAGGTATATTTATATTTATGGCAAACTATTAATTCTGCCTTCTCCTCTTTCCAATCTCTCTTGATCAAGAATCACAGCGATTAAATACTTAATTACATTCTCAAACCCAGCTCCCTCAAATTCTCTTCTTTCTGCCATATTACTGGAATGATAAAATCTTCATCTAAAATAATCAACTATGGGTTCTAAACATCTTGAATTTTAAACTCAATCAAGATATTATAACAACATGAACGATGATGATATCACTAAACTAGCTACAAAACTAAGTGAATCCTTAGCAACAAAGGATGATCTCAAAAATTTAGCCACTAAAAAAGATTTAGAGCAACTGGAACATAAGGTTGATGTAATCCTAGAATTTGCAACCGCTATTGAAGAAACAACATCTGATCATGAGAAAAGACTCAAAAAACTCGAATCAACTCCATCAATAACTGCGTAAAAAATTCCAGAATTTAGCCTCGCCACCTCGAAGGTGGCGATCGTAAACACTCTAACATTCAAAAAATCCCATTATTTATGATAAAATTGCCAATCATATGATAGAGGTTATAGATCAAGCTAAAGGAATCGAGCAGGATGAAGGTACTTTTCCAGATGATGATCAGCTAAAAACTGATCTAGCCTTTTGGACCATAACTTGGATTAGAGAAGATGCGGTATACCCTAATGCGTCGGCAAATATTAGGCTAGGAATGCCTGTTTCACTCTTCACTAATGGTCAGCCCAAATTTCTTACCAGCTTTGAATTGACAGAAGCCAACTTAGAATGGTTGGATCGATTAGGAGTCAAAATTACTAAAAACAAGTATGATCTATTAGAAGATAACCGAGGATTTTTCCCAGTAAAATTAGACTATCTTATATCTCAACTCGCTCCAAACACTGAGGTAGCAACTCTCGATATGTCTTATCCAAAGATTTGGCAAAGACTAGCTGATTTGATTCAAGTTCCTTATAGAATTAGGTTTATTAATGGAGGATACGCTAGGACTATCGCACTAGATGCATTGGTTTACCCTAATACCTTAGTCAGGCAAGATTTAAAAACTAGCAACCAAGTCTTATAAAAAAATCGTGCTGCGGGACATGGATAGTACACCCATTTTTCTCTGCAGGAAAAAAGCCGAACCCGGCGTGGCGGCTTAGAATCCCAACGTCCCGGGTTGCTTCAAAACTCTAACCATAAAGGATAGATTTTGAACCAAGCTGCGGGACATGGATTCGAACCATGATAAACAGGTTCAGAGCCTGTTGTCCTGCCATTAGACGATCCCGCATTGAAGTGTTCATATTTTACCAAATCTAGACTCATTTAGCATATAATTATCTCATGTCAGATACAGATTTTATGAGACTAGCTATCAAAGAGGCGGAAAAATCTCAAGAACCATTCAAATGCGGAGTAGTCATTGTCAAAAATGGCCAAATTATCGCTCAGGCTTTTAACTCCCAACGAGTAGATTTTAATGCTAGTGCTCATGCAGAAATTAAGGCCATTGCTTCTGCTGGAAAGAAATCAAAAAATAAGAACTTAGATAATTGTATTCTTTATGCTACCTGCGAACCCTGCATCATGTGCTTTTCAGCAATTATTTATTCCAATATCAAAAAAGTTTTTTACGGAATTTCAGAAAATGATAGCAACCGTTTAAAAATTAATATCAAACTTGACTATCTCTTCTCCAAAAGCCCTCATCACCCAGAAGTAGTCAAAAATTTTCTTTCAGAAGAATGCCAAAGCTTGACAATAGACAACTAACTCTTTCAAACATATAATTCACTTAAATGAGCAGAAATTATGCAAGAATTTTGTATTGCTGAAATAGCTGAACCCCTCTTTCCCAAACCCAAGAAACCATCCAGAAGATCTTTGGGATTTAGACCAGTTCTCTCGGCTTTAGGAGGTTCAATTCTACTGGCAATAGCAGCCCTAACCCCTACAAGCACTATGGAAGCTATCGCCCCCTCCACCCCTTCAATTAACCCAGACCATTATCTGCCAAATTTCCCTCATTTTTTGGATCCATTAACTTCAGTTGAAAGATCAACAGTCAGAATTACCACCTCAAATAGTGATGGCACCTCAGCCAGTTGCAACGGAGTGATTATTAGAGATCAGGAGATTAAAATAGGCGCAGCAGGTCATTGTGTTCAAAACGCAAATGGTGAGTTAAGACCCTCCCCCTGGATCTATTCTGGAAATGTTGAATTCCAACCATCTGCATCTAGATCAAGTTATACTTATGAGCTGGATTTAGGTGTCTTTGAATTCGATCAATCTATAGCTACCTTAGCTCATCTATCTCCAGCTGAAATTGCTCCTCTTTCCTCTATTCACAGAAGTTCAATTCTTCGTTCCTTTGCCCGTCTGCCTGGCCATCTCCCAATCCACCAGCAAATCATTGTTATTGATCTGCCCACCCCCCAAGATCCTTTTATAATTTTTGGGGTCTGGAAGGAAAACGAGATGTTCGGTGGCTTCAGTGGTAGTGGACTCTTTCTCACTGATTCCGAACTCAGTGAGCCCCAAGTCGTTGCCTTAGTAACAAACGCTGACCCCACTTTAAGTGATAACCAAAAAACTTATCTTTCTGACCATGGTTTTGACCCCTTAGAGTTTAGTCGCCTCGGTCGGGCTTACCCTGCCCAATACCTTCCTCTCAGATAATCCTATAATCTTATTGCAATCTAGGCTTTTTTAGTTTAATATTCAGCGCTATGGGTGAGGAAATTAATATCTATTTACCAAAATCAGTTGTGGATAAAATTAATGCTCAAAATGTTGAGAAGTGTAAGTGGGAACGGCAAGTGGTTATTCTCGGACTCGCAATCACCGAAGGACGGATCTATCAGCAAATCGAAGAATGCGACTACAGCGTTAAATTAGCAGATGTTATGCCTATCGCAGCCTTACCCAGAGAGATTCATTTTGTAAATGATACAGCTGTTGAGGAAAAGGTAATTTGTGCATTCACTCTGGGTGATGATCTGGTCAGCTTTATTAGGCGGGTTTCCCAAACCGATCCTGCTAAGTGGTTTCTAAGTGCACTTAATGCCAGACTTAACTACAAAGATCTCAAATTAGGCAAAGTTACTCAAAATGGTCAATTTATTCCTTTAGTCTACCGAAGAATTCCTCAAACTACCAATATTGGTGAAGGCGCTTTTAATTAATCAGAAAGCGCTAGCTCTTTTTGGATATCTTCAATTTCTGGAAACTTTTCAGCAATTTTTTTAGCTCTTTTGATAGTCTCTTCTTCTCCCAAAATCTGAATTGATTCAAAAAGTGGTGGCGAAACTAACTGCCCAGAAACTGCCAATCTAATTAATTGAAACATCTCAGCATCCTTAATTCCCAACTCTTTAGCTAAATCTCTAAAAGTCTCTTCAAATTCTTTTGAATTCCACGGCTTTGGCATCTTTTCCAACTTTTCAGCCACTTTCTTCAAAGCAATTTTCAATTGTCCACTGTCAATTGTCAATTTTCTAAACTCACTCATATCATAATCAGGCTCCTCCCATAAAAAATCAGTTAGTGGTACAAAATCTGACAGCTTTTTAATTCTTTCTTTAATTAAAGGAGCTACTTTAGCTATTTCATTTTTGGCTGGGTGATCTGGTAAAAATTCTACCAATCTTTTGGCCAGTTCTTCATCTGACATCGCCCTAATATATTCCCCATTTAGCCAATCCAACTTTTGTTCATTCCAAGCCGCAGGAGTATGAGTCATCTTTTTTAAATCAAACTCAGCAATTAGCTCATCTTTAGAAAAAATTTCTTTGCCATTAGGCAGAGCAAAACCCAGAAGCGAGATGTAGTTAAGTAGCGCCTCTGCTAAATAACCATCTTTTCTAAAATCATCAACTGAGGTTGAACCAGCTCTCTTTGACAATTTGCCATGTCTGTCTTGATTTAAAATCACTGGGAAATGGGCAAATTCAGGAATATCCTTTCCTAGCGCCTCATAAATTAAGATCTGTTTGGGAGTATTTGAAGTATGATCATCTCCACGGATAATATGTGTAATTTTCATCTCTATATCATCAACCACCACTGCAAAGTTATACAAAGGTACCCCGCTTTGCCTCATAATCACAGTATCACCAATTAGATTAGAGTTAATTGACACTTTGCCATGAATGACATCATCAAACTCAACTGCCCCCCGGTTTTCAGGCACCTTCAACCGGACAACATAGTCTTCCCCTCCCTCCACTCTTTTTTTGGCCTCATTTGGATCCAAATCCCGGCATCTGCCTACATATATAATAGGTTTTTTGTCAGCTTGCTGTTTTCTCTTATCTTCTTCCAAAACTTCCTTAGAACAAAAGCAGTAATAAGCTTTACTCTCAGATAGTAATTGATCAGCATATTTTTGATAGGTATCCAACCGGTCCATCTGATGAAACAACTCATCCCACTCAAGTCCTAACCACTTCAAACCTTGAATAATATTTTCTTCAAACTCTTTAGTGGAACGCCCCTCATCTGTATCCTCAATCCTCAAAATAAACGTGCCTTTGTTATGACGCGCAAATAAATAAGGCCACAATGTGGCGTAAGCTGTGCCTATATGTAGGTTACCAGTTGGGCTTGGCGCCATGCGTACCCGGACTTCATTCATAGTGTTTATATTACTATATCTTGTTACAATATAGTATATGCACCTGACCCAAATGGCTGACCTGACCAAGCGTGGGATGTTGATCGCGGCTGTAGTCTTGGTGGTAGCAATCTCTGGTTTTTTAAGTTTCCGCTTTTGGTACACTCAGATTTATCTACCCAGTAAGCCTCCTGTAGTTATTCCTCCTGATCACAAATTTGGCAAACTCCCCAAACCAATTTTCCCTGACAGTTCAATCAATTCATCCGAGCTAACCTATTCCTTAAATACCAAAACTGGCAATCTACCACCCGAGTCTGACGTTCCCAAAAGTATCAAAGTCTACTTTATCCCCCAAATTGGCACCACCCTACTCGCTCCAGATCGGGCCCGCAATTTAGCTAGCAAGTTTAATTTTACAGGCAGCCCAGAGATCCTCTCCCCCACCAAATACCGTTTCCGGGACGATTCAGGTGGACAATTTATTATTGACCTAGATAGCAGCAACTTTTTTTATAACCGCAAGACCGCCACAGGCAGCGCGCAGTTTGCCAACCCTCTTCCCAGTACTGAAGATTTAACTACTCAGTTCAAAACCTATCTCCAAACCCGTGGGGTTTTACCAGATGAATTAAACAACGGTCAATCCAAAGTCTTCTTTGATGGCAATCCAGCTGAAGCTAGCACTGCAGCTATCACCCTTTGGCCAGAAAAAATTGACGAGCTATCCGTAGTTACCCCCAGTTTTACCAGGGGTTTAATCAACGGCACAGTTTTTAAAGCCTCCGATCCAGACAACCTATTTCCAATGCTGAAATACACCTTTTGGGCTCCTGACAAAAGTGTTTTCTCCACCTACCCAATTAAAACACCTGAAGAAGCCTTTACTGATTTAAAAAGTGGCAAAGGCACCATTATTGAAAAACCACTTTCCACTAACGCTTCAATCACCTCTATTTATTTAGCTTACTTTGAATCTGAAGAATACAATAAATATATCTCCCCTGTCTTTGTCTTCGAAGGCGAACATTTCGCCGCCTACGTTCCTGCCGTTACTGATGATTATATAGAAACCTCCAAATAAAAGCTCACCTGTCATTCTGATGGTACTTCCGAAGAATATATATCCTTCTCTTAACGCTCAGGATGACATTTTTATTTACTAGCTGTCACCTGCTTCCAAGTGAAATTATCATACACCCAATCAATCAATTTAGTTGTTTCATTAAAGCGGTCACTACTCCCTAGCATAACAGTCACCACCTTGTGGTTGTTTCTATCTACCAATCCAACCAAACTTTGACCAGCCTCATCTGTTGTTCCAGTTTTTATCCCCACTACTCCTGCCACCTCTAACAATTTATTCAAATTTCTTAACGAAAAAGTATGTTCCTTGTCCCAAGAATAAACAAAGGTCTCCTTGGTTGAAACTACTTTAGAAAGTTGAGGACTATTGGCCGCCACATCAGCAATTCTAGCTAAATCAAAAGCGCTTGAGTAATGATTAGGGTTATCAAATCCAGCTGGATTTTGAAAGTTGGTATCTTTTAAATCCAGAGTTGCAGCTTTCCGGTTCATCGCTGCCACAAACCCATTCACTCCTCCTGGATAATTAGCGGCAATTGTAAAGGCCGCATCATTTCCTGAATTTAGCAGCATTCCATAAAGCAAACTTCTAAAAGATAGCCGCTCGGAAACGGTCAACCCCATACTTGATCCGCCTACCAGCGCCTCTTTGGGCACAGTTAACACATCCGCACTTTTAAAAAACTCCGAACTTACTAAAGCGGTCATAATTTTAGTAGTTGAAGCGATTGCGAGTCTCTGGTGAGCATTTTTTTGATAAAGCAACTCACCAGTAGTCAAATCTTGAGCTACCACTGCTCTAGCGGAAAAAACTGGAGCAGCCTTGCCTGAATCCACAATTTGGGTATAAGTCACCAATTGAGGTGGTTGAATTTGCGAGGCAAAATTTTTAGACTCTAAATTTAGTTGATCTCCAGATAACACAATTCTATCTTGAGCAGTTTTAATAAAAGCTGGCGCCATCACCAAAACCCCAACTGCTAAAACAAACAGCCCCACCACTACTCCCAATAACTTTAAATTCACCCTCAGGCTTTCCTCTTTACTCTCCTTTTTCTGCATGCTCTAAGTATAAATTATCTATCCACTTCGGTAAACAGGAGGAACTTCAATTTAACGGGTCCTGCCGCGCCGGTTTCTCAGGTGCGTCCTCGCTATCGCTGCGGTCGACTCCCGAGATCTCTCCTCTGCGTCACCCAAAATCGAATAGGTGTCCACTCAAAACAAAGCCTTTTAGTGTTTGCTTGGGAACAAAGAGCGTTAAAAAAATCGGAGTGGAGTTGAACAAGGGGAGCCGGCCAGAATTGAGCCGAGGGGTCGCTATCACCTGATCAATGAAACGGAGATTTTTAGCTCGACTTCCATGCAAACGAGTTTTGGTACTTTTGCGGAAAAAGTACAGGAAAAAAACCACAAATCATATTCTTCATCATTATTCAGAATGACAATTACTTTAAAGTTGAAAGGCGGACATCGACACGTTCCATGTCGCGTGGGAAGAGGGAAGCCTCACGGATGTTACTCAAACCTAAAATATGCATCACAATTCTCTCTGATCCAAAAGAAAACCCACCTTCAGGAGGCATCCCATATTTAAAAGCATCCATAAAAAGCCGACTTCTCTCTAAATTTACTTCCCATTTCTGCGCATTTTCTAATAATTTATTATAATCATTAATTCTCTGTCCACCTGTTAACCATTCAACTCCCCGGCCTTCCAAATCAAATCCTAAGATATACCCTGGATCATCTGGATCTTCATATGAATAAAATGGTTTTGAAGCCACTGGAAAGTGAGTTATAAAAATTAAATCAGATCCTTTTTCCTCAAGTGCCCATTTACAGATCTCTCTTTCATCTTCTGGATCTAAATCTTTTACTTTCCTGTGATCTCTGCCAGTTCTTTGAAAAATTATCTCTTGGGCCTCCCGCATCTTTAAGCGGGGAATTTTATCAGTTACTTTCGGAACAGTCGCCCCAAACATCACCAGCTCTTTTTCGCATTCTTTACTCACCCGATCCAAAACAAATTTAATGACATACTCCGCCATATCCATAACCTCTTCCCAACTCTCAATAAATCCAAATTCAGCGTCTAAAGTCGTTACCTCAGTCAAATGCCTGGTTGTCATTGATGGTTCAGCCCGCAAAGTTTTATTCACAGTAAAAACTCTCTCAAAAACTCCTACCATTATTTGTTTGTAAAACTGGGGACTTTGAGCTAAGTAAGCTTTATAATCAAAATATTTCACCTCAAAAACTTCTGCCCCACCTTCAGCTGCCTGAGGAATAATGACAGGTGACTGAAATTCAGTAAAATCTTTTTTCTTCATCGCTTCCCTAAATGCATCAATAACTACTTCTTGAACTTTAAAGATCGCTTTAACTTTAGGATGGCGCAAAGTTAGCGCCCGGAAGTCAAGCAGCGTTGGTAGCTGCAAATCCAAATCTTTCATTCCCATATCAAAGGGAAGTTCTGCTGCTTTGGATAAAACTTCAATCTTTTCAGCTTGTAGTTCAATTTTGCCTGTATCTATGTTTGAATTCACTAACTTTTCAGGACGGGCTGCCACTTTCCCTTCAATAGAAACTACATCCTGAGGCCTTAAATCCCCAGCCACCTCTGCAGTTGCTACCACTTGAATCACCCCTGATCTATCTGACACATCCAGAAAAACAATCTTGCCATGATCCCTTCTGGTTTGCACCCAACCTTCAATTTTCACCTTTTCATCTATCTTGTCGTTACACTCTAAAATTAACGTTCTTTGCATATGAGGATAATACCAAATTAAAATCAGCTTGACAAACATTAGTTGAGGATATAAAATGATCTTTATACTCTAGGTTATGAATAAATTAATTAATTCATTTCAAAGATTTTTCTTTTTTACCTCATTTGGATGGGGATTCTTTTACAGATCCCACAAAGGAGGTCTTTTTAGATAAATTTATCTAAAATTCAAAGAAAGGAATAGACCTCCCGAGATGGGAGGTTTTTTTATGGAGATTATTGAAAAATCAAGAATCACAGAAGAACTCTCTGCAACCTACCCCGATTCCAGGGCAGGAAAAGAACATAACCGGAGATTAAATAATGGCAACGATTACTCTGTATTTGGAGTATTAGATCCGGTGGAAATCTCACCTGAAGTTTACGAGCAATTAAACGCTCAGATAAATGCATATCTAAAAATTTGCCATAAAATTTCCAGTGGCTTCTCTAATGATCCTCAAATAAGAAAATACGTTCGAGCTGCCCTGCTACAGTTTGAGGAACCACTTATAAGGCAACTCGTTGAAAGCTCACCAAACTCTCAACTCACCGGATCAATGTATGCATCTGATATTATTAAAATTGCTGGCGAAGAAGGTGGGTTTAAATCAGTCGAGGTAAATTTTGGACCTGTCGGAGGCCCCCCCGAAGCAGCTTTTGCCCAAACAGTTCATCCCGAAGCTTCCTTTCCAATCTCTTCAGATTTAATTATCTCCCACATCCTCCATTCAGTAAATTCTTTTTATACTGAAGCTTGCCAAAATTTAAATAAAGTACCCAAACCATTCAATGAAAGACAAGTCATATATGTTGAAAATGATGGCTGGTACCCAGGTTCAATAATTCTGGTAGAACAATTAAAAGAGTTCGGAATGAATATAGATATAGCACCGAGAGAAGCATTTCAATATGATGAAGTATCCAAAACCCTTTATCTACTTAGGAACGGACAACAAGTAAGTGTTGATCAATTGGTACTCGATTTTCACCTGCAACAGGATTTAAAACCACAAGACGAAGGGCCAAAAACTTCAGGAGAGATATTAAAAGCTCTTTTAGATAATAGTGTTGTGGCCGAAACCAGCTCTTTTGCCCAAATCGTCTTAGGCTCAAAGGCAACTATGGCAATGATTATCGACATGGTTGATAATCCACAATCAATATTAGCCAACAGACTGGATATAAATCCTGAAGATTTAGCAAAGTTAGAAGGAATGTTTCCCAAAACCTACCAATGGAGACAAAAGTTTTTCAATCATCAAACAGGTCAGAAGGTAAACGGATTATTGCTAAGTGAGTTCTTAATTCAAGCAAATTTAGTAGTCAAAATAACTTCTGATGGTCTATACGGTGGCCGCGGCGTTTACACTACTTTTGATAATGATAAAGACGCCAAACGTTTATTAAAAGGTGTTCGAGCAGTAACTATGGATCAAATATTATCTGCATCAAAACCAGAATCAGCAAATCCCCATCTAAAATTCTTACTGAGTAAAGATGCCGAACAGGCTGTAGCGGGCTTCATGTATGATAGAAAGCATCAAGCTCCCGGAACAAAATTTGAATATAAACTCTCTCAGCTATTTTCCTTAATGAGAGACCCGGAAAACGTCCAGAATCTGACCGATTATGGGTTCAACGAAGATGATATAGTCAGAATTAATGATATTCACCAGGAAACCTTCGCAAATAAGCTTCATGCTAAAGAAGAGGTAGAAGAATTGATAAAAAATCTAGCCTATTTGCTAGCTAAAATAGGTATCAACTCTACTTCCGAGGGAAGAGTCCAAGAACTACAACATAAATTATTAGATTTAATCGCCACTCAAATGATCTTACCAATTGTTTTTCAAGAGAAATTAGCCTCAAGCCAAAGAAGTGAATACCGAATTTCCGGATCAGTAGGTAATACAGATACAACTGATCATATGTCTAATCTTTCATCCTCTGAACAAGCATCAGCAACAACCCATTTTAAAGTAGTATACCCAGTGGCGATAAAAACTACTGAGAGATTATACAATCGAACCACTGAAGATCCTATCAATACACTTTTAGAGCCTGAAATCGCCGCCCCTCTTTCCTCAACAGCAAAAGAGTTTTCTTTAATCCCCCCTGAGCAAAGATTTGGGAGGGTTCTCGTCTTAATGTCTGGTGAGGGCAGACATGTCAGATTCATCTCCAAACAAGCTGATGAAGTCACAGGTATTGATCTGTCTCCAGAATGCATCGAGAAAGCTCAAAGAAGTTCCCAAAACCCGGGCAAAGAAAACTACCTTACTGCCAATGTTTGCGAAATATTTAACGACGAGTCCTCTGGTGTATATGATTTAGTTACATTATCTGGCAATAGCATTATCTACTTAGCACCTGATAAACAAGAATACTTAATCGCTCGGATACGTGCTTCTCTAAAGGAAGGCGGCATAGCTAATTTTGACTTCACGGATGTGCAAAGATATTCTGATTTACTCAAAAAAACGGGGCCAGTAACTACAAGTGTCGTTACCAACCGAGAACAGGCTCATCAAAGAGTAATTATTAGAATGCTTTCAGATTTAGAATCATATCAAAGAATTTGCGAGCGAGCCATATATGTTCATAATAATCAAAAAGAAACTACTCACGAACTAGCCGAATACTACATACCAAGACTTGATGGTTTTCTTAAAAACCTACAAAAAGCAGGATACTCTGACATAGTCAGAATGGATGTCACTGACGATTATTATTCAGGGATGATGAGGTATCGCCATCTTGTTAGAGCTATACGATTATGAGACTAAGAACAATCCAAAATAAAATTGATTACTACAAACTTTTTGTTCCAGTAAATTTTCAAAAAGAAAAGGATCTTTTTTTTGAATCACTATCAAGTGGTCAAGCTTATAATCCGATTTTTAAATACAAAGACAACTTATCATTAAAATATTTGGACGAATTAAAAAATGAGATAGTCGCCTTTAAAAAAAATGATCCTATCATCAATGAATTCACCAAAACATATCTTTTAATAATTCAACTCCTAATATCTAGAGAAAAAGATGATTATGTTACGTTAACTAAACTATCTGGGATACTTTTTGGCTCTTATAAGAAATTTAATAAAACCAAACTTAAAAAAAAGTATCTTGAATTATCAAAGATTAAACCCGCGGAAAAAAAGTATTCTTCAGAGGAGTTAGCCAAATCTTTATTAGATTTACTTAAAAAAGGAGGCCTTATTGGTTGGAAAGTTAATTTCGATTCAGCTAATCCAAGCGAGGTATCAATTTATGATTTGGAAAAAAGGATTATTGTAAAACCCAATCTCTTCTTTTCAGAAATAGACTTAAACAGGATACTTTGTCACGAGATTAGAGGTCACGCTTTTCAGTCATTAAATGCCAGTGAATCACAATATTCAGATTTATTCACTCACTATTTGGGAACAGAATTACAATATGAAGGCTTTGCAATTTTTACTGAATTAAATAATTTACCAACCTCATACATATCAGATATTTTTGCCAGATACATACTTCTAGTAATAGCAACTTCTGCAGCCATCTCCTCTTCATTTCATGAAGTATACCAAGAGATTTTTTCTCTCACTGGAGATCGAGAATTTTCTTTTACAGCGGCTTACAGATCAAAAAGAGGGTTCAGGGATACTTCTAAAAAAGGCGCTTTTCAAAAAGAGAACTCTTATCTTCTAGGGGCTCTTGAGATTATTCATTTGATTAAAAAAAACCCCGACAATTATCAAAGACTTTCAAAAGGAAGTTTCCCTTTTTCACTAATATATAAGATTTCTCTAGAATCCAATAAATGGAATAGCATTAAAAAAATGAATATATATAACCAGAGTAAATTTCTGTCTATTTTTTCAGAAATAACTAATTAAGAAAAATATTGACATATAAATTAAATGGTATTAAAATAATACAATATTTAAATTATGAATACGTTATTTAATAATTTAGTCTTGTTAATCGTCAGCCTTCTTATTACTGGAGGACTCCTTCTTGGGGGTCTTCATAAAGGGAGGGCTTTTTAGGAAAACAATTTAAATTCCTAAATAGAATATTCCTCCCAAACGGGAGGATTTTTTTTGAAAAAAATTTGAAAGGAGGTGAAAAAAATGAATAGAGAAAGAAATACAGCAGAAGTAAGTAGTAAACCAGTAGAATACGAACAATTTTTATGGCAAAAAGGATTTGCTTTTCCGGGAAAACACGACATCAGGTGTCTGCCAGTTAATACTAATTTTGGGCCAGTAGAGGTAGTCCCAGTTGAATCAGAAGTTAAAACTCATAGGGATGGTAGAGTTTATACTGTTTGTCATCCACCAGCCAGAGTTTACCAGGGATTACAAGATGGGCAATATAGATAAACTTGCATTTGTTGCCTAATGGAGCTAATATAAATTCATGGGACCAAATCAAAATTTAGAAATTGAAGCCCCTCCAGACAGCATAGTTTCTGATCCACTTGAAGTATCTAGTCAAGTAGTTAATATCAATACGCAAGAAAATCTGGACAGTACTCAACCACTAAATTATGTACTAAATCGCAAAAAACCCAATTTCTTTCAGAGATTTTTATCTAGATTTAATAAGAGAGAAGCAGTAGCTGCGGGGGCTACAATTGGAACAGTTGGAGTCTTAGCAATTGGCGGGGTAGCATTGGCAAATCGCGGACAAGATATTCAAAATGAAGCCCAATTAAATGATCCTACCCGCCAGCAAATCTTAAACAGAGGTCAGCTCGATGCTCTACGCACCACCCCAATGCAAAATGCTGGCATAGAAACTATCCCAGCTGGAACCCCAAAAGAATCCGATCAAACCCCAGTTGATCCAGCCCCTCAAAAGTAGCAAAGCTTCTCAACTTAGTTTATAATCTCTCTGTTATGTCTAACTTTGACTCTGAGCCCAGTATTGAAACAGCTTCTTCTGCCAAACCAACTACTCAATCTCCCACCATGACTCTGCAAAAAGCTGTGGATATGGGGGAATATGATCCAGAGTATTTGGCCAGTTTTCCTGAATGGCATACTTTTTCTAGGATTCTTAAATATGGTTTTATTAAACAAGCCTTGGATAATAGGCAAAGGCAACTTGATCAACAATATGCAGCAATTGTGAATGTGATCGACTTCAGTAAGAAACCCCACCTCACCCAAGCTCTAGATGGCATTAAAGAGCAATGGAAAAGACTCTCTGCTGACAAAGAAAAACTCCTCGAAGAGTACGCTCAACCAGAATAACTCATTCTCCCATCTTTAATTTTTTGTTATGCTTAATGTATGCAGAATCAAAAGGGAGTTATCAGTCCTATTTTGTTAATTCTTTTAGTTATTGGATTAGTTGGTGGAGGAATTTATTTTCTTCAAACTCATCCAGATTTCTTTAAGAAAAAAGTCAGTGCGGGCAGGCCTTTTACTCTTCAGCTACCATCCTCAACTCCTTTTCCTTTTAGACCATTCTCAACTGCCCAACCAACCACTCCTTCGCCAACCCCCTTAACTTCTCTCTCACCTTCTCCTGCTACCCCAACACCAACCCCCTCCTGTGTTCCCAAAAGTGATGAATCCACCACTATCTCAGTTGCTGGCCAAACAGAACCCAACCTAACTCTTTCCCCATCATCTTTAGCTCTCAAACCCAAAGCTAATTTCTCTATTAATGTCAGATCAACAATTCAAAATCTCAAAATTGATGGTGTGGATATCATCTTAAACTATAACCCCAACCAACTCGAATTAATTTCAGTTTCTCCCAAAAATCCCAACTTAGGATATGGCGCGGTTTTTGGTACCAACGATGGAAAGATTGTTTTGGCAGGTGCACCCCTTTATGGAGTAGATGAAACACTCACAACTATTAGCTTTAAAGTTAAAGATTCTTTCACCAGTGGAAAAGCTTATATTAAATTTGAATTCAACCCTGATGACCCTAAAAATACCAAAGATAGCAATATCGTGGAAAATACTTCAGCTGAAGAAAAACTAGTTTCAGTCAGGAGTGGTGTTTATCTGGTTGATACCAATGCTTGCAATTAATGAACTAAAATATCTGCTGCTTTTATCTGAACTGTTTCATTCCCTCTAAATTTATTAATCTCCAAAAATCCCGCTATATCCACATTTTGCCCTTCTCTCATCACAGTCACCAGATCTCCCATACCAAAAGCTATCACGTCGATCTGAGATCCTTCGCTAGAACGCTCAGGATGACGGGAGGAAGAAGCAATCGCTGGAAAAGAAGAAATTTTAAACTTCAAATGTTTTTCTTTCAATACTCGAATATCAGTAGCTACTACATTTCTAATTCCCACCAGTGGCTGTTCATTTCCAAAACCAAACGGAGCAAACTTTGCCATTGTCTTGATAGTTTGTTTAGTTAATTTACTGGCAGGTAACTCAACTTCCAGAATTAAAACTTTTTCATTTTTATCTGGCAGATTTGAAACCAACTGTTCCATTCGTTTCTTAAAATTATCAATTTGATCATTGGCAATACTAAAACCAGCCGCCCCAGCATGCCCACCAACATCAATTAATATATCTGCACATTTCCTAATTGTCTCCACTATATTTAAACCATTATGCGATCTAGCCGATCCCTTAGATTGAGTCGCTCCAACAGACATTGCAATTGCTGGCCGGTAATATTCCTCACAAACTCTGGCAGCAATCAATCCAATAATTCCCGACGGCCACTCTTTTGAATCCAAGATGTGAATTTTTTTAGTTGGATCAATCATTAGTTTCGCCTCTTCAACCGCCACAAAAGTCAATTCTTTTCTTTCAGCGTTAGTCTCACAAAGTAGTTTGGAAAGCCTTCTCGCTTTAACTGAATCACTGGTGCAAAGAAGCCTTAAGCCATCAATCGCATGCTCCAACCGGCCAATTGCATTTAACCTTGGGCCCAGAAGATGACCAATTTCATAAGCGGTAATCTGACCGTATTCAACTCCTGAGTCCGCGATTAAAGATCTCAGTCCGATATTTTTAGTTCGGTTTAAAACTCGGAGTCCCTCAACCAAAAAAGCTCTATTAATTTCCATCAAACTCATATGATCACAAACAGTTGCAATCGCTACAAATTGGAGAAGCTCTTCCCTGATCTCCGGTTTTACTAAATCCTGAATCAAACACCAGGCCACGGCAGTTCCGCACATCAATAATGAATGGACAATGGTAAAAGCCTCGGGTAAAACCTCTCTCGGCAAATGATGGTCAGTAATAATTAAGTCGAGTCCTAAACTTTTGGCAAACACCGCCTGTTCCATTGCCACAATTCCATTGTCTACAGTAATTACCACACTTGCTCCTGAATCCCTAGCAAATTCCAAACCAATTTTATTTAATCCATAACCTTCCCTATCCCGGTGGGGAATATAGGGTAAAACCTTGGCCCCCAAAGCAGTCAGCGCTTTGTATAAAACTGCACTAGAACAGATTCCATCCACATCATAGTCACCAAAAATTACAATTAACTCTTGAGATTCAATCGCTTTTTGAATTCTCTTTTGAGCAATTTTGATGTTAGTAATTGCTATTTCAGATTTATAATCATCCAGCGTTGGATAAAAAAACTTTTTGGTATCCGTTGGTTTTTGCAAACCACGGTTGAACAACAATTGCATCTCTAAATCATCATATTGTTGCGGCAGCAGTCTCCAAACCTTACTCATAAAGATTGTTCAATTGTAACACAGCCTCCAAAAAGGTAAAATTACAATATTGTCATTCTAGGCAACTAAATTGTCACCCTGAACTTCGGTGAAGGGTATATTCTTCGCAGGACCTCAGAATGACAAAGTTATGTATTCAATACCTAGTGAAGTAAAAGTCATATTAAATAAGTTCTCTGAAGCTGGCTTTCAAATTTTTATCGTCGGCGGCGCCGTCCGTGACCTTTTGATGAACCGACCAGTCCATGATTGGGATTTCACCACCGATGCTAAACCAGAAGAAATTTTAAAAATCTTCCCTGACGGCTTTTACGACAACAAATTCGGTACCGTCGGCATCAATAGTTCGATTTTGGGTGACGCAGAGGAGGCCTTCGGCTCTGAGGCGAGCTCTAACGCTCAGGCTCGAAGAGGCTCCCACCGCCTACCCGGACGTAGTGAAACGGAGGAGGACAGCCGGTGGGAAACCGGCGCGGCAGGACCCGCTAAATCGAACCCAGAGATTTTCGAAATCACCACTATGCGCAAAGAAGGTGATTACAAAGATCATCGTCACCCTGTTGAAGTCTCTTGGACAAATAAAATTGAAGAAGATCTGGCCCGCCGGGATTTCACCATCAACGCTATGGCATTGGGAATGGACAATGGACAATGGACAATTGTTGACCCCTTTTTTGGTCAAAAAGATTTAGAGCAAGGTCTAATCAAAGCAGTTGGTGAACCAGCCAAAAGATTTCAAGAAGATGCCCTGCGTCTAATTAGGGCTGTTAGATTTGCCTCTCAATTAAATTTTGAGATTGAGGAAAAAACCCTAGCAGCTATTAAGCAAAACTCAAATTTAATCTCCCAAATTGCTTGGGAGCGAATTCGAGATGAATTTTTTAAATTATTGGCATCAAAAAATGCTTATGATGGATTACTTAAATTAAGAAAAACTGGAATTCTACCAATTATTCTACCAGAATTGGAAAAAACTTCCGGAATAATTCAAGAAGGACCAAAACATGACCGGGTTTATGAAATTTTGGATCATTCTTTAAGAACAATGCGGGAAACTCCCTCAGAAGATCCTTTAGTAAAATTCGCGGCATTACTTCATGACGTTGGCAAAGCTGAAACTGTTCAAAAAGACTCTGCTGGCAACGTTACCTTTTTTAATCATGATATCGTTGGCGGGAGAATCGTCACTCAAATCGCCAAAAGATTTAATCTTTCCAAAAAACAAACCGACAAATTATATAAATTAGTCCGTTACCACATGTTTACAATGGACGAAAATCAAACTGATTCAGCTATCAGAAGATTTATTAAAAATATTGGTCTAGAAAATATCGAAGACATGATGGCACTCCGCGTTGGTGACAGGTTGGGCGGCGATACCAGAAAACCAGTTTCTTGGCGGATGGAAAAATTCCAAGAAAGAATTAAACAAGTTTTAGTCAAGCCTTTTTCTATCACAGACTTAAAGGTTAACGGCCAAGATGTCATGGAAATTTTGAGGATCCCCCCCAGCCAAAAAGTCGGCGAAATTTTAAACAAACTTTTCGAAGAAGTCCTAGAAGATAGCTCCAAAAATGAACGCAAATATCTTCTAGAAAAAACAAAACAGCTTAAATAACCTCACTGCTCAAAACAATAGAGTGAGAGAAGTGATGAGCAGGAATTATTCACCTTTTGAGTCCATCTCCCATCAGTATAAGCAGATGATCCCCCATCTGAAGTTCCTGAAGTTGAAGTAAAATCATAACATGCATAAGGGGAAGAAGAAACTGCAGAATTCCCCAAAATACTTGTATTACTCCAGGTGATAGTCTCGGACACAGTATTTCCTGACTGATTGACATTAATTGGAGCAAGTAAAACTCCATCAACTAAATCTGACCAAAGATTAGCGATAACAGTTCCATTAAGCAGTTTATATGGTCCTGTTCCATGAGACAACCTAGTCTGTACTCCAGAAGAGGGAATACTAATCCAAGCTTTCCAAGTTTTTCCTGCCACAACTCCTCCCACTCCATCCGCTGCTGCCTGACATTTGGCATCTGCACCAGCTATGCCCCCCAAATCTCCTCTGTACTTAGCCGTAGTTACAAATACCAACTTCGCTGGCCCTGATCCAGGAGTAGGCAATGGGGTGGGAACTGGAGTCGGTTTAGGAGTTGGTATTGGTGTGGCCATGGGGGTTGGGGTGGGAAGAACACAAACTTTATGGTTTAAACAAGCACTCTGTGCATCAATACTCCAATCTGCATTAGTTTTACAGGTAGTTGAATTTCCTAATATACCATAATATCCGTCTGCACATTGGTAACCTGCTACCCTATACATATTTGTCCCACAAGTATATGTTGGAGTAACAGAGTTTATATATTTACAAACTGGGGTAGGCGTTGGTATCGGAGTAGGTGTTGGTGGAATCGTTGAAATAAGTAGTGAGGGATCTGTTTTTAGATTAACCATAAACACCCGGTACCAAGTTCCATCTTGGATTAATAAATTATCATTTGCATCAAAGGTCATTTCTGCTGGTACACCCATCGGGAGATTAATTTTTTTATCAGGAGTCTGCTTATTTAATGGATCGTTATAATACCAAAGTTGGTTCATATGCCTCTCACTTTCATGACCAGAACCATACCCATAACCCCCATACGCCCCATCATTTGCAACTACTAAATGATTCTGAGAATCAAAAGCAACGCTGACTGGAGAAAAAGGCTCAGTCAATCTACTCCCGTCACATGTAGCACCTTGAGTGAAACTATTACCGACAAATACTCTTTTAGCTTCTAAGTTAGGAAACATCCCTTGAGCATTGGCTAAATCCTCTTTCAAGTAAACAATAATTCTATCATTTGGGTGGCATTCATAATTATTTTCCACAACATACAAGTTTCCTTGCTTATCAAATTTCATATCGCTTCCATTGCAAAGACCAGTTGCACTAGGTTGTGTTTGACCCCGATTGCATCTAGTCTCAGTTTTATTTCCCTGCCCCAATACCATATCTACCTGAAGCTTAGCGTAAAGATCACCATTAAACAGATCATTATAATTTCTAATCCTGAATATCCTATTCGATTGAGTTGAATGGACGTACAAAGCTTTATTAACGGAATCAAAAGCTATTGACCCGTCATAACTTCCTGGAATCTCGGTCCCGTCATCTGCCCAAAAAAGACGGACAGATGCTCGGATCACACCTAATCTTAATTTTTCGTCATTTCCCTTAAAGGGAAGCTGATACGCTGCCAGTCCGCCTCCTCCAGAAATATGCCATAAACGATTGTTCTCATCAACGGCTTGGGCCATTTTATTCCCCCCAGGAAGATCTGCTTGTTTTATAAAAATATCCGGTTTAGAGCTAAATTTGGGTTTATTGAGATAGTCATTCCATATTTTAATCCCTCTATTCTCATCCCTAACGATTAACTGTCCATTAGCCACAACTAATCCATTTGATTCCCCCAGCTTTTCATCCCCAAGTACATTTTTACTTCCTCCCTTCATTATCCCGCCATTCGCAAAAGGTAAACATTGTCTGGTTCCCAATTGATCAGTGACAGTTCTCAAGTCATAAGGCAAAGCATACCTTGATACCCGGTTAAACACTTCATCAGCTAAGTAAATATTATTGCCATTATCAAATCCAATAGACCCACCAGGCCAAAATAGATTGAATTGATTTGGATCATCCCAAACACCACAACCTGGATATTGACTGTCTCCACCTACACCTATGCTATCTTTAGCCCCAATTATTTTCAGGACATTACCATCTTTATCAAGCAGCACAGTCCGATTATTTTGCTGCTCATTAACCCAAATCACACCATTAGCATATTCATTTTGTTTATAGTTATTAAATTCAAATCCTGTTGCTTGGAAGCAATAAACTGATCCACAATCTCTGGTATTAGGACCTGAGGTAGGCATTAATACTTTAGTAGCTGACATACCGTTATTAAAAGGCGGGGTAAAAACTAATATCCTAGCCCGAAAAGGGCCAGAATATTCCTCAAGAACATATAATTCACCTGTACTAGGATTGACTTTGGCTAGAGATGGATTACACATTTTATTTAAAGGGGGCTGAGTATTTGAGCCATCAAAACAATTAACTGTTCCTATGCTAGTGAAATCATTTTGACCCAAAACCAATTCTGCTGTGTTGGAGTTTAAAGGAAACCGCAAAACCCGGTGATTAAAGGAATCAGCTACCCACACATTCCCTTGCGGGTCAGGCGAAATCCCCCTTGCCGTCACTCCAAAAGTATCCATCCCGATATGAACGCTTTTATTGGTTGGCGGATTAAAAGGTGGCAATGCTCCACCATTGTTGGCCCCATTGGTCGTAAAATTAGGCTGTCCCCAAACAAAATCAGCTATGCTATCACCTTTACCATTGCTTTTATCTGAGCTAAAAGGAGCATTAAATTTAAGGAAACGGTTATTGTGCGTATCTGGTACATAAAGATTTCCATAATTATCAGTATCAATATTCAATCTCATCCATTCCTCAGCGGTATTAGAAACAAAAGGGTATGACATTAAACAAAGGGAATCCGCTGATGGAGATTTATTAAATCCTTGATTATTATCTCTATTACAGGCTGCTGATGAAAAATCAGATTGTCCAATAACTATATCCGCTGGTTTAGTTCCATCAACAACACAGGTCGAACCAGTTCCGCAATCTGAATCGATATTACAAGCCACCCCGGACGATGTACAACGACCGACTCCATTGTATCCTAAAATTCGATTGTTTCCTGTATCAACCACATAAATTTTGTTGGGAATGGAAGTTCGGTCAACTGTCACCCCTGCTCCATGGTACATCTTATTGTTCGTTACCATATTTCTTGACGTTTCACCTATAGCAGCTTGGCCAAATACTTTGAATGTAGTTAAGCTATCAAAATCTGGCAAGTTTTGTGCTGCAAAAGAGCTTTTCTTCGGAAAAAGTGAAGAGAGTAACTTATTTTTAAGCGGGGCACTCGATGCTATTAAAAGAAATAAAATTACCCCAATCGCTGCTACAACCACCATCAAACCTAATATATGAATTATCCCCTGCTGGTTTTTAAATTTTTGAGAGAATTTAAGCATTAATTCTCTGCTCTTACTTAATTAAGACATATCGAAGATTTGGAGTCAAGACAACCTAATGTCCTAATTTTTCTTCCCACCAAGTCAGCAGAGCTGTCGCATTAAAGATTGAGGAATAAGTTCCAGAGATAATTCCCAAGAGAAGCGCTACCACAAACCATCTAATACTTTCCCCCCCAAAGAGTAAAAGCGCCAGTAAAACAAAAACTACAGTCAGAGAGGTATTCAAAGATCTTCCTAAAGTTTGAGTAATAGAAATATCAGCAATCTCTTCAAACTTTTTAGATAAGTGTTTGGGTAAATTCTCCCGGATCCGGTCAAAAACAACGATCGTATCATGAACTGAAAAACCAATCACAGTCAAAACTGCAGTCACAAACAATGTATCAATTTCTACATTAAAAAAGTGTCCTAAAATTGCAAAAATTCCTACCACTACTAAAACATCATGAACTAATGCCACAATCGCCGCTACACCAAAACGCAGTGAACTAGCCGGTTTGGGAACTTTTCGAAATGCCCAAGTAATGTACCCCACAATTGCCAGACAGGCAATTAGAATTGCCAGTAAGGCTTTTTGTTTTAGTTCATTGCCAATAATCGGTCCAACATTTTCTTCAGATCTAACTTCAAATTTCCCAACTGAGCTGGCTATCTCGGTCCTCAAAGAATTTAAAACATTTTGTTCGACTGGTTTGGTCCGAGTTAAATAGGTATTTTCCCCCGATGTAGTAATTGACGCAACCTCAACATGATTTTTTTCAAAAACCGATTTAATTTGACTCGGGTCAATATTTTTTTCGAACCTGTAGTTGAGTAATGCTCCACCAGTAAAATCAATGCCTAATTTTAACCCACCCAAAGCCATAAAAATTATCCCTGGAATTATTACCAGTGTTGATAATACAAAAAATAAAATCTTAAATCTCATTAAATGCATTATTTTTCTTTGGCCTCCTTGATATCTTTTTTGATCTGCTCTTTTAACTCCTCAGCTGCGTCCTTAATTTTTTCTTCAATGTTATCTACTTTCTCATTTAAATGTTCCCAGATCTTTTCATGATCATTTCTAGACAAATAATCTATAAATATTTTTTTATCTTCATCTGATAGCTGCGATAAGATCACATCCAAAACTGTATGATGAATACTTGAATCAATAAGTGACGCTAAATGCACTCTTTGTTTTTCTGTTAAATCAATAGCATCCAGTTCAACTAAAACTGATTCAATCTCAATAATATGACTATAAAATCTTTTATTCATCTTTATCCTCTTTGGACTCCAACTTTGCCATCACTGGAATGGGGCTGCAAATGAACCGGACCCAGCGGTAATTTATTTTCCCGATCATCAACAAAAAAATATAGCACTGCCCCTTTTCTTGGACCACCAGCCAAACCTAATTCCTGCATCACCTCTGGAGACCCCCCTAAGTGTTTCCCAGTCCATTCGGCAGGTCCAGCATCACCAATATCTGTTATCACAGTCTGCCCTGTCTGCGGATTGACCAAAACCATTTTTCTAAATTTATAAAAATCTCTATACTCAGCCACTCTCTCTGAAAATCCAGGTGAGAGAAAAGTTGGAACAGCAATATACCACCTCTCCCGGTCCTCAGCCACCAAGTCAAATTGTTCCTTTGAAGGTGCAAAGTATCCCCAAGCTCCAAGCCCTGGTGCGATCCCTGATCCTCCATACATCGCCCAATCGGAAGCGGTTTTAGCATGAGCATATACATTGTCTCCCGGATAACGGTATAAATGTTGCTCTCCACCAATCATGCCATAACTTCGATTGAGTCTTTTTCCATCAATCTCGGCTTTAACTGGCACCTCTAAATTTTTAGTTAACACCTGCTCAATATTTTGTTCTTCAATTTTATTCAAAGGCCGCATCTCAGCTGGCACTTTATCTTTCAACTCAGCTGCCAAAAGTGCATTATTGTTTGATGAGGTATCAACCTTAGCAACATCATCTGTCGGTTGAACCTGACCAGCCGGTAAAATCCCTGGCGCAGAAAGCAACATCATCCCTCCCAAAGAGGTCAAAGCAATATTTTTCAAATGTTTATCTAGGAGTCCCTGAGAGCTATCCCGGTTGCGGGCCACCCATTTTTTTCTTAAATATTCATACTGGGGTTTTTTACTTGTAAATAACATCTATTTTATGACCAATCTTAAAAATGTTCTGGTTACTGTCACGGCGGTAAACATTGAAACCAAAACTCCAATCGCTAAAGTAATCGCAAATCCTCTAACCAATCCTGTTCCCATTGTATATAAAATTGCGGCAGTAATTAAACTAGAAATATTAGAATCCCGGATTGATGACCAAGCTCTCTTAAACCCTAAATCAAGTGCAGTCGCCTTACTCTTACCCCATCTTCTTTCCTCTTTCATCCGCTCAAAAATTAAAATATTGGCATCCACAGCCATTCCCACTGACAAAATAAATCCAGCAATCCCTGCCAAAGTTAAAGTCACAGGAGGCAAAATAAACAGCCCAGTTTTAAAAATTGCTAATACAAAAATGGTATAAATAATCAAAGCCAAATCCGCGATCAACCCTAAACTTCCATAAAAGATCGCCATATAAACCATCACAGTCAAAATCCCAATGATCGCCGCCATGACACTTTTGTTGATCGATTCTTGACCTAAACTCGCTCCAATGGAACGTTGTTCTAAAATATTAATTGGTACAGGTAACGCTCCTGCATTTAATTGAGTTGCCAACTGCTTAGCTTGCTCCGTTGTAAAACTCCCCGAGATCACTGCATTTCCACCAATAATCTCTTGCTGAACAATTGGTGGATTATAAGAGACCGGCTCGCCATCCAAAAAAATTCCCAGTGGCTGTCCGACATTTCTTTTGGTAATCTCCTCAAATTTTTTGGCACCATCACCAGTAAATTCAATCGCCACTTGCGGAGAAGTATTAGCTTTATTTCCATTATCATAAGTCACAGCCGCTTTTTTTAAATCAGCCCCTGTTAGCCCAGTTGGTTGGAAGAAAAATACTGGCGGATAACCAGAGTTCATCTGCTCTGCTGAATAGGTCGCTGGTTTTTCCCTAAAATCCAACTGTGCTGTTTTCCCCACAACCTGCGCTGCGGCTGAACCGTCTTTGATTCCTGG
>CAYMIA010000012.1:0-38267 GCA_964390595.1 uncultured Gammaproteobacteria bacterium | reverse complement strand
CTGACTCAAATGGCGTGTTTCTAGTTTTAATGCCATAAACGTATTCTCTAATGACGGCAGCCACAAGTTGAATTTGAGCGTTAACCTCACTGGCTTGTATTGGAAATTGTTCTCTAAATTCTGAAGACAATAAAGCATGGACAAAAGAAGGAACATAATTAGCTAAGTCTCGGTACATACCTGTTTGCGGTTCACACATCCAGGTTTCTAAATCTTTACCTACTTCTTCGGCGCTTTTGTGAACTGCTGTAATTAAGAACGAACCAGCTATCCGTGCAGTTTGATTAGGTAAAGCCCCTGGAATTTCTAAGATCGGTCGGCCAGTTTTTTCTGCTTCCTTAACTTCATAGACATTGCCATGAGCATGACCATCTTGGACAAAAACTTGATAGGCTTGAAGTTCAACTGTTTCAGTTGCCATTGGATCTAGATTAGTTGTTTGATTTCAGAAAGTCAAGAAAGGCTCTTTCTTCATGGACTACAACTGGGAGAGGACCACATTCCCGATTGATCATTCGCTTTAATTCTGCCCGCGTATGTAGATCTGCTTCCCCACCTATATCCCAAATATAATCACGAACGATCCTCATATCAGGAATCCCTCCCTTACTAACTACAACTCTGCCATAGCGGATTTGATCTAACCTTGCGACTTTTTCATCTTCTGTTAAATCACCCACAACATCTCTTTCTAAAACGCTCATCTTAAAATCATTTTACTCGTTTGGCTTAAACTGTCAAGATGGTGGGTTGTGCGCGAATCAGGACTCGAACCTGAAACCAGTTGTGTATAAGACAACCGCTCTACCATTGAGCTATTCGCGCTCATGGGAAATATTATACGTCAGAAATTTGAGATTTGCGAACTACAGCTTGGAGCGTTCGGTGATTTCTTTGACGACGGCGTTGACATCTCTTCCATAAGTTAGGCGGGAGAGTTCTTTGATAGCGCGGCCGATCTCTGGACGGCGCATGGCTTGCCACTCTTCATAAGAGGGAAATTCTGTGGACATGGAAAATGGCTGAACAGGCTCACCTTGAACCTGAGTCTTGATGTAGGCATGTCTAGCTTCAATATTAACTAGATCTTGCTCATTAAAAACTGGGGCAAATTCATGTTGCAGGAAGTTGGCGTCAGTGACACCAACCCGGAAAGAGATAATGGTACCGACGTTTCCAAAAATAGCATTTTTTAACTCCTCACCGATCTGACCAATAAACTGGTTGGCTACAGTTAGCAATAATTTATATTTTCTGGCTTCAGATAGAATTTCACCAAAAGTATCGGTGGCGAAGTTTTGGAACTCATCAACGTAGAGATGAAAATCTTTCCTATCCTCCATTGGCATATCGGCGCGGGACATCGCAGCAGCCAGAATTTTTGGAACTAAAATTAATCCTAAGAAGTTGGAGTTTTCTTCGCCAAGTTTTCCTTTGGATAGATTAACAATTAAAATTTTGCCTTTGTCCATGACATCGCGCAGATCAAATGAGGACTTTGATTGACCAATAATATTTCTCATCATGGCGTTGGTGACGAAACGCCCAAATTTAGAAACTGTATAATCTAGGACTTCAGATTTGTGGAAGTCAGATGTTTGGGCGATTTGATCGGTCCAGTAGCGGCGGACGACTGGGTCTTGAACAAGTGGTAGAAGTTCGCGGACAAAGTTAGGGTCGGTCATAACACGGACGACCTCCATAAATGTATTGCCAGGTTGAGACATGACAGTTAACATGGCGTTGCGGACTCCGTGCTCAAAACGGGGGCCGATGATACCAGTTTTTTGTGGATCAAAGAGCTTATACATCAGCCCGATGATATTGGCGACAACGAAGTGCTTTTGATCCTCGTTGTAAGACTCGATCATATTCATGCCAAATGGCCTGGAGGTATCTGAAGGATCAAAATAAATCACATCCTGAGCCCGGCTTGGGGGTATCCTCTCAAGCATGTCCTCAGCTGCATCACCATGAGGATCGATAAAACAGATGCCCTTGCCGGCGTAGATATCCTGGACCATCATCGCCTTCATTAACTCAGTTTTACCGACACCAGTCCGTCCGATGATGTACATATGACGGCCTCTATCAAAATCACTGACAAAAACTGGACGATCAATACCCCGGAAGTTGGACTTGCCGATATAAAGACCTTCATTAGGGATCTTTTCTGGAGCTGGAGAGCTCTTGGCGGGCAACCATTGAATATGAGGAGTCTCAACAGATTTGTTGGGCATGTGAAAGACTGAACCGATCTCATCTGGACCCATCACTGAAAGCCGGTCATAACGGGGCAAGTAGCGGTAGATAAAATCCTTAATAAAACCTTTTTCTGATGGGATTTTCATACCAGAGAATCCGTTGAACGGACCATTGAACTGTTCAAAGGCGGATTTAATATTGGTGAGGTGACTTTTAGCAGCATCTTTACTGGTTGAACTGACAACGACCCGGACAGCAAAATGAAAACCATTTTTCCGGAGCTTTTCTTCAACTGCTTCTAACTGTTTTTGATCAGGAGGTGGTTTGGGCTTGTCGCCTGTACCTGGATCTTTTTCTTTTTTAATGAACTTTTTGCCAGCATCTTTCCATTTACCATCAGCTGGAGACATTAATAATTGAACGACTGCTCCTTCCCCTGACTGCATCTTGGACATGGCTGAAGTTAAAGCAGAAAGTGGGTCGGTAGGCAAATCTTTAAAAGTTTTGATCGGGAAATGATTATCTGCGCGAAGTCCATACATGGTATAGGCGACCTCCCCTGTTTCAGAGAAGATGTTATATTCTGGAACCTCTTTGATGCGGGCCTCTGGGTAGGCTCCATTAACCTGTTTTTCAACCAAATCTTGATGCTTTTTTTGACAAGCGATAAAAAAGCGGATCGATTCAGGAAGAGCAACTATTTCTAGGGCGATATGCGGCTGAGGTTTTAAAAAAGCTAGCTGTTTGATCAAACCAGCACCAGCTTTGATAGCATAAAAGGAAGCAAACATCTGCTCAGCAGCATCAATTTTTATTTCATTGCCTCTCGGAACGGTGATTTGAAGTAAAACAAAAGAAAGAGAGGCTTTTTCTCTTTCCCTATATTTATACCAACCGACTAGAAAGCGCCAAGTATAGGCTAGTACAAATGTAGCTACCAGCGCAGTCAGGGTTATTGCACCCAGAATTATGCCTACTAAAGTGATGACGTCATTGGCTGATGCTGTGGTTGCTGTTGTAACTTCCATACATTACTTTAATGTGACTTTGCGGCCTGATTTTTTAGCGAGCCACTTCATTTTATCCTTCAGAAAATCGATGGCGGGTGCGGTTCTGGGCCGCCCCCTCAAGCCTTGCATCAGATCTTCAACATCATCGGACTTTTTCTCATGCTCCTCTTCTTGTTTTTGCTGCTTTAAATAAACCTGAGCATTCTCATCCAAAGGCTCATGATGAATAGCTGGATTAAAGATTGCGACGGGAATGTTTGAGCCAGTAGCTTGGTTAGATTGTTCAGCAATTTGACTAACAACTTGTTGATGAACTTCATCAGTGTTTTGAACGGCTGTAGTTGGATTTGGGTTTGGTTGAGCAGCCATGAATCTATTATACCTGAACCCACCCCCCATCGTCATCCCGGACGATTTGATCCGCTAGCCAGCGGATGAAGTGATGACTTTTCCCTGGATTTGAGTTGGCTTAATCCAGCCAAAACTTCTACTGTCGGTACTGGCTGTTTCATTGTCTCCTAGGACATAGATTTCACCATTTGGTTTCATTTGCTTAATGCGCTTAATCATCTTTTTACCATTTTGCTGCAGCACTACTACTTCCCCTACTTTGGGTTGTTTGAAAAGATAGGCCCAATTAAAAGACAGCACTTCCTGACCTGGTTTATAGGTTGGCAACATGCTATTGCCATTGATGGTGAACTTAGAAAAAGGAAATTTTAGGATCATTTTTCTGTTACTTTTTCCGCAAAAGTAACCAAAACTCGTTTGCATGGAAGTCGAGCTAAAAATCTCCGTTACGTTGATCAGGTGATAGCGACCCCTCGGCTCTTGGACGGCCGGCTCCCCTTGTTCAACTCCACTCCGATTTTCTTAACGCTCTTTGTTCCCAAGCAAACACCAAAAGGCTCTGGACATTCAAAAAGAAGGACTTGAGAAGTCATTTTTTGGAGTCATTGAACATTTCAGCGATGCGGTCAACAGAGGCAACTAGCTCTTCTGCTACCGCAATATCAACTGTTTGCTTGGCTTCGGAGCAGAGTTTGGCGGCTTTCCAGAAAGTGTCATGGAGATCAGGGAATTTTTCTAAGTGTTCTGGTTTAAAGTAATCCGTCCACAAAATTAAAATCTCTTCTTTGCACTTTCTAGCATGCTCTTCTTTAGTTAAAACCATCCTGACAAAACTATTTCTGGCTTGCAAAATTTCTTCAGGAGATCCATCAGTTGGCAGTTCCATAATTTTCTGCATCATCTTTAAGACAGTGGCTGCCGCAATTTGAGCTGGCTTTGGATCATAAATCCCACAAGGCACATCACAATGAGCATAAACTGGAGATGAAGGCAGGAGACCAAATAAAGTTTTTAAAAGTTGTTTCATTAATTTATTATACACCTAAATAAGGTATTGAAAAAAATACAGATAGTAGTATTATTTGAACATGTTAATTTATGGGCCATTAGATAGAGATATTCAAGATACTAGCCCGATAGACTATGAGATTTTGCACTTTGGCACGTTGACTCGCAATAAAGAAGGTTATAGCCGAAAATTTGGTCCAGTTGTGGGTAGTGTTTTAGGAGGAACGTTGGGACGGATCAGGACAAAATATTTTTTACACAGAGTTAGGGTAGCGGAAAGAGAGGCTGGAGAGATAAGAGCGTGGCTAAATGAGGAAAGCAGTCCTTCTAAAAATAGGGAAAGAGAATAATTTTTCACTCACCTTCGGTAGGTAGTTTCATGTGTTCTAAGTATTCTTCAATGTCTAGGGCGGCTTTGCAGCCCATGCTGGCAGCGGTGACGGCTTGTTTGTATTTTCTGTCAGCGACATCACCTGCAAAGAAGACTCCATCAACGCTGGTTCTGGTCTCATTGTGAACTTTTACATAGCCTTCTTCATCTAGTTCAATCTGACCTTTTAAGAATTCTGTCGAGGGTTTGTGACCAATGGCGACAAAAACTCCGCTGATTGGATATTCTTTAATCTCATTAGTTTTGACATTCTTGAGTTTAACAGCGTTTAACATCTGGTCACCTAAAAATTCTTCAACAACCGAATCCCAGATGAAAGAGACGTTCTTTTTAGATTTGAGCAAATTTTGCAAGGCTGGTTGGGCGCGCAATTCATTGCGGCGGTGGACAATTGTGACGGTTTTGCAATGCTTGGATAAGTGTTGAGCTTCCCGCATGGCTGTATCTCCCCCGCCAATGACCATGACGTCTTTGTCTCTAAAAAATAAGCCATCACAAACTGCACAAGCTGAGATACCTTTACCAATAAACTTGGCTTCAGATTCTATGCCAAGCCAAATGGCTGAGGCACCGGTGGCGATGATGACCGTTTGAGTTTTAAGTTCTTGAGTTTCAGTTTTGATGATGAAAGGCCTTTTAGAGAAATCGACCGAAATAACATCTTCATCAATGAATCTGGTTTCAAACCTTTGGGCTTGGGCGCGCATTTGAATCATGAGATCTGGACCTTGAATCCCTTCAGAAAAACCAGGGAAGTCATCAACATCAGTAGTTAACATTAGCTGCCCACCAGCAGCTCTACCTGAGACCACAACTGGGTTTAAATTACCTCTGGCAGCATAAATCGCGGCGGTTAAGCCGGCAGGACCTGAACCAATTATAACGAGTTTTTCAACTGATGGATTTTCCATGAACTTATCTCACTTTTGCGGAGGGAGATGCTGTTTTTTGCTTAGCTGGGCTAGCTGTTGGTTTAATTGATGCAGAAGCACTAGCTGTTGGGCTAGGTGATTCTGTTGGTTCAACAGTTGCAGCGACAGTTGGTTGTTCAGTCGCGGTCGGAGCTGTCGTGCTGGCACCACTCATATACCTGCCACGCAGCCAGACGAGATACCCCGAGAGAAGGACTATAATCAGAATTATAATTACGATCGTAATGTTTCGACTCAAGGATGACTCACCCCTTCCTAGCAGTTTGAAACCAGTATATGGGAGGCAGTAGTCAGATGCAATAGATCATTTTGATTCTTCCGCTTGATAAAAGTTTAGGAGATAATTACAGTATCCTTTATGCTTTTAAATAAAAAGGAAGTGGCTGAAACTCCGTTGAATCCTTCTTACGAGAACTACTTCTCCTTAATTAAGGGGAGTATTTTTCATCCGATTGAGTTTATTCAAAAAAATTCACTAAATCCCCCCTTAAAATATTTTTTTTGGTTTTATTTAGTTAATTTATCTTTAGGACTGCTGATTAAATTATTTTTAGATACCCTACTTAAAATGAAGATCCAACTACTTTTTTTAGGAGTAGTGCAAGTGATGTTTTACATTTCAGTTAATATTATCTTAGAGGCCCTGATTTGTTTGGTGATTTTTTTGGTGACCAGAATTTTAGGTGGCAAGCTTAATTTAAAAGAGGTGATTAAAATATTTTATCTGAGTAGTTTTCCCCTTTTGTTGGTTTGGCTTCCTTATATATGGATTCCAGCCACAGTTGGTTTAATAATTCTGATTATTTTGGGTTTGCATTATTTTGGTAAATTGTCCTTCTTAAAATCAGCTGTGGCGGCGCTCTCGCCCTTTTTAATTATGGCGCTTGTCGTATCTGGATTTTTCCAGTTATAGCTGGTAAATTAACTGAGATATGAAATTAAAACTGGCCGAGAAAAAAATAGAGACTGGCGGAGTGACAACTTTTATCTTTGAGGTAGAAAATCCAATTACGTGGATCGCTGGACAATTTATGAAGTATACCTTGGTTCATGAGAATCCAGATAACCGGGGAGTTAACCGGTTTTTTACAATCGCTTCTGCGCCCTTTGAAGGTAGACCTCAAATTTCAACTAGAATTGATCACGAGAAAGGCAGCTCATTCAAGAAAGCTCTAGATAATCTGCCAATTGGTGGCGAACTTGAAGCTGGCGGAATTGAGGGCGACTTTATTGTGGAAGATCTGACCAAGAAATATGTCTTCATTGCTGGTGGAATTGGCATTACTCCCTATCATTCAATTCTAAAACAGTTAGATCATGACAAAACTCCAGTCGATGTAATTTTGCTTTATGCTAATAGAACTGAAGAGGCTGCTTTTAAAGAAGAGCTCGAGCAATGGACAATGGACAATGCACAATTGAAAATTACATATGTAATTGATCCGCAGCGGATTGATGAACAGATCATCAAAGAAAAAGTAATTGATATAAATGAGCGGATTTTTTATACCTCGGGCCCTGAACCAATGGTTGAGGCGATGGAAAAGCTACTAACTGGCATGGGAATTCCAATGAACCGAATCAAACAAGACTTCTTCCCTGGATATGCCTGGCCGTGATTCTTGAGCCGTTTTTGGAGATGACTGGCGGTGGAGGTGGATTAAGATCGTCGGTATAATTCAGCATTGTTTCCCGACCATTAATTTGTCTTTCGAAGTCTAGTGCCGCATTCGAATAGTAAGAGGCTCTCTCACAAAGTGAAATATATTCCATGCTTTGATGACCTTTTTCACCAATTTGACTGATCAATTGGTCATAGAAATGGGCCTGAGCTATAAGGGCTTCTAAAAGGAGACGTTGATAGACTTCAATGGATTGACCGATACCTAAGAGTTCAGTTGCCATTGAAATTATTTGACAACAACAGTGCCGGTGTTTTGAGGGAAGTAGTGATCGTGATAAGTGTAGGTACCGGGATCAGGAAATTTGAGAGACTTGCTTTGACCGGCTTGAATTTGACCAACTGTGTTGATAAAAGGCCAAAGAGTATGTCTGGGATGGGGATCTGAGTTAACGGTATGAGCCTGATTGTCGGAGTTCATCCAGGTCACTGTATCCCCTGCGTTGATAGTGATTTCTTTGGGATTAAAACCAGTGCTACTAAGATCTACCATATTTTGGCCTTGGATAGTAGCGGACTGCGAGCTTGGCTGTTCGGTTGGAATGGACAGCGCCTCAGTTGAAGGAGATGGCAGCTGAGCTGATTGGTCTGAGGAAGAACGGATGAAGAAAACCCCGCCCACGATTAAAAGTCCGATGATTACAATACCAATAGCCAGATTTCTTGATGACATCGATTTATATATACTCTCTTTTTAATTATTCTGTCAAGTATAATAAATGGATGCGGCGGTTATTTCAGCTTGAACTTAGGAAATGATACTCAGGGAATTTTGATGGCTAGAGTTTACTGGACTTATGGGGTGATTGTGGCGTTGCTTTTTGTTAGAAAAGTTTTTATGCTAAGGACAGGATTTTTCAGTTTTTGGAAAGAAGACTATGCAATTACAGGCCAAATCACAAGTCCAAAAAATAACACTTCAAACATTAAAGATTCCACTTAAAGAAACCCAGCCTTGCCCCAGATGTAACCAACCTATTGGGGTGGTAGCTGGATCTAAAGATGCGGTCTGTAAAAACTGCGGTTTCAAAGATCCCTGTTGCGAATAATTAATCTTTTTTAGACTTTTGGTCTTCTTTTCTACCAACTTTTTCAGTGATCTGCTTAACTACTTCAGAGTCTTGAATGTCTTGGATGAGCTTACCACCGCGGTTTTTGATGTTGCCAGCAACTTTTTGAACTTTTTTGCGGTTTTTCTCATCTGAAAGAGCGACTGCTGCTGCGCCTGCGGCAGCACCAATGACTGCACCTGCTACTCCAGCGATTATCGCGCCAGTATTGCCTTTTTTATCATCTGCCATAAAATTTCACCTCCTATGACCATTAGTATAACAGAGTTTAGCAAGCATCTATTGACAACAACTTAGTACTTTAATAAAATTGGCTGGTTCTGCCTCAAGAAGATGTTTCATCCAGATACCAAATGTTCGATCGTTCATAACTTGGAGGTAGATCCACCTGTTTCTACTGCGCACATTGATCAGTTTCCATTTTTTAATGAAGGAATGGCCCAAGTTAGGGTGGCTCGATTAGGACTAATTCCAGATCCCGTATTAAGTAGGAGTGCAGTCCGTTTTTCTCTTCCTTACGATATGGGAACAGTTGGGAGGCTACCTCATGTAACTGTGGTTGGTGATGGGATTGGCGCTTTTCAAATTTATGCTGAAGGCATAGACAGAGGTCGGTTAATGAGTCCTCATGATCTATTAAGATTATTCTCTAGAGGCCGTTTTGATACATTATATGGCCCTTCATTACTTAATAGAAATGCAGTCCCCGACCCTCTTAAATTCTTTACTACAGAAATTTCGCCATTTTTACATAGAGGGAATTACCCGATTTATGGAGTAAGAGAGTATGTTCTCAGATTAGGACCTGGGGCAGAACAGGTCAAGGTGGTCGCTGATGTTAAAGAAGACAGAGGGACAGAAACATTATCCATCGCTTATATTCCCGACCCCAGAGATGGAAAACCAATTCCAATTACTACACTCTCTAGAGAAGGTGTTAGCTGGAGATCAAGTGAGGTAACGGGAACCAGCCTAACTAGGTGATTTTTTAAATTCATAGAAATGCCAGTTGTTGAAAGCCTTTTGATTTTGGAGTTGGCCTTTCCTAAATTGAGACATGATCGAGGCGGGATCTTGGCGGACTGTTTGTTCATCTGAGGTGGAGATGACAAATAAGGTATCCGAGGCTTGATATTGATCAGATGATTCTAGGGTAACTCCGTTGATCAAAAGAAGATCGCGATAAATCACCGCATTGGGATCCCGGTCTGGACTAGCAAGCGAGGCGACATTAACGTTCTGCAAGTTATTTTTAGTAATCTCTTCTTTAATAAAACTGGTAGCTTGATTGATGGTGGCGATATCTGGCTCAATGATTGGTTTGGTAAGCTGTGGAACTATGGAAAAAAGTGAACCAATAATTAGCAGACCAATTAAAGTATAGCCTAAGAATTTATAATGGCCATTTCTGGGAAAAACTAACCAGATTAGAAAAAATGGGAGGGCAGCTAAGATATAGCGGGGCTGATAATCAACTAAGTAAGCGTTGGCAATGATAGAAGAAATTAGAGGCAAGACAAAGAGGAGATACTTTTTTTGTTTTAGAAAATCTCCCACAAAAAGTGCCAGAATTGCTCCCCCACCAATTAAGGCGATAATCCGATTCTGAAAAATTGTTAGAAGTGACCCAGAGATAGCTTGAGAAATTTTAGCTAAAACTTCGATCAAATTTTGAGAGTAGTAGGCGGAAGTTTCGTTACTGTGCAAATAATGAGTAAAGAATAGTCCTGGAGGATGACGCAGGTCAAAAATCAAAAATGGCAAGACCGTTAAGATATACCCTCCAACAATTGTTGTGGCTTTTTTAAAGTCTTTTTTCCTCAACTGAGAGGCTGCAACCAAAATAATGAATGGCACAGTGGCCACTAAACTAATATAGTGAAGATGAAATGCTAGCCCAAAACAGATCCCAGATAGTAAAAAACTCCAGGTTTTGTTCTTGAAGTAAAGCCAGATCCCCAAGCTGATCCAAAAAGGCATTAGGTGAGGGTTCCAAGCCCAACGGCTGGCTTGAAGCAGCGGAAACCAAGCGATGAGAAGTAACGCAATGGGTAAGATTAGTCTATTGTTTATTTGTTTGGTAAGGAGAAGCAGAATTATTACTGTGATTACACCAAAAAATGCTGTGCCATAAATTGGACTGACTGGGTTAAAGTTACCCAAGACGGTAAAGGGCATTAGCATGTAGTAAGTCAGTGAGCCGAAGACCTTGGTATGGGTACTATCAATTGGACCAACAAGAGTTAATTTTTTATCAACAAAATATTGGTGCATGGTCACAAGATCGCTTGATTCATCTCTAGTGAATCTAGAGGTCCGATCTAAATTATAAAAGTGAGTAAATAAAGTCAGGCTTAGGATTAGGACGAGAATTAGTTTTGTCTTCACTCTATTAAGTATATAAGATCTGACTCTAACTTGAAATTCTTGCTTAATTTTGCAACAATATCTCTCATCAAGTCGGGCTTATTTAGCTCGCTTGCCGCTCGCGGGTGTAATTCAGCGGTAGAATGTCACTTTTCCAAAGTGAACGTCAGGGGTCCGACTCCCCTCACCCGCTCCTAAACGAAAAACTGGTCTTTATGGCCGGTCTTTTTGTTTAACGTTGCAGTCTGGGAAGTTGGACCGGGTCCGATAATTTCGACGCAGGAGGAATTACAAGATCGTTCCTATGATTCATCATGGCAAGGTAGCCTTACTCCCCTCACCCGCTCTAAATGACAAACCAGTCCTTGTGGCTGGTTTTTTGTTGCTGAAAGATCTGGGGATGGATCCTCGCTGCCCAGCTAATGTGTGCTAGAATTAATTTACTAAATACTCATAAATATGTCAGATCAAGCTAATAAAACACAAGATGATACCTGGCTTTTTAATTGGTTTAAAGATTTTGAGAAAATGCCTGTTGTAAGTAAATCAGACATGAATTGGTCTGTCACAGACGATTTTAAGGTTTTTGGTGAATTCTTGATCAATGACATCCAAAATATCCAGGATCGGTTGAAAACGTCCGATGATGAGTACCTTTACAACGTTTGTCGACATATTTTCAATATCCTAGATTGGATTAAGCTGATGGTTGTTGATGTTGGTCATGTAGCTCTCGCCAGTGCTCTGGAAAGCTTGTTTGAGAAGCAATTTGGAGATAAACACATCTTACAAAATATGTATGACTTTTGTTTTAAAAAATGGGTTTCTCAAAAAGAGGGACAACAGCAAATCGGAGAAAACTTCTATAATGTCCTTGCGGGTAAGCTGTACTACCGTAATCGTTTTAATCAGTGGTTTGAAGTCGATGGAAAAACAGCTTTTGATCTTAAGCCAAACAAAGAACTTATCGAAGATAAGGCCATCAGTGATCAATTGAATAGAGAATATAAGGAGACTTGGTATGATGCCATTCTTAGACAGTGGCAGGATAAACAATATCAAGGCACACTACCGGATGATTTTTTACAATTTGAGGATGAAGAGACAACCCCCGAAACCTATTTTGACTTTACAATACCCCAGATTAAGACGTTACTAAAAAATCCGGCTTCAATTACAGAATTGGAACGCTGGAATGGTGGAAAGATTACAGATCTTGAAGATATTGTAAAAATAAGCGCCCTTATCGGGAAAATAGTTGCGAAAATACGGAAAGACCATAGTCATACCATATATCTTTTGCGGGACTGCCTAATGTTTTATGAAGCACACAAAACTATGGATATCTTAAACTCGCATGATACTTCTTCTGATCAGATAATGGTTGGGAGAAAATTACTCAGCCATGAGTCGAGAGAGTGGGCATATTATATTGGAACGCTCTCAGCCCTTTCTGCTGCACATTTACGCTATCCGACAAATTTTGAGGAATTTTATAATGAGTACGCGCGACTCTTAGATGTGTTTGTTTCTTTGAATCCGGGGTTTGCGAAGGTCATAGAGAGTCTGGCAGACTATATTAAAAAGCATATTCGGACAGATAAAAATAAAATAGTTATTTTTGATATCGGATTCCAGGGGTCGATAGCCCTTTTAACAAAATACATCATAGACCGTCACCTTAGTCCATCTGGCTCCAGTGGTAAAATAGAGACGGATATAAAGGTTGGTGTTGTGGCTTTGTGGTCAAAAAAATTATTCGGAGAAGACAGGTATGATGACGACTATTTCCCTTTTCTAAATCGTGTTCAACTCGCAACAAGAAGCAACGATCTGTATCATTATAAAACTGGAAGCTTTGAATCTGGCAAACTTCAAGTTTTAATGGGAGACAAAGAAAATCAACACAAAGCTGCGGTAGAGCTAGTGGTACTGGTGATGGTTACTCTACTCTCTCAATAATATTTCAATCGTTTAGATGAACTTTATTTTTATTGGTTTAGTCCTTTTGGGCTTGTTCTTGCTCACAAACTTATCGCCCCAAATCTTTTTGCGGATGTCACTGCCATTACTGGATTTTACGGAGTTGCTTTGATTATTATTTAGTTCATCGTTCATATAGTTTCTTTTGGATTATCTAACATAGCACTACTTATCTCAATATAACGATTTGCCCTTTCTAAATCTGCAGGGGCAGTTGAAACCATATGTCCCAATGCATCTACTGCTGCGTTAGCAGGTTTCAGGCGCCCTTGAGCATCAATGGAAATATCCGGAAACTCTTTAGCAATTGGTTCAAGTACATCCATCGAATCTGGTCCCAATCCACCAGCGACAGCAAGGCCGAGACCTGGAAGTTTTTGCCGAATTAATCTTAGCAAAGGTAAAAGTCCTTCCGACTCCATACTCTTACCCTTTCCCATACTCAAGTCCAGCAAGGCAAAGTCGATTGAATCGCCGTACTCACGAAGTAGATCCACCATATTTTGTGGATCATTTTCTGCCTCTTCGAATGCAAATTTACCAAGTTGTAAAATAATTGCTACGTCTGGATGCCTCTCTTTAAACCTGTCAATTTCCCCAGGATTTGGCCATGTGACATCGAGCTGAATCGCATGTAAATTCTCCCCTCCATATTGAACTACCAATTCAAGATCATCAAGCAGAGTTTGAACTTCTCTTGGCCTATACAAGTCCGCAAAATGGACTGTGTTTAGCACATCTGGATCATCAGTGAAACCACCTGACATCTCATCTCTAGATGGAAAAACACTCCGCTGATCACCTGGATCAGGTTCATCAGGCCTTAAAGAAAAATGGCCCGCCATGACCCCAATCATGACTTTCCGATCTGGATCTTTACGATTGCGTCGGAGTTCTTCAGCCATGGCACGGGATTGCTCTGGGCTGAGTACATCACAGACCCCAAAGTAACGCTCGTATACCCTCTGTACCTCGCCATTTCCCGGCACTACTTCATCAGGTATTCCCATTTCTTCGATATCTTTCATAGAGTAAATTAATTATAGCATAATTAGGATCCGCTTCTGAGGTTGAGAACCTGACAAAGTTGCGAGGAAACCCGATCAAACTCGGAGTCAGAACCGGTTAAAAAAGGGGGGAATTAGCTTTAAAAGCTGGTACAAAAAAAAGCATTGGAGATTAATATATAGAGAGCTAGTAATATAGTAAAAACTGGGGCTAACTTCTTGTTAAAAATAGGAAAAAGTAAAATGCTTAAAAAAGGGAAAGAAGGTTAGAGCCAGAATTGAAGCCATAAAAAAGAAGGTTTTAGGAGTAGGATAATTTTTTTGGGAGAGCAGATAGCCGATTAGTCCAAATAGTAAAATAGCAGGAAATAAGTAAATATTCCCTACTGCCAGAATATAGGATAATCTGGAGCCGCCAAATAAAAAATAAAATGGTTGAATTAAAACTGCGGCTAGGTAGTTATAGTCATCAACCCGAACTGAATTTAAAACTGCATTAAATGCCACTAGTGGTTCAAATTGAATTAAAGAAGCCAGCCCTTGAAATTTGGCATAATACCCAAGAAAATCCCAAAAGTAAAAAAATCTTTCTTGAGAGATGAAATGATAAAGAATTAAGTTGATGGAGAGAAAAATGAGAACTATAAAGAGGATGAGAGTTAGATTTTGCTGAAGTTTTTTGCCCATCAAAAGATTATCTCATAATTTCTTTGATTTGATATTTAAACTCTTTGAGAATATAATCCACCCATTATGACAGCTAGCGAGCGGATTGAACTAATTAGGGAGCCTTTTAATCTAGTGGCTTCTCAAATTGGTAATTTGCCAAAAGCCAGAGAGGCGATAGATTACGCGTTAGCAAGTCCCGAGTTTTTATTGGCACTGTTCGATGGATATACCGATATAATTAAGATGATCCCAGGACTAACATTGCCTGAGCTTTCGATAATGCCGAGTACCCGAATTCTACTAACTAAGCTGGGTATAGAGCGGGACCTACCTACTCCAGAAGAGATGATTCGAGACACTGAACGTGAGAGGCATTGTACCCGTGCTAACCGTGATCTGGCTAAAAAAATGTGGCGGGCTGAGGAAAACCGTCAAACTCCAGGAAAATATCAAAGTGACCGGGTGATCTATTTTGGAACTTTGGTACAAACCCCGGAGGCTTTTATTGTGGGGGCGATGGGTCACGCAATGGAAAGGTGGGTTGTAGCCTCGATACGTCCCCGAAGAAGAGCCTGGACCACATCTTCTGAAGCAAAAAATAGATGGGCGAAAGATGATGTGTTACATTCATTTAATGAATTGGTCATGCTTCAAAAATTAAAAGGGACCGATAACCCACTTTTTAGTTTTTTTATTAGAAAACATCATGAGGGTGGACTAAATTGGATCTCTCCTGAACACTTTGCGGACTTTAGTAGAGGATTTGCTCTTCTTCATTCTAATGGGTAGAGAGTAGATGACATAAAAAATTTAGACCGTAGCCTCGTTTTAAAAGACTACGGTCCCTTTTCTTTATTCCTCCGCGGGAGTCTCAGCTAGTTTTTTTCTACCACCTTTCTGTCCTGCAAATTGTTTAGTCGCCTGATTTTTTAGTTCACTAAATCTTTTAGATCCTTGAACTCTGAGTTCAGTGACTGTATCTTTTAACCTCTGGCGGTTGTTTTGATCAGACAGTGCAACTGCGGCAGCCCCTGCTGCTGCACCTACCATAACTCCGAGAGCTCCCGCTGCTGCTGGATGCATTCGGCCTGTTTTTTGATTTGCCATAATTTATTAAAGGCTACGCCTCATTACTCACCTCCTTAAATGACTTTGATTATTAAATCCTTTGAATAATCTAGAAATAAATAAAAATACAAGCGCCCCTGATCCAGCTAAAGTTCCGAGCAGTAAAGAGGAGTTATCTAAGTTGATAAAGGATAAGATCATTTGGCCCATAAAGATTCCAAAGAGGGATCCTAAAAAGCCCACTAGAATTGGACCGATTATTCCCCCAGATTGGCGGGGATCAACTAAGCTGGCGATTAACCCGATAACAATTCCGAAAAATAACCAATTTCCAATTTGCATAAAAATATTGTAGCGAGCAATAAACAGAAATAACTCAAGAATTGGTAAGAGTTTGGGAAGATCAAGCTAATCACAAATAGAATTTTTAAGCTTTTTTCCTTGCCCGGCCGCCTTGCCTACCTGCTTCCCTGGCTCTAGGATCGCCTTCTCTAAATTTTCCAGAGGACGCTTTGCCTCCTCTACTGCCAATATCATGGTAAAATTGCTCCCCGTATGTTTCTAGAGTAGAAATCCCCCCTAATTGGCCGACTCGGGCATGGCCAGCTTTATCTCCGTGCCAACCTTTGCCTTTTCTTTGTTGTGATGTTTTTTTGGCCAATATAGTCACCCCTCTTTCTATCGCTGCTTGTTTTAAGATAATACTAGTTTGGATTAAAAACGAAACAAGAAAAAGGTAAGAATACCGTTAGAAAGTGGATATGTAAATAAATTGGCGGACTAAACGTGCCTGGCAGTTCTATGTAATAGAACTGTAAGAATTGTAAGTATGGGGTTGATATGCTGGGTGGGCATTGTTATAATTCGGGCCATGGCAAGTAATATACTGGTCGTTGAAGATGATTTAGGTCTCCAAAAATATTTAAAGGAGTTGCTTTTGGACAACGGATATTTTGTTCAAGCGGCTGGTGATGGAATTCAAGCGCTGAATTCAATTGAAAAGTTGAAACCAGATTTAGTGGTGCTTGATTTGGGGCTACCTAATATGAGTGGCGAGACAGTTTGTTTAGAGATTAGAAAAAAATATCCAGATTTAAGGGTGATTATTTTGACTGCTAAAGATGGGGTGGCAGATATTGTTCATGGCCTTTCTTTGGGGGCTGATGATTATATGACCAAACCTTTTATCGCCGATGAATTTTTGGCTAGAATTAAAGCCCGTTTGAGGCATACCCAAGGCACTGATAATAAGCTGACTGTTGATGATTTGGAACTAAACAATCAAACTTTGGAGGTCTCCAGGGATGGAGAGTTAATTCAGCTAACTCCTCAGGAATTTAAGTTACTTCAATATCTAATGAGCAATAAGGGGAGGGTTTTAACCAGGGAGATGATTTTAAATAGGGTTTGGCTCTACTCCCCTGATATCGAGACCAGAGTGGTTGATGTTTATATGGGATATCTAAGAAAAAAGATTGATAATGGGAATGACAAAAAACTTATCCAATCAGTTAGAGGGTTTGGATATATGATCAAGGATTAATCTCTGACTGTTAAGCCCTCAATACAATATCTTCTTTTTATATCTGGTCTGTAAACATTTGCGACCAATCCACCAAAAGGATTAACTAAGTAATTGCCTGCTTGCTGATAACCCAAGCCAACTCGATCGAAGGTGTCTAACATAAAAAGGCCTGTTAGTTTTAACCCCCGAAAGATACGTTTTTTAACCAAGCTTTCTGTGGGAATATAAATAGAGTTAAGTTTTTCTTTAAAGATTTTATCTTTAAGTAGCCTTAAAGCGGCGTTAAGAATCTCGGACCTGATTCCAACTATGTGCTCAGGTTGAGGTGCCCATTCAAAATCATCTTTGATCATTTTACCCCGCAACTCTGGTGATAAGTTCTCAAAACCAATGACTTGAATTCTATAAAAATCTTGCATGTGAGTGATAACTTCAGCGTCTGGCAAAGAACGAACCTCTCGGCGCATCCCTAAACTAAATTCCTGCATTTCCGGAGAACCAAAAATACCAGTTACTTGGGTTCCAAAGCCGGTTTTATCGGCATCTTTAGCATCTTGGGCAAGAGCTTGAAGTGTAGTGAAACCTCGGTTCCTAATCGCTTCTTTTGCTGTATGGCCAGTTAAACCGCTAATTCCAGGAAATTCGAGAACTTGCATAAAGCGGTCTTGGGAGGTATTAGGAGCAGTGATAATACTAGAACTTCTAGCTTGATCGAGTAGAGTTTGAGACTCGATATAGTAATTAGGTCGAATCCAGAGACCAAGTTCGCTATTATAAACTGGATCCCAACGAGAACTGCTCGGACTGATGCCATAAGTTGATTTTTGATCTGATTGAGCGATTTCGCTATAAACTTGATCATAAGTCAGTCGCTCAGCGTGAAGAGTAATGTTGTGAGATTGCAAGATTTCTTCGACTGCAGCGATGAAATCATTACCGGCTGCACTTTTCCCGGATCCCGGTGGTCCAAAGAAAATATAGCGACGATTAAAGGGATTATTAATAAAGCTATCAACTAGTTGATCGCCATAAAGTATGCCCGTAACACAGTCTCTTAAACCATATAAGATTGGGTAATCAGAGTAATTATGGCTATATCGGAGCTCTTTAGTTTCGCTCATAATTTGGCCTCAGGAATGGTAACCTCGACTTTGGTTCCCTTTTTAGGTTCAGACTCAATTTTGAGCAAACCTTGATGACGATTAACAATATACTTAGCCAAAAAAAGGCCGATACCCATTCCCTCTTTAAGGTTATCTGCGCCTTTGTAAAACTCTTCGGCTATCCGGGGAAGATCAGCTTGATTTATACCTTCACCTTGATCAACAACAGATATTTTTAAATCATCCCCGGCGCTTTTAAGCTCAATCTTGACATTGGTTTCAGGAGAAGAAAATTTAACAGCATTGTTAACTAAGTTGCTCAAAGCCTGCATTAATTTATCAAAGTCGCCAATTACCATATCACGACTCTCCTCTACTCTGCTAGTAAAAATGATGTTCCGGTCTGGGTGAGCAAAACGAAATTCATTTATAACACGGTTTATGACATGCGAGAGAGAACACTCTTTTAATGTAAATTCCAATCTACCACTTTTAACTAAATTTAGCTCAAGCAACTCTTTGACTAAATTAGTTAACCGAGTACATTCCCAAGACATCTCCTCAATCCACCGAGATTCATTTTGGGGCATACTATCTAATTTAGTTTTCAGAAGCTGTATGTAACCATTTATGGTCGTAAGTGGTGTGCGGAGTTCGTGAGAAGCCAGAGCTATAAACAGATCTCTGGTCTCTAGCGCATCTTTAGTTTCATTATATAACTGAGTTTTGCGAATAGCTAAAGTGGCCATAGAAGCAAAAAGTTTTAAAGCATCCATATCTTGGGAGGTAAATTCCTCTTTTTTATATGAATCAAGAGACAAGACTCCAATTGACTTATTTTTATAAGAAAGGGGTATAAAGATTGAAGATTTTATTTGAGTATCTTTCAGCTCTGGATGGATTGCCAAAGACTCTTTAATATTTAATATCTTAGGTTGTCTGGTCTTAAAGGTATGGTAGGTGATGCCATTTTTTCTAGCTTTAACCCGATATAAGAACGGAGTTGTCGAATAAACTTTCTCTAGTTCTTTATGGACGACCAAGGAGATTGACCCCTGATCGGCATTAACAAGCCTTAATGCCTCCTTAACGATAATTGCATAGGTGTCTTCAGTAGATAGGGGTTCAAGAAATTTTAATCCTGAACTATAGATTTGATTAAGTAAATTTTTCATTGAGGAGCCTTTGGTGTAAATATAACAGATGATGAGGGCTTAGTTGGATCGGCCAAATTGACATTATAAATAATTTTATCTGTTGAGCGCTCAAGCCAAATTTCAGGCATGAGAAGATGTTGTTCTGATTCGGCTTGCTTTTCAGTGAGAGGAACGAGAACATAGCCCCCTAAGAGATTGGCGATCCATTTAGCGATAATATTATCATCTTCAATTGTGACTGGAACTTGTCCATCGACTATTTCAAACAAAACAGTCGCGAGAAGTTTGGTAGCAGCGGTGTTAACGTGATCTCCCGGCCAAAGATCTGAATGAAAAGTTCCAGGCCTTAAAACGGCCGAGAATCTAGTATCAGCGCTAGCTGCAAAACCATCCCGAGTCATACCATATTCGAATTTCTGAGCTAAGTTGAGGGGCGTACCTGAACAAAAAGTATTTCTAAAGCCAAGTTTCCGGGTTAATCTGACTCCTTCGAGAGCATCCTCGCAAGGACTGAATGGCCAAAAAAAATCCAGATTATTTCTTATTCTGGATGCCAAAGACGGCGTTGAATTTGATTCCCAGTCGACTTGATCTGAAACTCCAAAACTAATCGGCCGAAGAATCTCTTTAATAGTTTCTTGATCTTTATGGGCTCTTAAATCCACAATTCGATCGATTTCAGCAGGAGTTGGTTGTCTAGATAGTTGATGTGGTTTTTTTCTAAGCAAGCGGCCAAGTAAAGAAAACTCATGTGTGACCCGATGTTTATCCCAATCAAACCTGGTGACATTTACTAATTCTGGTTTCATGTTAATAGCCTTGCATTTGATAAATTTGCTGACCAATTTCAATGTTCCAATTCCAAAGCTGGACTCCCGAGAGGCCATCAATAGCAACAGCTAGGGGGCAACCCGTGGCAATGGGACTAGTCATTCCCATGATTAGACCAGAGTCTAGTAGACTATCTGGCAGTTGATTGCCTCTTGTAGCCAATTCTTTTTTAATAACTTCTTGAATAGCTAACCTTGGACCAGAGGGTGTTGCTTCAAGCGTTAACGAGTTAGGATTAAAACGATAAGGTCCAATTGATTCTTGGCTTAGAAGACCAAATTGAATCATGGAGGTATAGATGTGCTGTTTGGTAAAAAAAGAAACAAAGGGTAAGGAGTTGTTGGCTATTCGGGTAAATAGCTCTGCAGAAGGAGCCATTGCAGGATATTCCCTAGCAAAAACATGTGGGATAACTTCAAAGGTGGCAGGCATTAGTTCACAAGGAGGATCTATCCCGATTGCAATTAACTCATCAGTAGCATTTTCTGGGAGATCTTTTTTTAGAACTTGTCTAAACCAAAACGCTACCATTTGATCGATCTGGTGATAGGCGTTTTGTTGCTCCAAAGAAGTTGGTCTCGCCGGATTTGGTTGTTTAATAGAAGATAGAGTCTGATTAAGTGCATCCAGTAAGGTAGCCTTCATACTTAAACGAATGATATTAAATGGATCGTGAGAATTTTTAAGATCATCTCTTTGGACTGGCTCACCTTGGAAATATTTTAGGCCATAGGGTGGCATTAATCTCCTATCTCTATAAACTTGGGAGATGATTGGATCTATTAAAACATATAGATTAGCTCCCCGATCGGGCTTGGTATTTTTCCATAGGAGCTCGGCTTGTGCTTGATCGTCAGTCCCTAAACAAGGCGGTTGATAATCCCCTGCTTTAATTTCTTTAATTAGAGATGCTAGGCCAACTTTAGTGATTGTTTCGCTCATAAAAAATGTTCCTTTTTGAGAAGGAACAAGGGTTAATTGTAACCCCATTTAGGTTCAAAGTAAAGCCGAATTGGTGATTCTTACTAAACTATTACAGGGATATTATTACTTTTTTCTTACTGGTCGATTATTGGGATATTAAACACGAGCAGTAGTATTAGACTTAAAGAAAGGAGGATAAAGATGTCTGCTAATTTACCTTTAAATGTTTTTTCATTCCGGTTGCTGGATCCAACACCAACTATGCAACTTCAGCAACCAAATGAGCGCACTCTTTTGGATGAAATAAAAGAAACTTTTTTGGATGCCAAAGAGATTTTACATAGCTTTTTTTGGTATGCTTTTAGATCTAATCTACAGTAATATTACTTACTTGACATAAGCGTTTTATTTGGTGTATATTCGGGTTATCTTAGGTTAGGGAGGTGATTTTAGGTATGGGAACAGATTTTTTCGATGGGACTGAGGTGGCTCTTGCAATATTCTCTTGCATCTACAAAACTCGCCAAAAATTTGGCAAAAATCATATTGCTTCGGTTTTGATTGGATCACAATCACAAAAGGTTGTTAAATATAATCACCAAGATTTGGAGAGTTATGGGGTTTTAAAACAATACTCATTTGAACAGGTAAAAGTGTTTCTTCAAGAGCTGATAGAGCAGGGCTTACTTGAACAAACTAAGACTGAGTATCCAACTTTAAAACTGCTGGACAAATCAACTGCGGTACAAGCAGGCAAAGCCAAGGTGAGCTTAAAACAACCTGATCCAGAGCTGGCGCGCAAGGTTGGCATGGAGAAAGGTGAAAGCATCGCCAAAACATTAGAGCTCTTTAACCAAGGCAAAAATGTGTCTGAGATTGCTCTTCTGAGAAATATTTCAGTAGAAACAGTTCACACTCATTTAGCGGAGGCTTACCAGCAAGGTGAAAAATTGAATATCAATCAGTTTGTGCCAGAGGCAAAGCAAGAGCGAATCTCTGAAGAATTCAAAAAACTAGGTACTGATTTTTTAACTCCAGTTAAAAAGAGTCTAGGTGAGAGTTTTACATGGGAAGAGCTAAAATGGGTCAGGGCAAAGCTACTCAGAAATGGTAGCTCCCCAACATCGTCCATGGTGTTCTAGAATAGATATACCAGGCCGGAATGATCGCCGGCTTGGTATTATCAATGATAGTTGGATTTTTGCTGTTTATACTTTTTAGCCTGATTGTCTTTTGGGGAAGTGGATTTCTACTTTCTCGTCCTTTCCAAAAAGCCTTGACTGTTTTGGAAGGATGGGCACTCTCCCCCATTATTGGGCTGTCAGTTTTTAGCCTAGTCCTTTATTTGGCAGCTTTTTTACAGATCCGTTTTTTGGTCACCCCAGTTTTTTTGATCCTTGGAGGGACGGGGCTATTTTTTCAATTTAAAGAGTTTAGATTTAAAAAGAGTCTTTTTAAAAGATTTGACTGGCTTCTTACCGCTTTGATTTTTCTGGGAATATTGGTGCAAGGTAGCTTAGTTTTTTTCAGTGGCATTAAATATAGTGATGGTTTAAAGTTTTTTGGAGCTAATGCCCATGATGGAATTTGGCATTTGAGCTTAATTCAGAGTTTATCTCAAGGCTTTCCTCCTTATAATTTAGCATTTTCTGGGGCGTTACTGCGTAATTATCACTTTTTATCCGACTTGGTAGCTAGCGAGATAAGTTTGGTTTTGCCGATCAACAAAATAGATCTGTTTTTTAGATTTTTACCGATATTTTATTCAGGGCTTTTTGGACTATTAGTTTTTGTTTTGACTGTAAGATTGACTAAAAAAAGGGCGGCGGGGTTTTTAGCGGTTTTTTTAAGTTATTTTGCAGGCAGTTTAGGATATCTAGTTCCTTTTTTGGGAGTGGCAGTTTTTTCGCAGGAGAGTGTGTTTTGGTCCAGTCAATCAGTGAGTTTGCTTCTGAATACTCCACTGGTTTCTTCTTTTGTGTTGCTGCTTGGTGGATTAATTTTATTTGACTGCTTAAGAGAGTCTAAAAACAGGTGGCTTATTTTAATCACAGGAGTTGTTTTGGGAGTCAATATCGGATTTAAAGCGTATGGCGGGGTACTTGTTCTCGGGGCGCTTCTGATTTGCTGTGGTTTTTGGGTAGTTTTTAGAAGACAATTTTATTATAGTTTAGTTTTTTTGGTATCGGTAACAGTTAGCTTAACTTTATTTCTGCTAACAAATGACTTCTCTTCTGCTGGACTTTTTTGGAGTCCAGGCTGGTTTATCCAAACCATGATGGTGACCCCAGATCATTTAAATCAGATTGGGTGGGAGCTTTTGAGACAGACCTATTTAGCAGAGCAAAATACCAAAAGGGTAATTTTACTTTGGATGATTGGTTTGGTGATTTTTGTAGTTGGGAATTTAGGGACTAGAATAGTTTTTTTATTAGGTATAAAAAAGGTCAGTTTAACTGACTTGTTAAAAAAGCCGGTGCTGGTTTTAATGACTTTAATGGCGTTTTTGGGGATGGCTATTCCTCTACTATTTTTGCAAAAAGGGGTGGTCTGGAATAGCATTCAATTTTTTTATTATAGTTTACTGATTTTAAATATTTTGGCAGCTTGGGTGGTGACAAAAATGACAGAGGGTTCAAAGACTCAGGTTAAAGTTTTTGTTTGGGTTATTTTTATACTGCTCTCAATTCCGACAACTGTTCAAACTCTGCAAATTTATAGAAAAGAATTTCTTGGCAGAGCTAACTTCACTATTTCTAATAAACAACTGGTGGCTTTAAATTTTTTGAAAATGAAAAAAAATAGTGGAATGGTTTTGAGCTCTTATCATGATAGTTCCTATATAAGTGGGCTGAGCGCTCATCCAGTTTATTTTGAAGATGTTGCCCAAGCTCTGCTTTTAGGAGATGACCCAACTGATAAAAATGAATTTACTCGGAATTTTTTCTGTTTGGGAATTGAGGATCCAAAAGTTGTTTTAGATTTAAGACAAAAGCAGATTCAATATGTCTATCTTCAAACTAGCGATAAATGTGCCTTTCATGAAACGACAGAACTAAAATCTATCTTTAAAAACAATGAGGTGGAGATAATCGAGGTTAAATAATTACTTATTAAATTTAGCTGCTAGTGCGGCGGTGAATGCTCCGACTAAAACTCCAAAAACAATTAAATAAAACATGCCAGTAATATTATCAAAGAAAACTACCCGATTCATTGAAGAAAACAGGCCCATCAACAAGTAAATCAGGCCTGTTAAAAGGGCGCTGACTAGCCCAGCCGTTGCTCCTGACAGCGCACTGCTTTTGATATCTTTAGTTTTTTTGATAGTGCTGATTCCAGAAAGGGCAAATACAACCAAAGCAACCACTAGGGTAAAAAGGGGGGTAAAGTTATCTGAAAGACTAGCCAAGGGAATAAAACGGCTGACTCCTGCAGCAACTAAAACAAACAATCCAAGTAAGCCTCCATACAAAAAGCCATCTCGGATGGCGGTATCTTGAGAACTTTTTTTGGGCTTTTGTCGGGATTTACCTTGGATTAAGAAAAGAGTCAGAAGAGGTAAAACTAAAATAAGTACTAATGCGAGCATTAATATTAATATAGCATATTATTTGGTATACAATAAAGATAATGATGCAAGCAACTTTTGGAGGAGGATGTTTTTGGTGCACTGAGGCTATTTTTCAAAGGCTGAAGGGAGTTAACAAAGTTACTTCAGGTTATAGTGAAGGGGCTGAGGCGATTCAGATTGAATTTGATCCGGCAATAATTACTTTTGAACATCTTCTTGAGATCTTTTTTGCAACCCATGATCCCACTACCTTAAATAGACAGGGTTATGATGAAGGGACTCAGTATAGGTCAGTGATTTTTTATCAGGACGAAGAACAAAAAAAGATAGCTGAGGTCTCAAAAAAAGAGCATCAAAAAAACTTTAAAGACAAGATAGTGACAGAAATTTCACCATTCAACAAGTTTGAAAAAGCGCAAGATTATCATCAAAACTTTTATAATCAAAATCAGAAAACTGTCGCTTACTGTCCCATTATTATTACTCCCAAAATTCTAAAATTAGTGGAAAAATTTAATTCAGATATTAAAGAAGAATATTTATCTTAAGGCTTGACCGAGAAAAATATAAGTATCAACTTCATAACCAAAACCTGGCACAGTTTCCTCTGCACCCATAAAATTAATTTCATAAACTTGACCCCCTAACTCAATATGATGTTCATCATGAAGTTTGGTTTGACCAGATAATTTAAGCTCCATATCCATGGCGGGATTATAACAGAATTTAAGATTTTTTCTGATTTCCTATTAACATCGCTGCGACTACTGCAAAGTTTTGAAGAAAAATATAGAAAGGATAGATTAACAAGATTAGATCCCAGCTGCCGACTGAAAGCATAGCAAAAATTCCCGAGATTCCGGCTAGAAGCCAGGTGGCCATTGTTTCGCTGCCAGGATCAAGATAGGCTTTTTGAATTGTTAAAAACCCACCAACAGCATCAATCCCAATTACTATTAGTAAAGCGATGGCTGCCTCTTTAGTGAAGTACCAAATAATTAAACCCAGCAGAGCGATCAATAAAGCGATAAGATCTTTTTTGGTCAGACCCCCTACTCCGAACTTAATTGATAAAAGAAAGATTATCAAAACTCCCACTGTTTCTACTCCAGTTAACCATAACGAATCTGTGGCGCCTTTAGCGAATTGTGAAAAGAAGGCAATGCTTCCCAAAACTGTCCAGATTAGCCAAGAGGCCCGCTCAGGTTGAGTCTTTTTCTGCAGCGTGTCTTTAATATATGGAAAATAGCAAAGAAAAACTAAGAACCCTGAGATGTATCCAAACAATTGAAGCATAGTTGAAGTATAACTGATTTTAATTGCCTGTGGATTTGGCGATGGCCGCTATATTTTTATTCCATATCTTGATAATTTTTCTTTTAATACTAAATCTATTGAGTCTAGGTCTTGAGGGATTAGCTCAATAAGTTTTAGATTATATTTTTGATAGTTTTCAAGTTTATTTTTCCTTCTTTCTTTGTATTGGTTGTCTTTCATGCCCCAAAATTCAATGTACAAATTGTATTCTGAATAAGGAATTACAAAATCACAGAACATTATTTCTTGTGATTCTTCCACTACAACCTCGTACCCGTGAACTATTTTATTAGCATATAACCAATTATCGATCGTAACCTCAGAAAGACTTCTAACTCGATGGCCATCTTTTGTCCATTCCTTCGGAGGGTTTGTATCTCTATAATCTTCCTCTTGGTGCGGGAGCCTTTGTTCTGATTTGAATAGTTCCTCCAATAGGAGAATGCGTTCGGGAGATAATTTGGCGATGGGCAGACCTCTTCTTAATGGTATTAAATCTGTAAAATCTTCCTTATAGAGAAATTTATAGTTTTCAGTCCTTTTTACCCTGACCTGCCAAGGATATCGTCCACTCCAAGCTTCTGGCTCGATGTTAAAATCTGAATCTGATATAGCTACAAACTCACCGTGAAGTCTTTGAGCTTGATAGTTATAGAGAAGGAGGACATCTCCAACTTTGACTTGTTTAGTTTGAGATTGGTATTGTTTCTTTCCTCCAAATAAATTCTTCTGCAAGCACTCATCCTCTGTGGCATTTGAACAAAGAAATATATAACCTGCTGCCATGGGGTAATTTTAGTTGAGAAAGTGTTATTTTAAAAGATATTATTTAGGTTTTTGCATTGAATTCTGCAATCGTTTCTTCAAAGCTCTTAAGTCTCATTTCTAGAAAGGCGGGAACGGTGAGTCCTAGAGGAGGTATCAAATTTTCGCGTACGAGTTGAATGAACCTTCTTAACATTAATCTTTGGATGTGATTGTCTGCCCAGAAGCCCTCCCTATGCAGTAACTGCTGGAGCTCCGAAGTTGTATGTATGTTGCTGCGATGTAGAGTTGCATTTAGTTCCCAAGGGAGGAGCAAATGTTGAATGGATTGCTCACCGTCGCGTTCAAGATGTGCGATGTAATGCCTAGGAATTCGCCGCGCCCAGCTTGGGATAAGAGGTGTCACAACTCGGATAGCGTCGATATCGAGGTAGGGACCCTGCTTACAAGATCGAATAATTGATTCAACTTGGCCCATGATTTCTCCCACCACAAAGGGTCGCTTGGATGGTAGTTGGCCTATTGCATCAGCGATCTCCTTATTTGGCATGTATTCCATAGTGGCCATTCTAGCCAATAGTTAACATAATATCAAGTGAACTGATTTTAATTGCCTGTGGATTTGGCGTAGATGATGAAGGAGAAGCCAATGGCCAGAAAGATTAGACCTAGGCCTTGAAAGATGGTAATTTTTTCTTTAAATAAGAAGAAACCTAGGATTGAAGTTAGAAAAATTGTTCCACCAAAGATGACTGGAGTCACAATAGCCACTTTATCTGTATTTAAAGCTTTGGTTAAGACAAAAGCGAAGATACCAACTAAAAGTCCTTCTAGAACGGCCAAAGCTATTCCCAATTTAAAATCTCCGGCACTTTTTTTGGCCAATAAGGGGATAGCAATTATTAGAGGAACTATAATTCCAAAACCATTAGAGACTAAAGCCACAATGCTAGGGTGAATTAATCTTGAGGCTGCAGTAGCTAGTAAAATAACCGCTGTATAGAGTAAAAGCCCTGCCAGAATTAAAAGCATAAAGCTATCATAGCATAGGCAAAACACCTTCTAACTGCAAACTATTGTGATATGATTGTGGCCAATAGTGAAAAATTTTGGTGCTTATATTAGAAATTTAGGAAAACAAGTGGAAGACGAACTCGAGTCAAAAGTTGGGAAATTTCTTCCAAAAGGAAGTCAGCTAACTTATCTTGACTGTGGTTCATATGACGGATACAAAACTATGCAAAGGGCAAAAGCTATCGGCACCAGTAAAGTATTCGGCCTTGAAATAATTAAAAAAATTTCAAAAAAAGCTGAAAAAAGAGGGGTTCGGGTAATAAGTGGAGATTTAAATAAGAGATGGAAAATTAGCAGCAGTAGCATTGATGTGATCACTTCAACTGAAACAATTGAGCATTTAGTCAATGTTGATTTATTTATCGAAGAGGCACATAGAGTTCTTAAAAGGGATGGTTTATTTATTGTTTCAACAGATAACCTCGCTGCATACCATAATATTTTCGCATTACTCCGGGGATTGCAACCATATACTGGTCCATTCCTTTCTAAAAAATTCCCTATTGGGCATAGACCAAATGCGATATTCTATGAAACCATGAAGGGTATGAATCCTCATTTGAATGTAATGACAGCCAAGTCTCTTGTCCAACTCATAGAAGGCTACAAATTTAAGGTTGTAAAAGTTATTGGCGCAGGTTTTTATCCTTTTCCATTACCGATTGCCCGAGTGCTAGTGAACCTAGATAAATACCATGCTTCACACTGTATTGTTATTGCACAAAAGTAGTGAGCTCGTGGGTCAAAGCTATTATGGAGATTGATGTAAATTCGCCGGTTGATTTGAATGGACTTAAATTAGAGTCTAGGGTGATGGTGGGGGCTGGACCGGTTAAATCTTTTGAAGATGTCAGAAGAGTTGCTAAGTCTGCTTCTGCTGCCGTAGTTTTAGGGTCGATTACTGTAGCGGAAAGGATGGGAAATCTAGGTTCAACCTATTTTGTTCAAAAAGATGGCCGGTTTTCTCATAACTCAAAGGGGTTACCTAATCCGGGGATCGCTTATTATGGGCAAAACTTAGCTGAGATGACAGGCGTTGCCCATGCTTTTGGCAAACCCTTGATTGTGAGCGTGGCTGGGTTTTCTCCTGATGAATACGCTCATATCTCAGAGGTGATAGCTGGTTCTGGAGTGGATGGTCAAGAGCTAAATTTGGGGTGTCCCAATGTTTGGGGGCTTGATGGGAAGCAAAAAAGGATTGCTAGTTTTGATTTAGAGGTGCTGGAGGATATTTTGAGAAAGCAAGAAGAGGCTATTGGGTTTGATTTTTGGACGGCTGTTAAGCTATCCCCTTTTTCAGATCCAGTTCTTTTAGAAGAAGTTGCTGGGGTTATTTGTTCATCTAGACTAGTTAGGGCTGTTGTAACTAGCAATACTTTTCCTAATGGTTTTTATTTTAATGAACAGGGCGAGCCCACTATCACCTCTGGTGGGGGCTTAGCAGGGATTGGTGGAGAGGCGATGAGGCCAATTGCATTGGGCCAAGTGAGGCAGCTAAGGCAAGTTTTGCCAGATTGTATTCCGGTTATTGGAGTGAGTGGGATTAGTCAAAGATCTCATGTTAAAGATTATTTAAAGGTAGGCGCTGCTGCAACCCAGGTAACAACTGCTTTTATTAATGAGGGTGAATCTTTTTTTTCTAAACTTAGGGATTATCAACTTTTTGCTCAACCTCTTTAGGGGTGGTGGGTTTGGCCAGTTGCAGTAGTTGGATAATTGCAAAAGCTATTAGAGCATAAATAGCCATCCCGACCAAAGTTGACCATTCAAGTATAGCTCCTTCTGAGGTTAAGTCGGCTTTAAAAATTCCGCTAAAGGGCAGGGCAAGTGGGTCGGTCACTATATAGATTAAGCTAACAAATGGACTGTTTACATTTGCTCCTAGCATTTTTAAAGCAATTCTTAGAGCAACTAAAACTTCTATCACGCCTAATATGTACCAAATTACCTGATAGGTTCTGAAGATGTTTTTCTTTTTTTGATAGACCTTTTGTTGGTGTTCGGTTGGAACAGGTGGAGTGACAGTTTTGGTGGTTTGAGTCACTTGAGCTGGGGCTGATCTGGAGACAGTGGTGACTTGTTCTTGGGTCTGTAACTCGGACATAAATCTAGTATATCATAATTATTAATGTTAAAAAACAACAAGGGCTTTGTTCATATTTTGGTGATTATGGTACTCTTGGCCCTGGGTTTGGGAATCTTAATATTGGCTCTGCCAACTATAAAATCTAAACTGACTCCCCATGCGCCTGTTTACCAAAGCGCTAGTCCGAGCGATTTTGTAGATACCAAAACTATTGAGAAAAATAGTCAGGCGGATAAGGTGGTTGTGACTATTCCGGGCACCAAAGCATTACTCACTGGAGCGAAATGGGTGCCACAATCTTTTAATAATTGTGGGCCTGCCACTACCTCGATGATCTTACAATATTTTGGATTTACGGTTGATCAAAATACCACTAAAGCCCATTTGCGCAGCAACTCAGATGACAAAAATGTTTTTACTTATGAGATCGTAGATTATTTAAAAAAGGACTACAATATTGAATCCAAACTACTATACAACGGCAGTATTGATAGGCTTAAAAGTCTAATTGCTAATGGTTTCTATGTCTTAATTGAAGATTATCTTCATCCAAATGAAGATATTGGACATTTCACTGTCATCAGAGGCTTTGATGATGAAAAACAAGTTTTTATTGCTGATGATTCATATTTAGGGATTAATATTGTTTACAAATACGGTGAGTTTGATGTGGCTCAATGGAAACCTTTTAATAGAGAGTACACACCTGTTTATAAAGCTTCTCAGCAAAGACTTTTGGATGCGGTTTTGGGTGAGGACGCTGACCCACAAAAGATGTTTGAGAAGGCGGTGACAAGAAACCAAGCTGATATCAATCAAAATCCGGGTGACATGGTGGCCTACTTTAATTTAGGAAGTAGTTATTTTGGATTAAAAAGATACTCTGAGGCCAAAGTAGCCTTTGAAAAATCTCAAAGTCTGGGTTGGCCATTTAGAATTTTGTGGTATCAAATCCAACCAGTTAAAAATTTAAATGCATTGGGTGATTACAAACAGGCTCTAGAACTAGCCAACTTAGCTTTAAATAGTAACGATTCATTTGCGGAGGCACATCTGGAAAAAGCGGTCTCCTATAAAGGCTTGGGAGATAAAGCACAGGCCCGCGCTGAGGCAGAGAGAGCACTTTTTTTTGCACCAAACTTAACTGCAGCCTCTGATCTGCTTTCTTCTCTTTGATTTCACCCTTCTAAAAATTTTACAATGAGATAGAAATGGAAAATCTACCCGGTTCGGTTTTAGGGGTGGCCTACTCTACTCCTATTGAAGGTAGCCCCCTAATACCTCCTGATTTATTGACTTTATATTTTGCCTTTTTTTTGCTGCTTTTGTCTTTAGCTTATCTTTTTTTAAGAATTAAAGGCCGGGAGATTGGGATCAAACAAAGACTCAAAAAAGTCTTTTGGCTTGGGGTTGTTTTGAAGGTGCTGGTTATAGTAGGAGGAGGGCTCATTGCGGCTTACTGGTTTATTCCCACTCCTAATGTAGTTAAAACCTCACCTGCTGCTGCTTCAAATTTGACTTCACCCACTCAAAAAATCGAAGTCATTTTTGACCGGCCAGTTTCTAGAAAAGCTTTAGAAAAAAGTATTCAGCCAGAGGTAGCTGGAGTTTGGATATTTGAAAGAAATTTTTACCGAACTCATCTGTTTAGAAGTGTGACTTTTTATCCAACCCAAAATTTAAAGCCAGATACTAATTACCAGATTACTTTATCAAATATTAAAACTGCTTCTGGGATGCCTGGAAGTCACTCCTATCAGTTTTCCTTCAAAACAGAGCCGCAACCAAAAGTACTAAAAGTTGAGCCTAATAATGATTCCACAAACGTCGCCACTTCTTCCCCAATCAAAGTAATTTTGGATAATCCAAATAATGACTTAAGTGAATTTGATTTTGAAGTTGAACCAAAGACGCCATTTACTCTGAGTCTGGATAAACCTAAACTGGAATATAATTTGAAGTTTGGCGAAAATTTAAAACAGGGCACAAAATATACCTTGAGGGTTAAGACGACTGATCTTTCGATCAATCCGCAAACTAAAGAGATTATTGCAAGAGGTGAGACCAAGATCGAACATTTATCCACCTTTACTACTAAGCCACCTCCTGGGATAGAGTCAGCTACTCCCACAGGGACTGGGGTAGCACTAATCTCCCCTATTACCATCAAATTTTCTACTCAAATGAATAAAAAATCAGTTGAAGATCATTTCCAAATTGCTCCAGTTGTTCAAGGAGAACTGATTTGGCGGAGTAATCAAATTCTAGAATTTAAACCCCACGCATTGTCATATGAAACAAGTTATAAAATAACAATTAGCAAAGGGGCCTTGGGTTTAGATGGAGGATTTTTGGAGGAGGATAGTGTTTTTCAGTTCTCAACAATTGGTTCGGTCAAAGTTATCAGTGTTAACCCAGTTGATGGTTGGAAGGGGGTGACTTTAACTGGCCCAATAAGCGTTACTTTTGATCAAGCAGTTGATAGGAAATCAGCTGAGGAAAAATTCTCAATTACGCCTAGTACTTCTGGACAGTTTTCTTGGGATCAAAATACTATAATTTTTACACCAAGTAAAAATCTAGCTGCTTCTACTACATACAATTTAAGCTTAGCATCTGGAATTAAAGGTCTAAGCGGCCCAGCTTCCAAATCAAACTTGACATACTCTTTTACGACCCATGATGAGGTGGTTAAATTGGCCGTGCCAGCCTTTTTGCAGCAGCATGCGTTGTCTTGTGAACTCTCAGCGTTGAGAATGGCTTTGGCTTTTCGCGGTGTGAATGTTTCTGAGGAAACTTTACTGACTCAAGTTGGGGTAGATAATACCCCACATCAAGGCAATATCTGGGGCAATCCTAATCAGGCCTTTGTTGGTAACGTTGATGGCAGGCAGATGGTTAATGGATACGGGGTTCACTGGGCGCCAATTGCTAGAGTGGCTGGTACTTACAGAGGAGCTAAGGAGTTTAGTGGCTGGTCGGTTAAAGATTTGACAGAGGCTTTAGCAGCTGGAAATCCAGTGGTAATTTGGGTTTATAGCAGCGGTGGTTGGCCGACCTCTTGGTTTACTCCATCTGGGGAAAATATCCTGGCTTTGAGAGATGAGCATGCGGTAACAGCTGTGGGGTTTGTGGGAAATGCTGATAACCCAACCCAACTGGTGGTTAATGATCCATTGTATGGTCAAGTTTATTGGCCAAGGCCTCTATTTGATAGAAAGTGGGGTTTACTTGGCAGATCGGGGGTAGTAGTGTTTTAATATGTCGGCACTTTTTAGGAGTTCTCTACTTTTAACAGTTTTTTTTGGACTAAACAAATTAGTGGCTTTAGTTAGACAGGTTATTATTGCCAGACAATTTGGTCTAAGTTCAGATATTGATGCTTTTAATGTGGCTAATAACGTGCCTGATCTGTTGGTTTCTTTGATCTCCGGAGGAGCGCTTGCGTTGGCATTTGTGCCAGTACTATCTGAATATATTAAAAAATCTGGCAATGAGTCGGCTTGGAAACTTTTTTCTCAGGTCGCTAATTTAGTTTTTCTAGTGACGGCAATTTTAAGTCTTTTGGTGGCTGCTTTTGCACCTCACTTAGTTTCATTTGAGCTAGGAATTGCGCCTGGATTTAGTGCGGCTCAGCAGGTAATGGTGGTAAATCTGATGAGACTAAGTCTAGCTTCGACTTTGATTTTTTCTTTGAGTGGACTGGTGATGTCATCTTTGCATGCACATAAACATTTTTTCTTACCAGCTCTATCCCCTATTCTTTATAATTTGGGACTAATTTTTGGAGCGATCTTTTTAGTACCCATCTTTGGGGTCTATGGCTTGGGGTATGGTGTGGTGGTGGGGTCAGTGCTGCATTTGATAATTCAAATCCCAGCTTTGATCAAGTTTAATTTTCACTATTTTCCGGTTCTTAATCTAAAAGATAAAGGACTGATTAAAGTGATTGGTTTAATGGGACCGCGAATACTGACAGTTTTGTTTATTCAAATTATTTTTTTATCCAGAGATAACTTAGCATCTAGGCTGCCAGAAGGGACAGTTTCCGCTTTAACTTATGGATATTTTATTATGCAGGTGCCAGAAACTTTAATTGGAACAGCTATTGCAACGGCCTTACTTCCAACCCTTTCTGAACTGATTACAGATAAAAAATTAGCTGAATTTAGTCAGGTTTTAAACAAGACCATAAAGGTCTTAGCTGCTACCACTGTATTTATAACTGTTATTTTATCTCTTTGTTTGGGAGCTTTAGTGGAGAATATTTTTTCTTTGCAGGGAGCTCAGAAAGATCTACTGGTTTGGACTAGTAGAGCTTACTTAGTGGGGCTTTTATCTCAATGTTTACTGGAGGTGGTGGCTAGCTCTTTTTATGCTAAACAAAATGCCCTGCTTCCTTTAGCTGCTACCTTTACCCGAATGGTGATCTTTTTAGGTTTAGCAGTGCTAACTTTTCAAACCTTTGGGGCTTTTGGATTGGCTTTGGTTGATTCAGTCACAGTGACCATTGAGGTGTTGATCTTGGTTTACTACTTACATAAATCTCTACCTCATATATTAAGTAGTTTGTTCAAAAGCAGTTTGAGGTTTGGGAGTGGGTTGTTTATTTCTACTATGGTGGTTTTAGCTATTTTATATCTAGCTCCCCTACCCGGTCTGCCTAAAGCTATTTTAGCATTGATACTGGCAACAATAATCTACTTACCCTTTATTAAAAAAGAGCTCACTTTGCTGCTAAAACTGTAAGGTTATTTAACTGGAACCATTAAGTGTTCGTAGGGGGTACCGGCCCACATAATCCAGGCGCCACCATTTTTAGGATCTGTGCTATAGACACTTTGATCAAGTTTACCAACTGGAAAAACCATAGTATGGGGAGGCGTAGTAATCCAGTCTGCACCTTCGGTTGGTTTAGTAGCAAAAGGATCGGTGTTGCTGGCGTCGCTGCCACCTTCGAGCATATATGCCAGACCGGTTTGGGTCAGATTAGGAGGTTTTTGAGTTGTGTAAGATTGCAACCAGACCATCCCCTGCTTGTCAACACACATTGGATCTTTGCCTGGAGAGGCTGGGTAATCTGGGAGGCAGGTCCAATCATTGGTCCCTTTTTGAAGCTCAACTAAATCTCCACCTTCTTTTTCAGGAAAGTCCATGACAGTGGCGTTTTTAGCAACAGATTCAGGCGCTGCGCTTAGAGCATCTTGGATTTTAGCCTCTTTAGAATTTAATTGGGCTAAAGGAGATGGGCTTTGGGTCTCGGACATAGCTTGTTGGTTTTGAGATTCTGGAGTTTTAGGAGTTATGAGTCCATGAGCGATATATCCAATAACAAGACCCGCAATTAAAGCAATAATAACTGGTGGGGTAAGTTTATCCATGACTTAATTGGAGTGTACCACTTCCGAATTATTTGTCAATAGTTTTTGAAAAAGGTCCAAATCTTTTTAGAGCTCTTAAGCGAGCACGTTTGGCTTCTAGTTCGCGGTCGTGTGGTTCAGCATTGGTTGTTAATGAATCTAGTAAATGCTTGGCATCTAAAGCGACCTTTTCGACTGCTTGGTTAAATGCTTCTTCATTTATTTGAGAAGGTTTGGTGAATCCTGAAAGTTTTCTAACAAATTGAAGAGACGCTTCATGAATCTCCTCTTTGGTAGCTGGAGGATCAAAATTAAAAAGGGTTTTAATGTTTCTGCACATAATTCTCTAAAAATTCTGGTAATTTTTCTAGTTGGGGGAAGGTTTTTAGTTGCTTGATCTGGTCTTTGCTGTAGAATTCTATCTTCATACATTCAGGGGAAGGTTTAAAATCGAGGTTATCAAAATGGACTTGATAAAAAATCATCAGTCTAGGGATAGCTTCTTTATCTAAGGTGGGGTAAACAAATGCAGGCCGCTGATCTAATACCTGACACCCTAAACCAGTTTCTTCTAAAATCTCTCTTTTTAAACAATCAATTAGATCTTCCCCTTTTTGAATTCTCCCTCCAGGCAGTTCCCATTCTCCATTATCTTCTTGGATCATCAGGATTTTGTCATCTTTGAAAAATAACCCCTTAACTGAAACTTGAAAAAAGCTGTTATTGGTTTGGTCATCCATAACGTTGGAGTTTGTTAATCTTCAGAGTTGTGATCGTGGTGATCTTCGTGGTTGTGATTATGGTCATTATGATCTTAATGATGATGGTCATCATCGTGTTCAGATTTTTCAGAGCTGATGTTGACCATCCATTGGATGCCGAATTTGTCAATTAACATGCCGAAGGTATCGCCCCAGGACTGTTTTTCAAGAGGCATGGTGATTTTGCCACCTTCAGCTAAGTCATTAAAGTATTTAGTTAAAAATTCACTGTCACTGCCTACTAAACTGAGCGAGACATTATCCCCAAATTTGACCTCAGACCCTGGAGGACCGTCGCTAGCCATCAAAACGATGTGATGATTTTCTAGAACAGCATGCATGATCTTATCTTTGCCTTCATCTAGTGTGGGCATGCTTTCACCAAATGTCGACATTTTTAAGTCTCCCCCCAAAACTGAGTGATAAAACTCCATGGCCTCTTTGGTATTGCCATTGAAATTTAGATATGGATTAAGTCTGGTTTTCATTTTTATGCTTTCTCTGCGGCTTCTTCTAATTTAGCGACATCAATCTTGTGCATCGCAAGCATGGCGTTGGCAACTCGATGAGATTTTTCTTTATCGGGGTCGCTCAAAAGCTCACCCAATCTTTTAGGAATTATTTGCCAAGAGAGCCCAAATTTATCTTTGCACCAGCCGCATTGTTCAGATTCAGGGACAGCTGAGAGTTTCTCCCAAAAATAGTCAACTTCATTTTGATCTTCGCATTCGACATAAAATGAGACTGATTCATTGAATTTAAAAACTGGACCACCATCCAAGCACATAAACTTTTGGCCATCGAGCATAAATTCTCCAGTGATAACTTTGCCTTCCATCTCCTCTGCTCCTGGAGCATCAATTCCTTTTTCATATCTGGCGATGGAGATAATTTTTGACTCCCCTCTTTTACTCTGAGATCCATTAAAAACCTCAACATAAAAGTTCATTGCTTCCTCAGCTTGATTATCAAACCATAAAAACGGGGTAATTTTTTGCATTTTACTTAATTAGCAGTGGCTGTCTTCTGAAACGATCCATGAAGGTGCGGGGTTTATTTTCTAGGACTGGTTCTTCTACTATTTTTGTTGATGAAACTTCTCTGCGGCCTTGGAGTTTGGCATTTTCTAGTTCCAAGTCTCTGATTCTGTTTTCAAGCTGGGAGACAGTTTGCTCTTTTTCGCGGATTTTGCTATTTTTGCCTTGCAGGCTAAACCAGGTACCTAGCGTGCTGACGCTGCTGACTATCCAAGAGATGAAAAATCCGAGTAAAAGTGAGCCAAAAACTAATAAATACATGGGTAGGGTCCAAGCATAGCCTAAGATGTTAACGGTAGCGGCAGCGGTGTTTTGAGTAGCTAGAAAGGCGAAGCCTAAACCAAATAAAACAATAACAATTAAAGTTGACATGCACTCAGTATAGCCTACTCTGGTAATTAAGCAAGCATAATTATGTAAGGATTTGGTAAATTCTCTTACACCACCTCCTTTCCCTACTCTAACAGGCTAGATTTCATCTCCCAGACATGCTAGAATCCACAGGCAATTAACAATTGAAAATTGATAATGGACAATGTTGGGAATCGTAGAGTAACAATTACAAATAGAAGTTTTAAATTTGCTGCGTTTACCGTTAGTCTAGTTGGGTTACTTCCTAAAACTACAGCTGGCTACGCATTAGGAAATCAACTAATAAGATCTGGGACGAGTATCGGAGCTAACATAGAAGAGGCTCAAGATGCTTTATCCAGAAAGGACTTTATCCACTCCCTAACAATTTCGCTAAAAGAAGCACGGGAAACTGAGTATTGGTTAAAGTTGATATATGAAGCTAATTTAGTCGAAGACGTTAAACTAAACCAAGCCTTGAAAGAAGTTAATGAATTGATTAAAATTCTCACAACTATCATTAAGAATACCAAAGGTAGGGTTAATGGTGGTATGGTTCAAGGTTAATTGTCAATTGTCCATTTTGCATTGCCAATTAATTCGATTTCCTCGATAGCTCAATGGCAGAGCGACTCGCTGTTAACGAGAAGGTTCCTGGTT
>CAYMIA010000011.1:0-39230 GCA_964390595.1 uncultured Gammaproteobacteria bacterium | reverse complement strand
TAATGAACTTTCTGGGATGCCAAAACTACCTGCAGATAAACAAGTGGTAGGTAAAGTTTATGCTTTTAATGTACCAACAGCCAAAACATTTCCTAAAGGGGATGTTAGTATTGAACTGGCTGAAAGCCCAAATGCAGATGCCAAGATTGCCCGGTACAATGAGGGCAAAGGGAGTTGGGATGTTTTAGAGACAAAAATTAAAGGAAGTACCATCAGCGCCCCAGCTACTTCAGCCGGAATTTTTGCAGTTTTATCACCTACTCCTTCTAAATAGAGCGCTTCTTTGCTAAAATCAACTCATGGCTGATCTGGAAAGATTATACGTTGAAGTTGAAAGGCGCCGCGTTTTGGGAAATCAGGCTATAGCAGATCAAGGGCTCGTGCCTTTTCCTGATGAAAAATCTCACATTTTCGTTCAAGGTCAGGCAGTTCGGCCAGAAAACTACTACACAGTTAAATTTTCTGAGCAGCCTAAAGTCATTGAACATCCAATTGGATCAGATTTGGGGGCAGCACTTGAGATGTATTGTTTGGCTGAGCAACTTCCAATTATTGAACGCAGAGCGATAGAAAAGTATTTAAGATTTGTTGCGACTCATTTTAGTGGGATTGATTCTAGATAATATAAGTTATGGATGGGTACCACAAACCAGTTTTGCTTTCAGAGGTATTAGAGTTTTTAAATGTTTTAGAGAGTAGATGGTTTATAGATTGCACCTTGGGTGATGGTGGTTATAGTTTAGGGATTTTAGAAAAAGGTGGAAATGTTGTTGGGATTGACCTTGATCCTGAAGCTATAAAAAGAGCTGAGGCCAGGTTTGAGAAGTTGGGAATTGATGAAAAGAGGTACCGATTAGTTAAGGGGAATTTTAGGAATATTGATGAATTACTGGGTCCCGAATCGTTGTATGTTCGGGATGACATTCATGGAATTGTTTTTGATTTGGGGGTTTCATCACTGCAGCTGGAAGATGAATCCAGAGGTTTTTCTTTTAGTAAAGAGGCTAAGTTGGATATGAGAATGGATCCAGAGCTTTCGGTTTTGGCAATGGATTTAGTGAATGGTTTACATAAAGGTGAGTTGATAGAGTTACTGGCAAAGTATGGAGAGAGTACTGACTTAAGAATTGTTAATGCTATTATCGGGGCAAGGGAGCGAGGGAAAATTGAAACGACAACTCAGTTAGCCTCAATTGTGGAGAAAGCGGTTGGGGGACGCAAATCAGGTCAGATCCATCCAGCAACAACGATCTTTCAAGCGCTGCGAATTGCAGTTAACGATGAACTTCATTCTTTGGAGGAGGCGTTGCCGAATGCCTTAGATTTGCTTACTTCAAATGGTAAAATAGTGATAGTTTCATTTCATTCACTGGAGGACCGGATAGTCAAAAATGTTTTCAAAAACTGGGTGGATCAGCAGTTGGGTCAGGTCTTAACAGAGAAGCCTATTTTGCCAAGTCAGCAAGAGATTGAAGAAAACCCAAGATCACGTAGCGCGAAGCTACGGGTGTTTCAGAAAGGAGAAATTTCTGCCCATGAGTTTAATACGCCGCTTGGAGGTTGACTCTCCAAAAAAACAGCGTTGGTTCCTATTTTTTTTAAAGAGAAGGTTGCTAGTTGTTTTGGTGATCGCTTTTTTGGTAGGGATTGTTTTGGAGATTTGGACGGTCAACCGGTTGGCAACATATGGTGAACAGATCGCTAAATTTGAGCAGGTTAAATATGGATTGGAACTGGAGAATCAGTTGCTCAGAAACCAGATTAGTGAGCGCTCATCGCTGGTGAATTTAATTAAAGAATCAGTTAAGCTAGGGCTCTTGCCGGTGACCAAAATTGAATATGTGGCGAGCACAAGTGCGAGTCTGAACCAATGAGATATAGAGCGATCCGTTATTGTTACTTTGTTCTGATATTTTTAATTGTGGTGCGTCTCTGGTATTGGCAAATTTTAAAATCTGATGATTTGGTGGCTAAGGCGGAGTCACAAAGGCTAATTTCTGAGGAGATCCCAGCCCCTAGAGGTGAGATTTTATTTGCTGACCGGTCGGTATTGGCTTCAATTCAACCAACTTTTTTGCTTTTTGCTCAACCTAAGATCATTCCCAATAAGGAATCGGTGGCCCGGACTTTGGCGGATGTTTTATGGAGTAGTCAGAATAGTGATCAAGAGACAGCGGTGACTGATAATTTGACCAATTTGGCAGATGCTAGTGCTGGAGCTAAGTTTAAAGAGTTCCAGGATGTTAAGAAATCTCAGATTGATGACTTGCAAAAAAACCTTTTGGAAAAATTAAGTAAAGATCTATTTTGGGTGGCTTTGGTACACAAATTAAATTATGAAACCAAAGTTAAAATTGAAAAATTAGAGATTAGGGGTTTAGGGTTTGACAGTTCTTCATCCAGATTCTATCCAGAAGGTTCGGCGTCCGCCCATTTACTTGGGTTTGTGGGGGCTGATTCTTTCGGGGTGGATACTGGTTATTTTGGGTTGGAGGGTTATTACAACGGTGAATTGAAGGGCAAAGCTGGAACTATTACCCAGGAAAGAGATGCCCAGGGAGTGCCAATACTGATTGGCCGGTTTTTGTCTAAAGAGCCCAAACAGGGCAAAACTCTAGTTTCTAATATCGACCGGACTGTTCAATACATTGTTGAGGAAAAACTGAAGAAAGGATTGGAGAAGTTTGGTGCCAGGCAAGCTTCGGCGGTTGTGATGGATCCTAAGACCGGAGATATTTTGGCTTTAGCGTCTTTTCCAAATTATGATCCAGGGAGGCCTGGTGAATTTCCAGCTGAAGTTTTCCGGGATCCAATTACTGTGGATAGTTATGAACCGGGTTCAACTTTTAAAGTTTTAGTAATGGCGGCGGCCTTAAATGAAGGATTAATTAAGAGAGAGACTATTTGTGATATTTGCAACGGTCCAGTTGAAATTAGTGGTTACTCAATCCGGACTTGGAATGATAAATACAATCCAGATTCAACAATGGATGATGTCATCATCCATTCGGATAACACTGGAATGGTTTTTGTATCTAAGAAACTAGGGATAGATAAGATGTATAACTATATTCAAAGCTTTGGTTTTGGTAGGTCGACGAACATTGATTTGCAAGACGAACAGTCGCCAGATTTACGTCCTAAAGAGTCATGGAAAGAGATTGATCTGGCAACTGCCTCATTCGGTCAGGGTATTTCGGCGACAGCCTTGCAACTAGTTGGGGCAATTGGGGCGATCGCTAATGGAGGGCGGGTGATGGAGCCCCATGTGATTGGTGAGGTGATTGATGGGGATAAAAAGCAGGTTATCAGCCCCAGAGTTGTTTCAACTCCGATTAAGCCTGAGGTGGCAGAGGCAGTCAAGCAGATGATGGTCCGGGCAGTTGATGAGGGAGAAGCCAAGGCCTTTAAGCCTAAGGGATTTCTGGTCGCGGGGAAAACTGGTACAGCTCAGATTCCGGTGGCTGGACATTATGATCCAACCAAAACTGTAGCTAGTTTTGTTGGTTTTGCACCAGCTGATGATCCCAAATTTATCATGCTGGTCCGTTATGACCAGCCAACTGCTTCAATCTATGGTGCAGAAACTGCTGCCCCAACTTTTTTTGAAATAGCTAAAGATCTTTTTAACTACTATGGAATAGTACCGAGTGAACTATAGTGTCATTCTGAACGATTGAAGTGAAGAATATATCCTTCGTTAGTCTCTCAGGATGACATTTTAGTATAATCCCTTTAATGGAAGATAAGATTAAACAAGTGATTGCGGTTCTTGGTCCTGAGAGAGTGAAAATGGGAGAAAAGTTATCCTATCACGCTTTTTCTCAGTTAGGAGGGGAAGCCGCAGCTTTTTTTATTGCCACCAACCAAAAAGAGTTTATCCAAGCTTTGGATACAGTTTATCAACTGCAAGTTCCTTACTATATTTTGGGTAATGGGACCAAGATGTTGATTCCTGAGGTAGGTTTGCCTGGTTTGGTAATTAAAAACAGAACTAGCGCGATTAAAATTGGAGGGATAAAAGGTAAGGTGGGAAGGGAAGGTTTGGGGATTGAGGAAGCCACACTAGAAGTTGATTCAGGGGTCAGCCTAGGGGTTTTAAATGAATATTTGTCCAAACAAAATTTGCAAGAAATTATTGGGCTAAGTTCTACAAATGCTACTTTGGGTGGCTCACTCTTGATTGATCCAGTTCTCTCTAGAACAGTTGACCTAGTCAAAGTTTGGGAAGCAGGAGACATTTTTAATATTTCTCCCTCAGAGTTAAAAAAGATAGGTCAGGTAATTATTTCTGTAGTACTGAAAGTTAAGGCAAAATGATTTAAGCAGCAAGGACAGCTCTAGAAGATCTGCCACCGACAAATGGGTCAGTGCGGTCAAAATTTTGAGATACATCCATCAATTGCTCTGGTTTTCTGAAATCAAAAGATTCTACTCTGGTATTGTCTAATCTTAAATTACCTTGTAGCCAGCTGACCAAAACTGGTTCATCAGTAGTTTGAGTAGTTTCATGTTCAAATCTGCCAGAAGGCAATTTTTTGGTGCCAAGTAATCTGGTCCAATAACCATCTTCATCAAAAAATCTGCCATTAATAAAGAAGCTTGCTAAAGATGCAACTAAGTATTCATTAATGGTCATACCATCCCTGTTTTTTGCTATTAAGGCTTCAGCAAGTTGGTGACGGTTAGTGCCTAGGTAAGGTGGAATTAAAATGTTTTCAGTATATCTCCAACCTGTATTGGGAATCTGTGGTAGGATTTTTTTGATGAAAGTAGCGCCTTTATTTAGACCTGTTCTTGTTTTTCCAAGATCAGAAAGGACGTTTTCTTGGCCTGTTAAGTGAAAATAATAGTCCATACTGTTATATACATTGTTATATACCTTTCTTGCTTCCGCATCTGTAGGGGGCTCATAATTATTCCAAGGTTTGATAGGATCAACAATAATATTGTTTGGGATGGCAGGGTTTGTTAAACCTAAAGCTATGCCTAATGCATAATTAGTGGTTGGCCAGATCTTTCGGCCACCTCTTCTATAGGGATCACTTGGTCTCATAAACTCCCTAGGTACATAAATAGCCATGTCACCTTGCTTCTCAGCCTCCTCTAGATTTTTTGCATCTGCTGGAAAGTCATCAACTAGTATATTGAAATTTAAATTTGCACTCCAATATCTCCAAAACTCCCGCCAAAAATGAGTGACAGATTCTGGGGTATGAGGATCTAGCCCGTAATCAACGAGGGCTGTAACAAATCTTTTTTTATCGGCTGGTGCAAATTCCACTAAACTCATAGGAGTATTTTACTATTCTATTATCCTATAGTCAAATGAGGTTCAAACTTCTGATATAGTTTGTTTACTGCTATAATTTGGTGATGATCAGTATAGATACGCATCCCAATTTTAGGAATGTTAATCCATTTAAGAAGCGGGCGCAGATGATTAAGGTGGGGTTGGCTAAACAGATGGCGAAGATGATTGATTCCAAAAAGGTGGTGGCAGTTGTGGGATCGGTTGGGAAGACCACCACAATTAAGGCGCTTGAGGCAATTTTGCCTGAAGCAGAGACTATAGTTAGCATTAATGATCCTTTAATCAACATTCCTTCGACGTTGCTGCAGGTTAAAAATAAGCACAAATTTGTTATTTTGGAGATGGGGATGGAGTATCCGGGAGAGCTGGATTATTATTTGAATTTGATTAAACCCAAAGCTGTCCTTTTAACTAGAATTGGTTATGAACACACTGAAACTTTAGGAGGTATTGAGGATATAACTAGGGAGCTGACGCGCCTGTTTGAACAACTCCCTCAGGATGGTTTGGCTATTTTAAACTATGATGATTTGAGCTCCCGTAAGTTAGCTGAAAAAATTAATAGTGAGATAGTTTTTTATGGAACTGATAGTAAAAATTGCCATGTTTGGGCTGGAAATATCAAAATTAATGGTTTCATGACTTGCTTTGAGCTGAATTGGGGAGTTGAGCGGGTGGAGATCCGTTCCGAGCTTTTAGGGCAGCACCAAGTTTATTCGATGCTTGGGGCAGCAGCTTATGGTGTTTCTAAGGGATTGTCACTAATTTCTATTAAGAGAGGTTTAGAGAAAATTCTGCCTCTTTCCTCGAAGATGCAAGCTTTTACTGGGCACAACGGTTCTGTTATAGTTGATGATACAGATGATGCTACCCCTTTTGCAGTTGAACAAGCGATTGAGACGCTAAATTTGGTAACGGCTAGAAGAAGGGTAGTAGTTTTGGGTCAAATGCCAGGGTTGGGAAGGTTGTCTGAGCAGTTGCATAGGGAGATTGCACGTACAATCTATAAAGAAAAAATAGATCTAGTATTTTTAGGTTCTGGAGACGCACAATATATAGAAGATGAGTTAAGAAAGCTTGGATTTTTAGAGGAGAGGATGCAATCAAATATGACTAATTCAGCGCTAGTTAGCAATTTGCTTAAAATTTTAGCCAAGGGGGATGTGGTTTTAATTAAAGGGTCGAAATCTTTGCGTTTTGATGAGGTCGTTCAAAGAGTAGCTAAGAAAGGTTAAAGAATGGTTCAATTATTAGGTTTAGTTTTATTATCATTTGCGGTAACCAGTTTTTTGATGGTGCCCTTTATTGATCTGCTTTTTTATTTGAGGCGCAAATATAAAAAAAAGATTGCCACATCTGAGAATGATTATAACCCGTTATATAACAAGCTAATGGCTGGGAAAGATGAGACCGGGACACCTGTTGGGGGAGGTTTGCCAATAATATTTGTTATTACTCTGTTGTCAGGGGTGATTGTATTTTTTACTAGTGGCTTAAATTTGGAGATCAAGATCATAATTTTGACTGTGCTTTTGTTTGGGCTGATTGGGTTTATTGATGACATCAGAAAAATCTTTGCTGATTTCCGCAATAAGATCTATCCAGGACTTCGGGGTAGGTACATTATTTTATTGCAAATATTATTTGCTGGCATTATCGCTTGTTTACTGCATTTTGGTTTGGGTTTTAATAATATTTATCTACCAATTTTTAATAATGTCATTTTAGGCTTTTGGTATATACCTCTGGCGATTTTTGTGATTGTATCTTTTTCTAATGCTTATAACATTGCAGATGGATTAGATGGGTTGGCAGCGGGGTTACTTTTAATTTGTTTGTTTGCCTTTCTAGTTTTGGCGAGTTCAGTTTTTGATAATACTTTAGCGATTTTTGTCGGTCTTTGGATTGGGGCGCTAATTGCTTATTTGTATTTCAATATTTACCCGGCCCGTATTTATTTGGGGGATGCGGGAGCTTATGCTTTTGGAGCGACTTTGGGATTGATTGGGCTTTTGACTGGTAAGATTTTTGGACTAGCTCTGATCGGAAGTATTTATATTATTATCATTATCACCTCTTTGGTTCAGATCACTTCAAAAAAAGTTTTTAAGAAAAAAGTTTTTCCAATTGCTCCCATTCATCTTTATCTCCGGTACATTGGTTGGGAAGAGCCTAAAATTGTAGTCAGACTTTGGTTGGCCGGGGCGATCTTTGCGATACTTGGTCTGTGGCTATCTTTGCTACCTCATTAATATGCCAAGAGCTGCCTTTAGTAATAAGCACAGTTTAGATAAATACAGTCATTTAAGGGAGCGGAAAGGTTTTTTCGCCAATTTAAATTTAACCCTGCTTTTGAGCGTCGTTTTAATTACCTTGATTGGTCTGATTATTGTTTATGATGTGTCAGTCGTTCAGGCGTTGAAAGACTATGGAGACCGCTATTTTTACATTAAGCAGCAGTTAGTTTGGGTAGTTTTGGGATTTGTGGCGCTGGGGTTTTTTTCGGTGTTTGATTACCATCTGTTTAAAAAATTATCGCTGCCTGCCCTGGTGGTGGCAGTTTTACTTTTAATAGCCGTGTTTATTCCAGGTTTGGGGGTTTCTGCAGGTGGAGCTCACCGTTGGTTAAAGCTGGGAGTAACCATTCAGCCAGCTGAGATTATCAAGCTAGCTAGTATTATTTTTTTTGCGACTCTTTTTGAAAAGGGGCATCGAAGTGGTCCATTTTTGATAATTGTGTCTTTTGTCTGTTTGGTACTTGGGGTTTTACAAAAGGATTTGGGTTCAACCATTGTTTATTTTTTAACCGCTTTTGGGATGTATTTGGTGGCTGGTGCACCAATGATTTATTTTATCGGATTTTTGCCAGTTGGTTTAATTGGATTTATACTTTTTGTATTAACATCAGCCTACAGAAGAGCCCGGGTGATGGCTTTTCTTGATCCATTTTATGATCCTCAAAATTCTTCATATCACATCTCTCAGGTGTTGATAGCGCTTGGTTCTGGAGGATGGTTCGGAGTAGGTTTGGGGCAGAGCAGACAAAAGTTTGAATATATTCCAGAGGTTACAACCGATTCTATTTTTGCTATTGTGGGGGAGGAGTTGGGGTTTGTTGGATGTATTGTTTTAATTGGTTTGCTTTGTTTTTTGGTTTACCAGGGTTTTAAAATTGCTGAGAATACTCCAGATAGATTTGGAAAACTACTGGCCTTTGGTTTAACTTTTTGGCTTGGGGTTCAAGCAGCAGTTAATTTAGCTGCCATGGTTTCTTTAATTCCTCTAACTGGAGTACCTTTGCCTTTTATTTCTTATGGAGGCTCAGCGCTGCTGGCTAATTTGGTGGCAGTGGGAATTTTGCTGAATATTTCTAAATCTTCAAAGCTTGGATAGTAGTTCTTAGTTCTTGAAAATATTTTTCCTCGTAAAATCCAAGAACTTGAATTCCATGGATGTATTTAATGGGAAGACCGTTGGGTGTGCATAGATATAAATCTGCTACTTCTTCATCATCGCCATCTCCGACCTGGAAATCAGTAAGTGTTTCAGTTTTAAGACCTATTACAACTCCTCGTCGTTTTAAAGCTTCGCTAATTAACCGGTTAGCTTCATTCCAAGGGTTAGGATGATCTTTGAAGTATTTTTCAACAAAGTAAGTGCTAGGATCAAAACCATCGTCCCTTAGCCGGTAAAGATCATTAACGTCTTCGTTAGATAGAAGGTTTAAGCCAAGTAAATTAGCAATACCATGCTTTTGTGCATTCAACTCTGCATAAATTTTGGCAGCGTCTAATGGGTCTTCTGATTGTTCGCGTGAGGTAAATTTGGATAAGGGAGCAAAGTAAAGGCGACCCAAGTTGATTGTATTAGGTCTTGTTCCACCGGGGAGGCAACCACGCTGAATTGCATAAGTTAGAGATTCGATACTGGTGCCATGGTATCCTATTATGAGGTTACAATCAGCTATACCAGCATCTATGGCGTCTAAAATATGTCTAGAGTTTTCTCTTTGCTCTGGTGAAACTTCTAAATCTAAGGTGGTCATATTATTGGTATATTGTACTCTAAAAATGGTTATTCTGCAACTATAGGTCTATTATTTAATTCTGACATTGAGGTTCAATTCTTGGTACAATATTGAGGTGAAAATACTTTTGACAGGGGCGCATTTTACTCCGGCGCAGGCGGTGATTGAAGAACTACAACAGAGTAAAGACAGATTAGACCTTATATATATAGGTAGGAAATATACGCGTGAAGGAGACAGCTCAGTTTCTGTTGAGTCACAAGTGCTGCCTAAGCTTGGTGTGAAGTTTATTTCAATTACAGCGGGGCGAGTCCGTCGGGATTTTAGTTTTTATACATTAACAGCGCTTTTGAAAATTCCCTTAGGTTTTGTACAAGGGTTTCGACAAGTTTTAAAGATCAGACCTAATATGGTTTTGTCCTTTGGGGGATATGTGGCTTTGCCTGTAGTGTTTGCGGCTTGGATTTTGCGGATACCAATTTTGGTGCATGAGCAGACTTTGATCAGTGGGCTATCTAATTCAATTAGCAATTTTTTTGCGACAAAGGTAGCGGTTTCTTTTAAGAAGGCTTACTCATTTGACAAAAAGAAATTAATGGTGACAGGTAATCCTTTAAGAAAAGAGTTGTTTAAAGCCAGGCCATCTAAGAGTTTGGAGGATTTTATAGCAGCTGCCAAAAAACAAAAGAAACATTTGGTGTACATTACTGGTGGTAATCAAGGATCCCACATTATTAACGAAGCAGCCTCAGAAGTTTTATCTGAATTAACAGATCAGTTTTTTGTGATTCACCAAACTGGGGATTCTAAGTTTGCAGATTTTGAAAAGTTAGTAGAGAGTCAGAAAAAATTGGTCTACCCTGAGAGGTATTTGGTTAGTAAATGGGTTGAGTCCAGAGAGGTGGGGTATATTTTTCAAAATGCAGATATCGCTGTTTCTAGGGCTGGAGCCAATACACTTTTGGAGTTGGCTACCTTTGGAGTGCCATCAATAATTATCCCCATTCCCTATGTTTTGAAAGATGAACAAACAATTAATGCCAAATATTTTGCTAATTTAGGGTTGGCGCAGATCTTAAAACAAGACAATTTAAATGGAGAGAGTCTACTATTTGAGCTTAAAAAAATTGAAGCTAATTTGACTGATTATAAAAAACAGGCTGCCAATGCTAAATCGGTTGTAATTCCAAATGCGGCTCAAATTTTAGCAGAAGAAGCGATTCGTTTAGGACAAGGTTATGCTCGGTAGAATTCTAAGTGTTTTGGTAATTTTAGGATTACTTTTTTTGGTTTGGCTTTTTTGGAATTTTAAAATTCTCAGAGCTGAGAAGATTGATATCACTCTCAAAGAAATCAGTTGCGCGGGCGAGCCGGATATTAGGAGATCTTTGGAGATTGAACATTCATTTTTAATGTCGATTGATGAAATAGCCATTGAAAAAAAGCTTAAAGGAATTTTTCCTTGCATTAAAAATATCCAGATACAAAAAAAGTTACCCAATCGGGTAGAGGTGGATGTTTTTGGAAGAGTCCCAGTGATTACTTTAGTTGTTCAACCACAACCGAGTAGCACTCCTGAACCGATTAATTTGCCTTCAATCGCTTCAGGTTCAGCTCAAGCGACAGTATCCGCCCAAATCCAGGACTCAGAGTTTTTTGATTTTAGTTTGAATGACACCAAAAACTTGATTGTTGACCCGGACGGTTTTATTTTTGCTACAGGTAGTTTAGACAACACTTTGAAGGTATTTTATTTGGGAGATGAGATTGGGGTAGGAAGAGTTCTTAAAAATAATGCCGCTGATAAAACAATAAAAATTCTAGAGTGGTTTTCAAAACACTCTTTGAATGTGGATAACGCTAAGATAATTAATCAGGAGATATTGAGTATTAAATCACTTCAAAAATTTATTTTTAGTTTAGATAAAGATACTTTTTCCCAACTCGCCTCTTTACAACTAATCTTGTCAGAAGCTAAAATTAATCTTAAGGTACCCGAGCGCATTGACCTGCGTTTCGACAAGCCTGTAGTGGTTTACTCTCAGAAAAAGTAGAATCTTAACTTTATGGCGAAAGATGAGCCAAGCTCTCTTTTGCCAAGTATATAAAATATGGCAAAAGATAAAACAATTTGTGGTATTGACGTTGGATCCTCCAAGGTAGCGACTCTTATAGCGACAATTGGTGACGATGACCGGATCAATCTGATAGGTATCGCGGCGACTCCATCCCGGGGGGTTAAAAAAGGCCAAGTTGTGGATATCGAAGAAGCAGTAGCGGCGATAACCGAGAGTGTGGAGTCTGCTGAGCGGATGGCTGGAGCCTCTGTTTCAAATGCATTTGTCGCATTAGGTGGTCCGCAAATAGATAGTATTAACTCTCATGCGGTAGTGGCTGTGGCAAAGCCTGACGGAGAAATCGGCGAGGGAGACATTCTGCGAGTTAATGATGCAGCCAGAGCAATTCCGCTACCTAATTCTAGGGAGATCTTGCATGTTATTCCGAGAACCTTTACTGTTGATGGTCAAGAAGGGATTAAAGATCCAATTGGCATGACAGGTATTAGGTTGGAAACTGATACCCATATTATTACTGGGGCAACTACAGCGATGCGCAATCTAGCTAAATGTGTCAGCATGGTTGGGGTAGATGTAAATGAACTAATTTTTTCTGGGGTGGCATCTGCTTATGCTGTTTTAACTGAGACAGAAAAAGAACTTGGGGTGGTACTAGTTGATGTTGGTGGTGAGACAACTGATGTAGTTATTTTTGTTGAGGGAGCGATCGCTTATTCAGCAGTAATTCCTTTGGGGGCCCGTCATGTGACATCAGATATTGCTGTAGGACTCCGGATCTCTTTGGAATCGGCTGAAAAGATTAAACAGAAATTGATGGAGTTGCCAAAGCAACCGGCTATGCCATCGGAGGACGCAAATGGCGAAAAAATTATCAACAAAAAGAAAGAAGAAGAGGTGTTGGACTTAAAGGCATTAGGGATTACAGAAGATATGAAAATCTCTAGAAAGGCGATAACAGATAGTATTATTAGGCCAAGAGTTCAAGAGATCTTTAAATATGTTGGCAAAGAGATTAAAAAAAGTGGTTTTGGTTCGCAAATTCCATCAGGATTGGTGATTTCGGGTGGAGGAGCATTAACGGTTGGTTTACTGGATCAAGCCAAATATGTCTTGGGGTTCCCCGCCCGCTTAGGGAAAGTTGAGGGATTTATTGGTTTGACGGATGAGATCGATTCGCCTTCCTTTGCAACTGCTGCGGGGTTGATACTTTATGGATCAAAGGTCCAATCAGGTGGAAATGAGCTTAATTTGCAGGTTTTAAGTAAGGGGCTACCAATTAAAGCGTTGACTGGCAAAATTACTGATCTGATTAAATCTTTCCTGCCTTAGGTGCTCTTGCCATAAATTAAGAGACCTGCTAAAATCATCCCATCATATGCTCATTAAGCCAGATGTACAAAGATTCGCCAAGATTAAAGTAGTAGGTTTGGGTGGTGGTGGTAATAACGCTCTTTCTTCAATGATTGCGCTTCAACAGATTCAAGGAGTGGAGTTTGTGGCGATTAATACTGATGCTCAGGCTCTGTTAAATCACCAATCACCAACCAAGGTACAGATAGGTGAGGCGTTGACTAGAGGGTTGGGTTCTGGGGGAGATCCAAGTATCGGTCGTCAGGCAGCTGATGAGTCTACTCAAAAAATTCAAGATGTTTTGCAGGATGCGGATATGGTTTTTCTAACAGCCGGAATGGGTGGAGGAACTGGCACCGGTGCAATTCCGATAGCAGCTGGCATTGCTAAGCAATTGGGGGCTTTAACTGTAGCAGTTGTAACTAAACCATTTGCTTTTGAGGGGAGTAGGAGGTTAGTAGTGGCAGAAGAAGGAATTGAAGAGCTCAAAGACAAAGTTGATGCATTAATTGTGATCCCAAACCAAAGGTTGCTTGAGGTGGTTGATAAAAATATGACCTTACAGGAGGCTTTTAAGTTGGCTGACTCAGTTTTGGGTCAAGGTGTGCAGGGAATTTCTGATTTGATTACTATGCCGGGGTTGATTAACGTTGACTTCGCGGATGTGAAATCAATTATGAGTAATGCTGGATCAGCTTTAATGGGAATTGGGCAAGCTGGTGGAGAGAATAGAGCTGCGACTGCGGCCAGAATGGCGATCGCCTCACCCTTGCTTGAGGTTTCAATTGAGGGCGCCAAAGGGGTATTGTTTAACATTGTGGGTGGACCAGATCTGTCGATGAATGAGGTCAATGAGGCCGCTCAGATTATTGCTCAAGCCGCTGAACCTGATGCTAATATTATCTTTGGAGCAACAATTAAAGATGATTTAGTTGATATGGTCAAAGTTTCGGTGATAGCAACAGGTTTTGACGAGACCAGGGGTAGACTTAGAGAATACGCTGGGATGGGTCATGGAGTTAATTCAGGAGTAGGTATTGGGAGTGCCAGTGCTAATTTTAATCAGAGCCAGGGTTTTTCTAATAACGCCACAGTCAGTTCTTTTCAAAAACCAACTTATAACGAGCAGTCTAGCTACTCAAACTCTCAGGTTTCTGAAGCTGGAGAATCTGTAGAAGAGCTAAGTGCTGGTGCAGATGAGACTAAAGATGATCTTGAGGATGATTTAGATTTAGACATCCCCGCCTTCCTGCGAAACCGATAATTTAAACTATTGACATAAAGTTTTGGTTCTGTTAATTTGCGGCTATGGCTGGAGAGGTTGTTTTAGACTATACAAATTTACCAGAAGATATTTTACCAACTTCTAGATTCTTTTCAGTTTTACCTGGATTTAGACAAGAAGAACCGCCTAGTGTTACAGGAGGAGAGTATTTTGTTTGGGATGGGGTAACTAAGTTAAAGGGCAGAGAAGTACTGATGAGGACTGTGACTGTTTGGGGAGAGACTAATGTTTTTATTAGGACTGATCATCAGGAAGAGATGTGGCAGATAAGTGAGAAATATAGTGACGCAATAGTTTTTATGTTGAGAGCTGCCCAAATGAATTTGAGTTTGGTAAATATGAATGTCTATGTCCCTGGAGGAGAAAAAATTGCTCACTTAATGGCATATTGCAAGGAGTGGAGGAAAAATTCTCCTAACCCTAAACCAGTGGAATATCCTGTCAGATTAAGGAGTGATATTTTACTGGAAGAATCAAGAAGATATATAGAGGGATTTGAGAGCGTAAATGTAGGTTTAGATTACTTAATTTTACTGCGAAATAGTATTTTGGCTGCTACTCCAATGACTGATGATCAAAGGAAATTACTTCCATATTGGCAGTCTCTAACTCCGGGTTATTAAATTGCTAGTTAATCCTTAAATTTTCTGATAAAATTGTCACATGAGTTTTAAAGCTGTGAGTTCCCAAGTTGATTTGCCGGTTCTTGAAAGCGAGATGACAAATTTTTGGAAAGAAAATAAGATTTTTGAGAAATCGGTTGAGCAACGAAGCCAAGATAATTCTTTTGTCTTTGTAGATGGGCCACCTTTTGTTTCCGGGATGCCACACTATGGACATCTTTTGACCTCAATCGCTAAAGATTTAATTCCTCGTTATCAAACGATGCTTGGGAAAAGAGTCAGAAGGGTTTTTGGGTGGGATTGTCATGGATTACCAGTTGAAGAAAAAGTTAATAAAATTCTGAACATTAAATCTAGCAAACAATTAGAAGAGGAGATTGGTATAGATAAGTACATTCAGGAATGTAGAAATTATGTGGAGAATGTGACATCTGATTGGCGATGGTATGTAGAAAAAATAGGTCGTTGGGTGGATATGGATAATGCTTATTACACCATGAATCTAGATTTTATGGAGTCTGTTTTGTGGGGTTTTAAACAAATTTATCAAAAAGGTCTGGTTTACAAGGGAAAAAGGGTTTCACTCTTTTCTACTGATACTTCTACTCCTGTTTCAGAATTTGAGGTTGCAATGGATGCGGATAATTATCGGGACGTGGAGGACCTTTCTGTTTTTGTTAAGTTTAAATTAGCTAATCTAAGTGAGCTTTTAGATAAAGGCCAAGATGGCAAAGATGTTTTTATGGTAGCCTGGACAACAACACCTTGGACGATTCCTGCCAATTTTGCTTTGGCCGTAAATGAGAATTTTGAATATGCGTTAGTTGAATTTAATGAAGAATTTTTAATAGTTTCTAAAGAAAGAATTAATTATACTTTTGGTGTAAAAGACGAAGAGGTGGGGGTTGAAAAAGATGCATTAGTTAGAATCGTAAAAACATTTAGCGGTAGAGAACTTGATGGGCTGTCCTACATTCCAGTTTATAGATATTTTGCTACCGGTGATGGTATTCACGGAAAAAGCGTAAATGATTTTCATGTCTATCTCTTTTCTGAAGTTACAAACGATGAGGGCACAGGAGTGTTGCATATAGCGCCTGCATTTGGTGAAGCAGATCACACTCTTGGCATTGTGAAAGGGCTTAGTGATTTTTCTAACATTGATGAGGCGGGTAAAATAACAATTGATCCCTGGAAGGGTATATATCTTCGAGATGCCTCATCTGTAATTGCTGAAGATATGCAGAAAAATGGCAGTCTACTAAGATCTGAGACTTACTTACACAGACTTCCGTTTTATCGGGGTGATAATCCCCTAATTTATATGTCTCAAGAAGCCTATTTTATTGATGTTCAGAAAATAAAACCAGAGATGCTAGAGCTCAATAAAAAAATAAATTGGATACCTGAGCATATTAAAAATGGTAGATTTGCTAAGACTGTTGAGACTTCTCCAGATTGGTGTATTTCCAGAAATAGATATTGGGCAACAATTATGCCTCTTTGGAGAAGTTCAGATGGAGATGAGATTGTAGTGGGGAGTTTGGAAGAGCTGGAGGGTTTAAGTGATCAAATTACTAAAAAAGAAACAAACGGAAAAGTAAAATATTTTTTTGAAGGAAAACCAATGGATCTTCATAAAGATACCGGGGATAGAATTGTCCTAAAAAAGGATGGCAAAGAATACAAAAGAATACCTGAGGTTTTAGATGTTTGGATGGATTCTGGTTCTGTCCCTTTTGCTGAATATCATTATCCATTTGAAAACAAGGAGACTTTTGAAAAAAGTAGACCAGCCGATTTTATTATTGAATATACCCCTCAAGTTAGAGCTTGGTTTAGTATGTTGCATCGAGTTTCTACGATTATATTTGATGATATAGCTTTTAAGAATGCCATTTGTCATGGAACTATTGCCGGAACTGATGGGAGAAAGATGAGTAAGTCTTTTGGTAATTATCCCGATCCTAAGGATGTCTTAGAAAAATACGGTGCAGATGCACTGCGCCTTTACCTAATGGGATCTCCGATTATGTTGGGTGGAGATATGAACTTTAATGAAGAAGGCGTAGCGGAAAATTATAAATTTTTGTTGATCTTATGGAACAGCTATAAATACTTTATTGACTATGCGGCTATTTTTGATTGGAATTGTGATTTACCTGGTGCTAATGGAGATAAAGCGAATCTATCGATAATGGATAGATGGATTTTAGCTCGTTTGACTCAATTAATTCTTAGCGTTAGGGAATCTCTTGATAGTTATAACGTTCCAGAAGCTACGAGGTTGTTAAAAGAATTTTTGGTTAATGATTACTCAACCTGGTATGTAAGAAGATCAAGGGATAGAGTTAGTTCAAATGATAATGAGGTTGATAGGAATGCAGTCTTGTCTGTAATGTATGGAGTGTTAGTAGCTTACACAAAACTTGCAGCGCCGGTAATACCTTTTATCGTTGAAGAGATGTATCGTAATTTAACCGGAGATTTATCAGTTCATTTGACTGACTATCCTGTTGGGGATAAGAGTTTGTTAGATGATCAATTAATAAAAGATATGGATCTTGTGAGGATGATTGTTGAGCAAGGTCACGCAGCCAGAAAGAAAGCCGAGATGAAATTAAGACAGCCATTAAATGGAGTTGTAATATTAATGAGAGGAACAGCAAATACATTAAGTGAGGAGCTTAATCTAATAATTAAAGATGAGTTAAATGTTAAAAATATTCTAGTAAATGATGAGGTCTTAAGTGCGAATGTTGTTTATTCTAGTGATGAGAAGGACCATATTCAAGTCGGAGTTGATACTAAACTTACACCTGAGTTGCAAGCTGAGGGAGAGGCGAGGGAGTTGATCCGCAACATTCAGAAGATGAGGAAAGAGCAGGGGTTAACTTTGTCAGATAGAATTGAGGTTGAGGCTCCTGAGTTCCCAAAAGATTTTGAAGATTATATTTTAAAATCTACAGCAGCTGTAAAAATTGTTAGATCTAGCGAGTTAACAATCAAGAAGATTATTGATTAGTGATTGTAGATTGTCGATTCACTAATCGTTAGTCGATATTCAATAATCGCTTATGTTGATACCTGCATTACTTCTGAATATTTTAGGAATAACCATCATTTATTCTTCCAGTACAACTTTGGCAGCTCAACAGGCTTTGTTTGGGTTAGTGGGACTGGCTTTATTTTTGGGAATAAGCCGTTTTGATTTCCGGGCAGTCACTCCATTTATTATCCCTGCCTATATTTTGTTTATAATTTTGCTTTTAATCGTATTTATCTTGGGTTTTGAAACCAGGGGATCGATTAGATGGATTCCGCTGGGACCTTTTAATTTTCAGCCATCCGAGTTTGCCAAACCGGTTTTAATTTTGGCGTTGGCTCATTTTTGGTCAACTAGAGTCTCTTCTTGGAAAAATATTGGTTTGAGTCTGCTGATTTTACTGCCCTTTGCCGGACTTATTTTTAAACAACCAGATTTGGGAACGACCCTGACAGTAGTTTTTATTTGGATTGTCATGATCTTTTCAGTTAATGTATCAATTATTAAATTGGGAATTTTAAGTTTGCTGGGAGGCTTGCTGGTTCCAGTGAGCTGGTTTTTTCTGCATGACTATCAAAGGCAGAGATTTTTGAGTTTTTTATCTCCTACTCAAGATCCAGCTGGTAATGGTTATAATGTGATTCAATCAACTATTGCGGTCGGTTCGGGAGAGCTTTTGGGCCGGGGGCTGGGTCGGGGAACCCAGTCCCGTTTGCAATTTTTACCTGAGTTCCGGACTGATTTTATCTTTGCTTCAATTGCGGAGGATTTAGGATTGCTCGGATCCTTAATTGTGCTTTCTTTATATACATTACTAATTGGACAGTTATTTAGGTTGATTTTCCGGGTCCAAGACCACTTTGGAACTTTGATTCTGATTGGAATTTTGGGGATGTTTTTTTTCCAAGTGGTGGTGAATATTGGAATGAATGTGGGGATTATGCCGATTACGGGTATTACCTTGCCTTGGCTTTCTTATGGTGGAAGCTCTTTGATTACCAATTATATCTGCTTGGGTTTGGCGGTATCAATTGCCAGTTTTGGCGTCACCAGGGTGCGTACGATTGACAGAGAAGAGAATTAAAGGTAAAATTGACAGTTATGTGGAAGTTTGCAGTAGTTGAAATCGCTGGAAAACAATATTTAGTTCGTCCTGGCGAGGAATTAGTCGTTAATAGTTTAGGGGACGCTAAAGATATTGATTGCGACAAAGTCTTACTTTTAGCTGATGATCAGGTCTCTCTAGGTGCGCCTTTTATCAAATCACATATTAAGTTTAATGTTTTAGAGCAATTGCGGGGTAAAAAAATCCGTGTCGCTAAGTTTCATGCTAAGGCTAACACCAGAAAAGTTAGAGGTTCGAAATCGATGTTAACTAAGGTGAAAGTGGCTGAAGAAACTGTGAAAAAAAGCTAACTTGACAGAATTTTCACAGAGTATTATAGTAAATACTATAAAAGGAATTTGAGACTAAGATATGGCACATAAAAAAGCAGGATCAGCAGCAAAAACTAATCGAGACTCCAATCCTAAAAGGCTTGGTGTGAAGCGGTTTGGCGGTGAGGCTGTTAATATTGGCGAAATTATTATCCGTCAAAAAGGTAATAAATTTAACGCTGGGATGGGAACTAAACAAGGTAACGATTATACAATTTATTCCAAGATCCAAGGTACCGTCGGATTTATAACTAGACTAGGTAAAAGAGTAGTGACTGTTCACTAAATTATGGATTCAACTGATCATATTTTTGAATTAGAGATCGATTTATTACAATCCAACCCCCTTCAACCCCGTGGCCTAATAACTCCAGAATCTTTGGCGGAGCTGGCCGAATCTATCCGAACACATGGAATTTTAGAACCGATCGTGGTGGCTAAGACTCCAGCTGGTTATCAGATTATTGCTGGGGAAAGACGTTGGCGGGCTTCTAAATTAGTTGGTTTAGAAATGGTACCAGTCATTATCCGTGAGACTACACCTCAGGGAATGTTGGAGATGGCGATCGTTGAAAACGTTCAACGAATTGATTTAAATCCACTTGAGCGGGCGCAAGCATATAAAAGGTTAATGGACGAATTTGGTTTGACCAATACTGAGATCTCTCAACGCGTTTCTAAAAGTCCATCTTATATTTCAAATACAATTCGTTTACTGACTTTACCAGACGCGCTCAAAGATGCACTGATGTCTGGAGCGACTTCTGAGGGTCATGCGAGGGCTTTATCCGCGCTGGAGGACCCGCACTTGATTATTGATGCTTATAAAGAGGTACTACGCCGGAATCTGTCAGTTAGAGGAACTGAAGATTTAGTTAGAAAGCTACGTTCGCATCATGGTATTGGTCCTAGAAAAGGGGCGGCACCTAACTTGATGCATATCGTTAATGAGGATATTGACCGGATTGAGGAAGGCTTATCTAAAACCTTAATGGGTGAACAAGATGCTGGGAATAAAGTTAAATACATTTTAACTGGCACATCGGCTAAATTGGAAATAAGGTTAAGTGGTGATCCTGCTAAAACAAATGAAAAGGTCCAGAAGATCTATCGGGCGATTACTGAATACTTTCAAAATAACCCAGAAGCTTTGGAAGAAACGCCAGCTAGCGAGGCGACCCAGACTGAATATTCAGCGCCTGCTGAGTCAACTCCTGCTGAAGAAACTGCTTACTGACTAAAGATAGCTAGCTCCGCTGATTAACCCAAATGAATCTTTTGGCCAATACCTAAAGGCGACTTTGCCGATAATGTCTTCTTTGGGAACATAGCCCCATTCTCTTGAATCCGAGGAGGCGGTCCGGTTGTCCCCCATGACGATATAGTTGCCTGGTTCGACTGTGATTTCCTGACCTTCTCTTAAAAAGGCTCCGGGTGGAGTTAGAAGGGAAGGATCAAGATACTTTTCTTGAAGCTGTTTACCATTGATAAAAACATGGCCGTCTTGGACTTTAACCTGATCGTTGGGAAGGCCGATGATTCTTTTAATAAAGTCTTGCGAAGTATCCTTGGGGTTTTTTAAGACAATGATATCGCCACGTTTTGGTTCCTGAAATCGGTAAGTGATTTTATTGGTAATGATATAGTCTCCAGTATGAAAGTTAGGAAACATTGATGAGCCAGAGACTTTGTGAGGTTGAGCGATAAAAAAATAGATTACCATGACGATGGCGACGAAAACTGCCAAAGTTTCTATAAACTCGATAATGTGTGATTTAAATGAGGGAGATTCCTCGAGTTGGTCTGGGTCCATAGTCTTGGCAATTATCTCAAAAATTAGACTGTAGATACAAGGGGGGCAATCGGGTATACTTAAAACTTAAATTATGGATAGTTATTTTAAAAAGCAGATAACTTATAAATTTAAAGACCGGGTTTTTAGATTTGATGTGGGTAATACATTGTTTTCCACTTTTGAGTTGGATCATGGAACCGATGTTCTCCTCCGCGCGATGGACTTTAGTGACCCAGAATCAATTCTAGATATTGGTTGTGGCTATGGGCCAATTGGGATAATTTTAGCTAAAAATAATCCTCTATCAAAAGTGATAATGTTAGATAGAGATTTGCTGGCTGTTAGATATTCAAAACAAAATTTGGTTGAAAATGAGGTGGGGAATGTTGAGGTTTTGGGGAGTGTGGGGATGGAGGCAGTTGATGATCAAACTTTTGATTTAATTGTTTCTAATATCCCGGCCAAAATTGGAGACAGTGCGATTACTGAGGAATTTATTTTAAAGCCCTATACTCATTTAAATCCAGGTGGAAGTTTGTGGATTGTTGTGGTTAATGCACTGAATCACTTAATCCCAAAAGTTGGCAGCAAAAATAACTTAAATATGAAGCTAATTAAAAAACGAGCTGGTCATAGTGTTTATCAAATTAAAAAGCCTCATTGATGGCGATGCTTATTTCTTTTCTGATACACTAATTATATGAAGCCTAGTATTCTAAAAAATTCATCTTATCTTTTGATAGCTCAAATCATAGTTAAGGTCGTTGCATTTTTTTACAATATTTATTTGGCGAGAGTTTTGGATGTGGAGAATTTTGGTCTTTATACTGTGGCTTTATCTTACTTTGCGCTAATTTCGGCTATTTCTGAGTTTGGAGTTAACCGTTATCTAACCCGGGAGATTGCCCTGAATAAATCAAAAATCCCATCTCTTTTATTTGGAGTGGCGCTTTTTAGATTGACCACAGTCACCGTCGTATTTGCATCTTTTGCGGTTGGGCTTTCTTTATTTGATAAAAACTCAACCCGGGTGGCACTTTCTTTGGTCGCAACTTTGGCTATATTGCCACAGGCCTTAGCTTTAACTATGGATAGTATTTACGTAGGGTTGCAAAGGTTATCTTGGTCATCAATTGGTATCTTAGTATTAAACATTTCGACTGCTGTTGTAGGATTTTTATTACTGAGGCAGGGCTATGGTGCTCTTGGGGCAGTTAGTGCTTTGGTGGTGGGCTTTTTAATATACATTTTTGTTTTGGCTGCATTTCCTTTGAAATTTAATAGAAATTTTTTTCATTTACGTGCACGAGGTCAGCCGGTTGTAACTTTAGTTTTGATTAAAGAGATCACCAAAGGTTCGCTACCTTATGGATTGTTGGCAATTTTAGGTTTACTGTATTTTAAGATTGATAGTATTTTACTTTCATATATCCGCGGTTCTTATGAAACAGGAATTTATGGAATAGCATATAAGTTTTTAGAGGCAGTGATTTTTATTCCAACAGCACTTTCAAGTGCGATGTTTCCAGTTCTGGCAAGGTTGCACACAGAAAGTATGATTGAGGTTAAGAAGCTGTACTTTAAGAGCCTTGCTTTTTTGTTTACTGTATCTTTGATGATTCTGGGGGCTTATGTTTTATTACTTCCTTGGCTAATAAATACTTATCTCCCACAATATAAATTAGCAATTCCCTTGATTAATATTTTGTCTCTGACAATTCCGTTTATATTTATTCATATTCCTGGAGCAGTGGTTTTATTATCGACGGATAAATATCTGCGGCCAGTTATTGCTTTATCGTTTGTAGCCCTCTTGTTTAACTTAGTATTGAATCTTATTTTTATTCCTCATTTTGGATATTACGGTGCTTCTTGGATAACTGTGTTGTCAGAAATTTTCTCATTTGGTGTTTACTTTATTTTTCTAACAAAAAGGGTTTTTAAATAGAGATGATAATTTACGAGGAGCTTAATAAAAAGTATGGGTTATCTCCAACTCAGCAAAAAATTGTTAGTTTAGTCGGAAAGACTCAAAAAGTTCTGGAAATTGGTTCTTCAACTGGTTATATGACTAGATTATTTCTCCAAAATGATTGTCAGGTTACAGTTATTGAGAACTCAAAAGAAGCATTTAAGAAAGTCTCACTTTTAAAGGTGAAGGCCATTGATAAATCAATTGAAGACTCCGGTGTAATTAGTCAGCTAGATTCGGACTACGATTATATTATCATGGCAGATGTATTGGAGCATCTAGTAGAGCCAGAAGCTGTGCTTCAACTGCTTTCTAAAATTTCTTCAAAAAAAACAAAATTACTAATCTCCTTACCTAATGTCGTAAGTTGGCCTATGAGAAAACAGATTTTTTTTAAAGGAGATTTTGAATATCAGGAGAGTGGGCCGCTAGACCAAACCCACCTTCATTTTTATACTGTTAAAACACTACCAAAACAACTCTTAAAGAATGGTTGGAAAATAGAGGAGATAATTGGGACTGTGACGTTGCTTCCATTTCAGCAAACCTTAGGTAAGATTCCTGAGATAGGAAAATTGTTTTCTAAAGTAGTATATCCAAAACTGGCTAAAAAATTTTCTAACTTAGGTTATTATCATTTTCTAACAGTTGCCAAGAAGGCATAAGAAATAATTAGTTTACATCTTCACGCTGATAGACAAGAAACGGCATCGCTGGATATTTGATTAAATACACAGGGGTAAGGCAGCTGGCATTTATTGGGCTTTGCATAATAAAGAATTTAACCCGGTATTTTTTGAGAATGGGATGGCAAGGATTAATGCTGATTGTAAAAGAGTCTGGACTATTTAGATTAAATTTAATATCCATATCATTTCTGGAAATTAGCTTGATATGGGCGTAGCGGTTATAGATGGAGATGTATTTTCCGGATGGGTCAAAGTCTTTCCAGAGCTTTAAATCTGGATAAAGCTGGACACCGTTAATTGGGTTGCCCCCATTAGCTAAAATATAATTTCCAATTAATAGATTGTCATATGTTGCCCATCTAAACTGGTTGTTTGTTTCAGTGTTTGATCTCTGGATTATATTGGCAAGGTCAGTATGCAAAAGAGGATTAAAACCCTTGTAAACCGGATTAACGCTGATTGTTGAAAAAATACTGAATGCCAGTAATCCGACTAGGAAGCTTTTTTTGTACTTGAAAAGCATAAAAAGCGACAAAATGAGTACTAGTAGACTGATTTTAACGATAACGTTGTAATCGGGCAGATAGTTTGGATAGTTCTGAGCAAAAAAACGACCAATAAAGAAAACAATTAGTGAGTTGATAAGGGCCAAAATCAGGCCTAAATTTAATCTTGGTTTTAGGCTTATTTGCGACTCTTTGGATAAGTAATAAAGGATCAAGATTAGGTTAGTTAGACCAAAACCTATAAGCAACCGGTTGTGTGGTACTAAATTGAAAAAAAGCAATTTGTAAATGAGCCCAAGAAGACCGGCTAATAACCAGATAGGAGTAGCCAAAATGTTTCTAATTAACCCAGAAAAATTAAGAGAGTCAATGATTACTCCCGGAGAGAAAAAAACCCAAATCAGCATTAGACATAGAAAGATAGAAAGTGACAAAAGTAAAAAGTCAGTCCGGCGGGTAAATTTTATTTGTTTGATTGCATAGAAAAATATTATTGGAAGAAGGGCCGGGAAGAAAAGAAAGAAATTCGCGGCTTCAGATTGATTTCCTAATATACTGGGAGTTATATCGGCCGTACTAAGAAGCTGAATATTAAAAAAGCCACCGAATAGGAACTCTAATAAATATCCGCCTATGATAACTTGCCTATTACCAGGATAGACTGTGTTTTGGATGATGTGGATAATATCTTGGAACGAAGCATAGTATAAAAGTAAGATAGCTCCAATAATTGTAATGCTTGCTACGAGAGTTATGAAGATAATTAGAAGTCTTGATTTTGTTAGCAGATATCTGTTATTTAGTAGGTAGCCTAAAGCGGTAAAAATGGACAGCCAAGCCAATGGGATTTGAAACGGCGGGTAAAGTATTAAAAGAAAACATATGCTTGAATAAGTAAACATTAAACTGAAAATAGTCAGATCAAACTTAGACCGGTAATTGACAATTCTTAAAAATGCGTAAAGCGCAAAAAAGGCGTAGGTGATTGATTCCAAAACTGAGACTGAATACCACCACTGGACAAAAGGACTGAAAAAAAGAATTAGACTTCCAGCAATTGACAAAAAGTAATCATTTTTTGTAAGAAAGAGTAGAAGAAAATAGCAGCTTATTAGAAGAAGACCACCTCTCAGCCACCATTTAAAGGATACCGCATTTTCAAAATCCATTACAAAAAAACTCCAATTATATGGTTTAAAAAATGTACTCCAATGGTTGTTTGGAATATCCAAATAGGTAGCCACTTCCTCTCCGGTGTGAATTCTATTATTGAAGTGATCGTAGTTATTAAAGTTTTGAGATGCGGCAAAGGGTGTTTGGACTATCCATTCGTCACCCCTGATTGGGCGCGGAGTAAAGGCGATTAAATTTGGGTCAGTGTAACTATCCCCAAAAAAGATTTTGTTATACATGCCAACAGATGAGCCATGAATTTTAAAAAAGGTCAGAATTACGACTAAGCTTAATATAAAATATATAAATGTGTGTCTATTAAAAATCTTCAATATAAAATAGATCTCCTCCCACATCATGGCAGGAATTTTTTTTGTTTGTTCCCATAATCGTGAGGAAGGAATGAGGATAGGGAAAAAAATGGAGATGAAGGTTGAAAGTGTATTTATAAGGTCTCTCTTTGGGAACAACTACAATCAATCTTTTTTTGGTAACGCGCCTGAGTTCTGAGATTGCTTGAAATAAATTTTGAACGTGTTCTAGGGTATGGGTGCAGATTACAGTATCAAACCCTTGGTTTTTAAATGGGAGGTTTTCGATGTTGGCTTGCTTGAATTTTAAGTTGGGAACTTGAGGGAAATGAGGATCCAGATAGATATCGGAGGCGGTCACTTTGAACTTTTGGCTGAGTTTCTTGGCCAAATAACCTTTACCGCAGCCAACTTCGAGAACATCCTGACCTTTGATAGATTGGATAATTTTATCAAGGCACTTGGCGTTTAAATCAGTCTCTTTTGTAAAGATTACGCTATCAACTTGTTTGTAGATGTCCTGATATTCTTTTTCAGATAATTTAGATGCCTTATTTTTAAATTGGAAAAAGATGGGAGCTTTATCTTTGAACAGGATTTTAAAAGGCAGGGTATTAAAAAATTTGGTATCCCTTAAAAGTGGTGGGATGAGCTGCTCAAGTATGAATTTAATCTTAATCTGTGTCTCTCTAGATAGTTTCATTTTGATGCTGTTTTTATCTCTTTATTTTTGACTGCCTAATGGCGTCTTTTCTAACTAACTCAGTGATCTGACTTTTAATTTTCTCAATTGAAGTAGTGATTCTGGCTATTAAAATAAAGATGATGATAAAGCCTGTAAAGATTAAGGTGTTTAAGTTCTCGCCCATCCCTAATTTTTCTGAGATTTGATGAGGAATATCAGGAAAAAGAATTAGAGATAAAACTCCAATCCAAAAAGCAATTACAACCCAAAACTTCAGGGCCGATTGTTTTTTGTTTTTGTTTAAAAATGAACTGACTCTTTTGATAATTAAGAAGATTGAGAGCAGAGCAAGTAGGATTTGATAAATAGTTAATTGGTTTTTCATGAGGTTAAAATCATTCTAAAAAACATGCTGACCCCGTTTAGCAGGGATTGTTTATTTTTCTTTCCTAAAGAATATTTAGTATAGCGAGTTTCAATTGGTACCTCTACAGTCTTTAAATTATTACGACTGATTTCGCTAATAACCTCACTGTCAAATTCATAATGATCACTTTTGGTGTCAATTAAAAAAAAGGCTTTTTTGTTATATGCCCTAAAACCGCTTTGACTATCGCTGACCCAAATGCCATAAAGTAACCAAGTAAAAAAATTGCCCAAGTGGTTAGCAGCAACCCGGGATTTGGGCATACCCTTGCTATCTATCATTCGGGACCCTAGTACTACATCAAAGCCTTGATCGATTTTTTTAATCATCTCTTTGATATTTTTAGGGTTATGTTGGCCATCACCGTCCATAGTAACAATAATTTGGGCGTTTAATTTTTTAGCGATCTCAATACCGGTTTTGACTGCCGCGCCTTTGCCCCGATTGATCAGGTGATGAATAATCTGAACTCGATTTTTTTTAGCAATTCTTAAAGTATCATCGCTTGAGCCATCATCAATTAGAATAATATTTTTATAGCCAGCTGTTTTAACTTCTTTGATAACTTGATCAATGGCGCCAGCTTCATTAAATGCTGCGATCAAGATGTAGATTTTTTTCTTCATCTTCCTTATTTACTATATTTTCGAGTCTATGTAAACTGGCATTACATAAATATGAGATCTCAGCTAAAAACCTCGGTGATTATTCCTAACTGGAATGGTTTGGATTTATTGGCTGATTGTTTAACTTCTTTGAGTCAGCAAATAGTCAAAAACTTTGAGGTTATAATTGTGGATAATGGATCGAGTGATGGGTCAATAAAGTATATTGAAGAGAATTTTCCCAAATTTAAAATTATCAAATTAGATAAAAACTATGGTTTTGCTAAGGCAGTTAATATTGGATTTAAAAAGTCTAATGCTGAGTTTGTTGTTGTATTAAATAATGATACTAAGACCCGGAAAGATTGGCTGCAGAATCTAATTAAAGCTGCTGAAGGTCACAAGCAAGTTTTTGCAGTTTGTTCAAAATTACTAAATTTTTATAATCCGACACTGATTGATGGGGTCGGAGTGACTATTAATGAAGTAGGACAAGCAAAATCTTTAGGTTTTCAAAAAAAGGATGGAAAAGAATTTAGCGAGGAGAGGTATGTCTTTGGAGTTACAGGTGGAGCGGCGCTTTTTAGGAGGGATCTGTTTTTAAAATTAGGAGGATTTGATGAAAAATACTTTATGTATTTTGAAGATTTAGATTTATCTTGGCGGGCTCAGCTTTTAGGATATAAATCAATATATTGCCCTAGCGCAGTTGTTTATCATAAACATAAAGCCTCCTCAAAAAAACGGCCCCAACATTTGGAATATTGGCAATACCGCAATATGATAGCAACTGTAATTAAGGATTTCCCTGCGTCTTTGCTGCTCCGCCGCTTTAGATGGCTGAAGATTTTATTAGTTCATGTAAATACATTTGTATATCAAATAAAAAATGGGTTTATTTGGCCAGCTTTGATGGTTCAGATATGGTTACTTTGGAATTTGCCTTATCTGCTTTCAAAAAGAGTTGAGCTGCAAAGCCAGAGAAAAGTTTCAGATGACTATTTGGAACAGTTTTTGGAAGAGAAGAAAATTACTTTTTGGGGACTATTCCGCTAGCCTTTGAAAGAGCAGGGGCAGATATTAGCCAAAGCAAGATGGGGGGGTAAAAGAGGGCGTTGTTGAAGATGCTGGCAATGAATAAACCGATTAACCCCGCCAGAGTGAAGTAGTCCTTTTTTTCTGTTTGTCCGGTTGATCTAATCAGGGTTATATAAAAAACTAGATAGACGGCGAGACCAATTAAACCAGTTGTAGCTGCTACAAAAAGAATTGAACTATCGTTCGAGCTGGCGCCCCGGCTTTGAATGGCTGTTGCTGGTAATAAATGAAACCTTTCCAAAGCGAAGCGGTAAGTATTATACCCGGTTCCAAGAATTGGATATCTTTGAAATATCTGAAACCCTAGAGTCCAGGTGCCAAAGCGGTAACTGGCAGATCTTTCGCGGTTAATGTTTCTAGGATTGGCGATGAAAATAGTATAAAGAGCAAAACTAGTAATAAGTATTAGAGTAAGTAATGTGGTTAGTTTGGCTAATTTTAATGAGCGGATCAGTCCAGATAGACTAAAAAAGGCGGCCGCAAACATTAAATAAGCGCTTCTGGAAAATGTTAGGAGGAGGCAACCAAAGATGAGTACAAAAAATATCCTAAACTTTTTTGGAGAAAGATTGGTTTTTTGGGAATAAAGAGCAAGCGTTGATAAACTTAAAAAAGTACCCAAAAAACTAGGGTCTAGGAAGGTGGAGACTGTTCTTAGATAATGTGGATCCCAGCCATTAGATTCTAAAAACCCTAAATCAGGAAAAAAGACAAACTGAAAAAAGCCGATTAGGCTTAAAATTAGGCCTGAATAGATGAATACATTGGGGAGTTGACTGGGGGTTTTAAAGAAATTGTTTGATATTAAATACCCAAGGATGATGTAGAGCGAAAATCTTAAAATATATGCGCCGCTGATAACTTGTTCCTGACTCGAGAGATGAAGTGGAGAGAAAGCTAAAGAGACTGTTGCAATAAGAATAAAAAGAAGGGCTGCTTTGATTGTCAGAGAGGCTTTAAATATATTAAACTTAACTGAAATTAGGCCTAATATCACTGCTAAGGTTACACTAACGTCAAGCAGTATGGGTCCAGCTTGATCACTGACTGATAGCTTAATTAATTGCCCGGTTGCGATACCGATAAGTAATAAAAAAAATGCTAACTTTGACATACTTGCATAGTATCATAACGAATACCAAACCTCATTTGCTGGTTTGGTATTTATTTTTAGCCTGGTTGGCTCTTTTATCTTTAGTGTTTATAGTTGGACATTTGATTAATCCAGCTGTTGGCTTTGGTAATTTGGCGAATTGGGATGGAAGACATTTTTTAGCTATCGCCCAAGGTGGTTATAACGCGCCTTTTGAGTATGCTTTTTTTCCTCTTTATCCATTGATTGTGCGGGTTTTGGGGAGTTTGATGGGAAATTTTATTATCGCGGCAGTATTATTTAATTTGGGTTGTCTAATTGGTGGATTGATAATTTTGTATCAACTAGTAAATGACCGGTTTGGGCGGGTGGTGGCTTTTAAAACTTTAGCTTTTTTACTCCTTTTTCCGACCTCATTTTATTTTTTGGCGGTCTATTCTGAATCGTTATTTTTCATTTTAACTGTGGCGACTTTTTACTTTTTGGATAAAAAGCAGATCTTTTTTTCTAGTTTATGTGCAGCTTTTTGTTCTCTTACTAGATTGCCTGGTGTGGCAGTGGTACTGATTCTAATCTATTTTAGTTTGAGGGATTTGAGTTTAGGTTGGCGGAGATATTTAAGCTTATTGTCGCTTGTAGGTCTTTTTTCATACATGGTTTTTTTGAATCAGCATACCGGTAATCCGGTCTTTTTCCTGGATTCGGAAAAGCATTGGGGGAGGGAGTTTTCTTTGGTTGGGTATAGTTTTTGGAATAGCATTGTTTTGGCTGTAGCTTTTTTCCATTTTGATTGGAGCTATTTTATGAATATATTTGATCTGCTTTTTGCGGTTTTTGGGGTGGGGATAGCTTTGCGGAGTTGGCGTTTTTTGCCAGTGAAATATAGCAGTTTTGCGCTGTTGGCTGTTGTTATTCCTTTGGTTACGACTATACTTATTTCGATGCCCAGATTTTTATTACCAATTTTTCCAATCTTTATCACACTGTCTTTAATCAAAAACCAAAGATGGATTGTATTGTATACTGGTTTTTCCTTAGGCTTGCTGGTTTTGTTTACAATGTTGTATATTCAGGGAATTTGGGTGAGTTAATATGAGGCTGTCGCAGATTTTTCAGATTATTACTATTCTTTGTTTGCCTCTTTATATAATCCGATTTCATATTTTGATTCCAGGGGTTAATTTTTTTGTGCCAACTACTTTGCTTGAGGTGCTTGTTTTAGCAACTATTGCTTTGAATTTTTGGCAGTTTTGGCAAGATGGGTTACCTTGGGTACGCCTCAAAACTCAATTCGATATATTTATATTGCTTTTTTTGATAAGTGCGTGTGTTGCAACGATCTTGAGTGTGGATACTGTTGGGGGATTTGGAATACTTAGAGCCTATTTTATTGAGCCTATCTTGCTGTTTTATTCATTAATTTATACGGGGCGCAGATTTGGTTTTTGGTTTATAATCTATAGCCTAATTGGGTCAGCAGTTTGGTTATCAGTTTTGGGAGTTTTGCAACAGATCACAGGAAGTTTTTCTCTGGCTCCAAATGAGATTTTACAAGGAAGAATTTCCGGAGTTTATAACAGTGCTAATGCCTTGGCACTTTATGTGGGGCCAGTGGCCCTGCTTTCGCTAAGTATTTTTTTGAGAAAGAGACAAAGATTGCAACTGCCATTTTTGGTCTTGTTTGGAATTTTAGCACTGGTTATTTTTTGGACTAAATCACGGGGGGGTCTGGTGGCACTTTCTGGGAGTAGTCTGCTACTCTTTTTAACTTTTTTATCAACCAAGATGAAAGCAATTAGCCGGATTTGGTTGGTGTTGCCTGTTTTGTTTGTTCTGCTAGCTGGACTTTTTTATTATCAAGTTTATTTAACTTACAATTCAATGCCAACCGTGTTAAATCAAACTACAGTTCCAGGAGATACTTTACAAATCCGTTATTTTATTTGGTTGGGGACGATTAGTTTGCTAAAAGAGCATCCGGTTTTTGGGGCTGGACTTAACGGGTTTAAAATTTTGTATGGTCAAAAGTATCATTTACCCCAGTATGATGAGCAGTTTCAGTATCCCCATAATTTAGTACTAACTTTGTGGTCAGAGTTGGGGATTTTGGGGTTGTTTACCTTTCTACTCCTGATTGTTAACTGTTTTAGCTTGCTTTTTAGGAAGGTTTTATCGAGTTCTGAATATATTTTGGGGGTGGGAACTCTGGCAATGCTTAGTTTTTGGATGATCCATGGTTTAGTTGATGTGCCCTACTTTAAGAATGATTTAAGTATCGAGTTTTGGATTATTGTGGTGCTAATTCAGCTTTTAGCTGATAGAGATAAGTTTAAGGTTGGGAAGTATAGGTAACTTTACGTTCGACTTTAGTAATACTTCCGACTGCATTGGTAGCTATTATAGTAATAACGGTATCTCCGTCACCAATGCTGACATAAGTTGAGAAGTTGCCGTCACCATTAACGATGACCGTTGAGCCATTAACTGATAAAGAGTTGGTAGTATCTGTTTTGCCTGAGACTAGGACTTTTTTATCTCCACCAATGATTTGTTGATTGTCTGAGGGAGAGGTGATATCTAAAGTTGGTTTTTCATTACTATAGACTAAGTGGATAGTTTTTGAGCTGAGGCTTTTTTTAGGGTTATTTGCAGTGTCTGTGCTCACTGTTTTTCCATAAATGCGGTTAATTCCTAAAGAGAGCATGATGTCATCTGTTGCAAAGGAACCATCATCATTGGTACTAACTGTGGTTTTAAGGTCATCATCAAGGTAGATCTCTACTTTAGTGTTTGGAGCACTGTAGCCAGTTATTCTGATAGTTGATGAATTGGTTGCATCAAAAGGGATATCTAGGACTGGTGGAGCTATTGCAGCGTCTTCGCTTATTTGATTTGGGGTAGATTGGTGTTTGTTGATGACAGACAAGCCACCTATTATCCAGGGAATTCCCCAAACTACCAGAAAGCCCATTAAAGCTATGGTAAAAATAATACTAAAAACTAGCCTTTTTCTAGTGCGGTCCTCAAATTTTTTGATTGATCTGGGTTTATATCCGGGGGATACGGTGTTTCGCTGATAGCTGCGCTCAGTGCGGCGGGAATATTGAGAGCGGTATGAATTATAATTTTTGGCCATATCCGTATTATATATTAAAGTGAGCCGATGGTGGGAATGAGCTTTCGTTGTACTCGTCTTCTGTAGTATGCCACAGTCGAACCTGTTCGATTCCCGGAGCCGATGGTGGGAATCGAACCCACGACCTATGCTTTACGAAAGCAACGCTCTACCACTGAGCCACATCGGCGTATCAGTATTCTACCTCAATCGGCTATTTTATGGTAGAATTTGGGCATGACGAAGACGGAAAAAGTTTTGGAGGTTTTAAAAAGATTAAAAAAAGTTTATCCCAATGCCAAAATAGCACTGGATTTTGAAAATCCTTACCAGCTGTTGATTGCCACCATTTTGGCTGCCCAATCAACGGATGTGGGTGTAAATCTGGCAACTCCAGCTCTATTTAAAAAATATCCTACTCCTGAGGCATTAGCTAAGGCTGCTGAGGAAGATATTGACCAATTTATTACCAAAGTAACCTTTCATAAGAATAAAGCCAGATTAGTTAAAGAAGCAGCAAAAATGATAGTGGAAAAATTTGATGGTAAAGTGCCAGATAATATGGAGGATTTGGATTCTTTGCCTGGGGTGGCCAGAAAAACTGCTAATGTAGTTTTAAGCTGCGCTTTCAAAAAACCTGCAGGAATTATCATTGATACTCATATGATTAGAATGTCTACTAGGTTAGGACTAACCACTGAAACAGATCCAGTTAAAATTGAAAAAGATTTAATGGAAATAGTTCCCAAAGAACATTGGATTGATTTTCCTCTAACTTTAATTCTCCACGGCCGCCATTTCTGTACCGCTCGCCCCCACACCTGTGAGAATTGTCCTCTGGGAGATCTTTGCCCAGATATGAAAAAACTTAATATTATTGAGTGATTTTGAAGGTAGAAATGATTTGGTCTAATTTATGTGTAGCAGAAGAGGCTTGATCTTCTACAATACAATAAACGGTTTGCTTATTCTGCAAGAAAATGAAGTAAGTTGCCACACCAAATTTAGTAGTTAATCCATCTAAACCATTGACTGTTATTGGTAAGTATTCTTCACTTGCTCCTGGTCCGATGAACCCGCTTGCAAAATCTTTTAAAGGTTTATTTGATGAGTTTTCGCGTACGGTTATTACTATTTCTTCGCCAGGTATTTGAATGTTCATTTGAGAGCCGTCTACAGAATTAGTTACAGGATTTCCATTATCTCCACCAATTACTGTCCAATCTCCTGGAGCTTTAAATGAATATCCATATTTTGTATTTGTATAAGTTTTCCAGCCCGCTTTTTGGTCAGAAATTGCGGTGGGGGTTGGTGAGGATGTTGAATTGGAAATAGGGCATGATGCAAATTCACAGTTTGGCCCGCTTCTCCCAACTGAAGTTCCATCTGGGCAGATCTTGGCTTCTAATGTACAAGCGCCATTTTTATTGGCTTGAGGAGCAGGATTTTTTTGAGTTCCTAAAAAGTAAGCACCACCAACTAAACCTAAAGCCACTAAGATTCCTAAAATTAATAAAATTGGTGCAAGTCCTTTTTGATTCATTAATGTTAGGATAGCTTATCTTGCTATTTTTTTAAAGGGATTGATACAATGAATTATGCGGTCGATTTGGTCGGGGGTTCTCAGTTTTGGGTTGATTAATATTCCAGTTAAGTTATATTCAGCGACGGCTTCTGAGGAGATTAAGTTTAATTATTTGCATAAGACTGACATGTCGCCAATTAGGTATGCTAAAGTCTGTAGGAAGGATGGCAAAGAACTGGCTCAGACAGATTTGGTTAAGGGGTATGAGTATCAAGATGGAGACTATGTTATTTTAACTGAGGATGATTTTAAGAAAGTGAATGTTAGAAGGACCCAGATGATTGATGTGTTGGACTTTGTTAAAGAGGCGCAGATTGATTTTATTTATTTTGAAAAGCCATATTACTTGGAGCCAGATAAGGGCGCTGCAAAGGCCTATTCTATCCTGAGGGAATCTTTGAAAAAAACCAAAAAAGTAGGGGTGGCTAAATTTGTCATTCATAATAGAGAGCATTTGGGGGTGATCAAACCATTTGATCATTTATTAGTCTTGGAGCAGATGAGGTTTGAAGATGAGATTGCTGCACCGGATGTTTTAAGCTTACCCAAGCATGAAACTATCAGGGATAAAGAGCTTTCAATGGCTAATTCTTTAATTGAGCAGTTAACTGAACAGTTTGATATTGGTGACTATAAAGATACTTATAAAGTTGAGCTAAATCAAATGATTAAAAATAAGGCTAAAGGTAAAAAAGTTAAGCCAGTGGGTGAAGCACCGCATCCCACCAAGAGTACAGATCTGATGATGCTTCTGAAGGAAAGTCTGGAAAAAGCTAAAAAAGGTCAACCGGTTGCACAAGCGTAGTTTTTTATTGTCATTCTGAACTTCAGTGAAGAATATATCCTTCGGAATTTCCTCAGGATGACAGGGTAGAGTTTTAGGTGGCATAATTAACTCATGAGTCTTACTGCCTATCACAAGAAGAGAAAATTCAATCAAACTCCAGAGCCAAAAGGTGAAGAAATTAAAACCCAGGGCCCGCTGACTTTTGTGGTGCAAAGACATGAAGCTTCCAGATTGCATTATGATTTCCGCTTAGAGCTGGGTGGAGTTTTAAAAAGCTGGGCAGTTCCAAAAGGACCATCGACAGATCCTGAGGAAAAAAGACTCGCTATGCATGTTGAGGATCATCCGCTGGATTATGCTAATTTTGAAGGGATTATTCCTAAGGGCAACTATGGTGCAGGAACTGTGATGGTTTGGGATCAAGGAGTTTACAGCCCACTTGATACTGTCGAGCGCAAAGAAGCTGAAAAAATTTTGTTGGAGCAGTTAGAAAAAGGGCATTTGACTTTTGTTTTGCTGGGGAAAAAAATAAAAGGTGAGTTTGCTTTAGTTAAAATTCAAAATTCAAATGATGGTGATGCCTGGTTGCTAATTAAAAAAGGCGATGAATTTGCTTCCAAAAAAGATGTTTTGAAAGAGGATAAATCAGTTCTCACAGATAGAACCATGGCAGAAATTGCCAAACAAGCTGAGAAGAAAGATGAAGTTTGGTTTAGTAGACCGAAGAACTTAGATTTAGATGGTACTCCAAAAGAAAAAATACCTCATGAGGTGAAGCCAATGTTAGCAAAAGAGATGGATCAGCCATTTGATAAAAAAGATTGGATTTTTGAATTAAAATGGGATGGGTATAGAACAATTGCTGAGATTGAATCTGGCAAAGTTAGGCTTTATTCGCGCAATAATCAGCCTTTTAACGATAAATTTGCGCTTGTAGCGCAGTCGTTAAAAAAATTCCCAGGGAATGCGGTTTTAGATGGGGAGGTGGTAGTTTTGGATAACAAAGGCCACCCAAGCTTTCAATCACTTCAAGATTACCCTAAGTCTAAAGGTGAGTTGGTTTACTATATTTTTGATATTTTGCACTTTGATGGGCATGACTTGAAAAAGTTGCCTTTAGTTAGGCGTAAAGAGCTTCTAAAACAGATTTTGCCACCACTTCCACATATTTCTTACTCTGATCATATTGAAGAAGAGGGAATTGAGTTTTTTAAGCAGGCAGAGAAGTTGGGTTTGGAAGGGGTCATGGCGAAGAATGGGGATTCCATCTACCATCCAGGGGTGCGTACCTCAGATTGGCTGAAAATTAAGACTCATTTGAGGCAGGAGGCAGTTATTGCTGGTTACACTGAGCCTAAAGGTGGTAGAAAAAACTTTGGAGCGCTGGTTTTGGGAGTCTTCAAGAAGGGGAAGTTAGAATATATTGGTCACACAGGTGGAGGGTTTAGTGATAAGTCTTTGGAGGAGTTGCTTAAGAAACTTGAGCCACTGAAACAAGAAAACTGTCCATTTAAGACAGTTCCAGCCACTAATGCTCCTGTGACTTGGGTTAAGCCTAAATTAGTTTGTGAGGTATCATTTTCTTCTTGGACCAATGATTATGTCATGCGCCATCCTGTTTTTTTGGGACTCAAAGGCGAAGAAAGAGTATTTTCTAAGGAAGCTCCGGGAAAAGAGGAGGTCACTGAGATGCAGATTGGAAAGCGTACCCTTAAATTAACAAATTTAAACAAGATCTTCTGGCCAAAAGAAAAATATACTAAGGGAGACTTAGTTGATTATTACAAGGAGATTGCATCTGTAATCCTGCCTTATCTGAAAAATAGACCACAATCTTTGCTTAGATTTCCCAATGGGATAGAGGGTGAAAGTTTTTTTCAAAAAGATGCCAGTAAGTTAAAAACAGATTGGGTGATGAGAGGAAGGGTTAAGCATAGGCATAAAACAGAAGAGATTGATTACTTGCTTTGCCAGGACGCCGCGAGCTTGATCTATATGATCAATTTAGGATGTATTGATTTAAATCCTTGGAATTCAACGATCATGCATTTGGATAAGCCTGATTATTTAGTAATTGACCTCGATCCAGAGGATGTGCCATTTGAAAAAGTTGTGGAGGTAGCATTAGAGGCAAGAGAAGTATTAGAGGGATTAGACATTGAAAGTTATCCCAAAACCTCAGGTGCTAGAGGGATGCATATTTATATCCCAATGGGCGCAAAATATGATTATGATCAAACCAGATATTTCGCTGAGCTTTTGTGTGCTCAGATCCACGCTAGAATTCCAGAGTTAACTAGCCTGGTTAGAAGTCCAAAAAACCGCCAAGGCAAAGTATATTTAGATTTTTTGCAGAATCTGCGTGGTCAAACTCTTGCCAGCGTGTATTCTGTCAGAGCCAAACCAGGTGCTACAGTTTCCACTCCTCTAAAATGGTCTGAAGTTACCTCAAAACTTCACCCTAGCCAATTTACAATGAAAAATATTCCAAAAAGGCTAGATTCACATGGTGATTTATTTAAAGGAGTGTTGGGAAATGGAATTAAGTTGGAAAAAGTTTTGAAAAAACTGGAGTAATTATTTCTCTGCTGTCATTTCTGGAGAGGGCTCTAATAGGGTGAAGAAGTTGTCTTCGGTGTCTTTGCAGAGAACATATTTACCGACAGTAGGAATATCCATTGGGCCATCAATGATTTGGCCACCAGCAGATTTGACATCTTCCATGGCTTTTTTAACATCATCAACTGAAATGACACAGGAATAAGCGTTCCACTTTTTATCATCAGTTTGGACCATCCCACCATTAATTCCACCTGGTTCTTTAGGATCTCCAGTGATAATGACCACGTAGTTACTCATATCTGGCCCCATTTGGTCCATTTTCCAGTCAAAAGCCTGAGAATAAAACTTTTTGGCTCTTTCTAAATCTTTAGCTTGAATTTCAAAATGTACAACCCGATTTGCCATGGGGATATTTATACAACATGAAAATTGATAGGTCAAGAGGTTACTTGTGAGCGGATGAAGGGATTCGGACCCTCGGTCTCTTCCTTGGGAAGGAAGCATGTTGCCACTACACCACATCCGCGTGAGCAAATTATATCAAATTATTGGTTGATTGAAAGTTGGTGAGTTATTTAGGGATTTGGAGGACTGTGCCAGGTTCTATGACATCAGGATTAGAGATGTGATTGGCCTCAGCTATTTTTTGATATTGCATGATATCACCATAAACTCGGCCAGAGATTTTAGAGAGCCAATCACCTTCTTGAACTGTGTAAGTATTGCCAGTAATTCTTTCTCCCCAGATTGTTTCATTAGTGGCACCACCTGTGCCTGAATCAGATTGAGGGTTTTGAGCTACTTGAGCAGGTGCCGGAGTTTGAGTAGGAGTTGGAGTAGCCACATCTGTTGGGCTAGGTTCAGTTGAGGAAGAAGATGGAGGAGTTGGTGAAGCTTGAGCTTGGGCTAAGGTTTGTCCATCGGGTTTGGGGATCTCCAGGACTAAGCCTTTTGAAATCACATTTTCATCAGTTAGCTGATTGGCCTTAACAATCAGATCATATTTGTAACCATCATCATAGTATTGTTGAGCGATAGTGAAAAGTGTGTCGCCATCTTTGACTGTGTATTTGCCAGGGAGTTTATCTTTGGTAACATCCGCTGTCTGGTTGGTTGGTTGATTTTGGGTATTTTGAGCTGGGCCCAAGCTGCCATTATCTGTTGGTTTGTTGAAGAAGTTAAATAGTAAAACTCCGAGAACTATAACAATCAGCCCACCAAGCACTAAATTGAGAATTGATTGGTTTTTTTGGAGATCAGATTGCATCCGCTCTAGGAGCCCATTTTCTTTGTCAGTTGATCTCTCAACTGAAACAGTTGTATGGGTAGCGGTTTTTTTATCAGTTTTTTTGGTAGCCATTTTATTTCTAGGCAGAAATTAAAACAAAAATTTGTTGGCCCAATTTTTATTCATTCTCCCTGCTTTGTCAAGAGGGCAATTTGGTCTTTGGTCTCTGGTCGCTAGCTTTTAGCCACCATGTCTGATAAAATATCGAAGGCTAATCAGTTCAACAGAGGTTAGTTGCTGATATAAGCTTGGGTTGGATTATTTGGCAGTAATACCACAATGGGCAGTATTTAGGTTGTCCAAATGATCTATGTCTTGCGGCCGTAGCTAAGTTGGTTAGAGCGCTTCCCAGTCACGGAAGAGGTCGCGGCTTCGAGTC
>CAYMIA010000010.1:0-46484 GCA_964390595.1 uncultured Gammaproteobacteria bacterium | reverse complement strand
TCAATCTTGCTTTTTTCATTGATATCTACACCATCCAATACCCCAAACAATACTCCGAATATTTTCAGTATGGCTATAAAGATATCTCACTATTTGCCTGCCAACATAAAAATGACTACAAAAAGATTATCATTACTGATGTTTTTGGCAGTCTGGGCCCATTAAATACCGGCCTTCCTCCCAGCTTTTTTCTGTTTTACTGCCACTATGACCCTCAAACTTTTTTAAACGATAAAAGAACCGTTCCGGGAATCGAATTTGGCCGGCCCAATTATTCATTGGAATCTAAAAATTCCAATTATTTATTGATCGGCTCACCTTGGGACTTCCCCCCTTACACAATCCCCCAAGACCAAGTGATTCCAGAGAAAAATATTATCAAGAGACTTTATTTTTTAAATGGCAAACCGGCATTTGTCTTTGTTAAAACTGACTAAGTCGTCTGCAACTGTATCAACTTATCCTGATCCTGCTTTAACTTTTGAAGCAAGTAATTAATGTCCGCATGATCTCTTTCCTTTTCAATAAATGAGGCCGCTTTAGTTTGAAACACTCGGGCCAGATCTAGTTGCCTTTGACTCAAAAATCCCAGGTGAATAATTTTGAATATCTTCGCCTCATTCATCCTTTTTTCTGAACGGGTTAAATTCCAGTTCGCATTATCCTCATTACCAACCACAAACAGCGACTGAACTTCTTCCCGAACAACCAGTAGATAAAAAGATAAACAAAATAAAACAACCAACACCCATAACAACTTCTTGACCTGCATAATGATATTATTACAGTAATGATCAAAATTAAAAAGATCTGGCAAAAAAATAGTTTGATCTTTCCTATTCTATGTTTGCTTTTTACTACAATCGCCTCAATCAACCTGCTTAAACTACCTGTTTATTTAGATGAAGGAATTTATCTCTATTGGTCTTACCTTTTTTCCAAAAACCCTGACTTTGCTTATGTTAGTTTGCAGGACGGTAAAACCCCCTTGTTTATGTGGATCGTTGCCGCATTCCACAATTTCACTCAGAACTTTTTATTTTCTTCTCGATTTTTATCCGTCTTGGCTTGTACCGCCACCTTAATTTGCTGGTTAGTCATTATCCGCCAAATATCCAGCAAAAAAGGCGCTTTTCTTTTTTGGCTACTCTTTGCTTCTTGCCCTTTTATTTATCTAGTTGGACGGATGGGCTTTGTTGATAGTTTAATGACAGCTTTTATCTCTCTATCTTTAATGTTTCTAGTCTTAGCAAAAATAAAATTAGATAAAAATTTATTTGGGATGTTTCTGATTCTTTCTACGCTTTCAGGTATCGCACTTGGCTTGGGCTTTATGACCAAAACTACCACCAAATTGTTTTTATATACCGAGCTGCTAATTTTAGGTTTTTGGCTGGTCGAATATCTAATTAAAAAGGAATTTAAAAAAGCTATCGTCTTACTGGTTGGCATCTTAGCAATCTTTGGATTTTATAATGAACTGGTCAATTTTATCCGGGTTGGTGGTTACCGGAATTGGGACTTAATCCGCTCCCGCGAAGGTTACTATATTTACACTGTTCCCCAAGTAATTGGTTTTATTCGAAAATGGGACGCAGTTGGCATGGTCATCTCTTGGCTAGTTCACGCCCCTTTTCTTTTTCAATATTCAATCATTTATCTTGGAGGGACTCTTCTTTTTTACATCTTAGGAATTATTCAAATCATCAAACACCACAAGCCATATTTATGGCTAGTTTTTTACTCCCTTTTTTCTCTAGCAGTCATTTTTTTAAGTGGTAGACAGATCGCCTCCAGATATTTTTTTCCAGTTGTCCCCTCAATTTTGGCAATCTCAGTCTTTGGGTTCCTCTACTTAATAAAGTTCAAAAGCTGGACCAAAAAGCTTAGTATTGCACTAATTATTTTACTTGCCATCCAAAGCAGCTGGATGATCTTTAACCCCTTACATGCGCTATATGCTTATGACGATGAAAGTTATTTTGTCAGCACTGATCTATCTGCTCTAGGTCTTCCTGATGTTATTCATACTCTCAAACCAAACTCTCAAAATACTGTAGTAGGAGTCAGCGGAATATGGGGAGTTGCTGAAGCCTCCCGAGTTATTTTAGAAGAAAATGGCATTGACGCTATCAAAATTGACCCTGTTATTCAGGAGTCAACACCCAAGCAAAACAGATGTACTGAAAAGAAAGTTTTATCAAACAACAAGTGTCTTAACTTAAATACAGATCCGCTAGCCTCAAGCCCCAAACCAAACAAGTATCTTTATCTAGCAGAGGAATACGACATCAATTCAATTAAAAAAATCTATCCTATCTCAATTGTTAAAGAATATGTCCGTCCCATAACCCACCGCAAAACCTATCTTTTAAAATTAGTTTGTTGTATGAAATAATGCGGTAACGAGATATTCAATTTAGAAGCGTTTGGTAGGTGTTCAGAATTGGTTAAAATCAGGGAATTTTGTGGAAGTGGAGTTGAATTTTTCCAAACAACAAGAGGTTCAGTAAAATAGGCCTGCTCAAAGTATTTAGAATCAGCACTACCTTGAAAGATGTCTGAATCTACTACAGGTTGTAAATTTTTATCTTTAGCAACTTGAGCAAGCGTCCTGTAAGACATATCAGTATCCGTAAAACTATCTCTGACAAAGGCTGGATACTTAAACCAGTAATAAGAAACGAAGTCATAGTAATTTAGAAATATTAATAAAGAAAGCATCATAAATACCCCCTTAACCCCCCAATTCAAAAGTTTTTTTCTTGGAATGTAAAACGACATAAATGTCTGTGCACCCAAGGCACAAAGAATGGTAAAAGGTGGAATCAAGACAAGCAGTCGGCTGGCCCGATAGACTGAATTAGCGAAACCAAAAAGGATCGGGGTTGTAAAGAAACAAATCACAATAAAGGCATACCATCCTTTTTTCTTAATCGCCTGATAAATGCCAATTAGAAAGAAAGGCAGAGAAGCTAAAAGCATTGCTCCATGTCTACCTGTAGAATGATAGGGAGTACTATCTCCTTTAATAAAAAGAAACGATGGATCAAAGCTGGAGATATAGGGATAAATAAATTCCACATAATCGTGTATTTTGGGAGTCTGTCGGTCAAAAACAGCACCCGCATATTTCATTTCAAGAAACGGTGTTATTGCTAGAAAGGGAAAAAGCCCCATTAAAAAGAGGGCACAGAATTTGATTTTCTGGCGTACAGAATTGGGATGAATCAAAATATATCCAAGAGTTAAGACTGTCCAAACAGGAACAATCAAACGCATCCCTTTGTAGCTATAAAACCCTAATCCCAAAGTAACCCCCCCTAACACCAAGTAGTAGAGTTTGTTATTTCTTTGAAAAAGAGTAAGTAATAAAAGCCAAATAATAGTAAAAGGTAATACTGCAATATTCTCAAGAGCTAAATGGGACTGGATCATTAGAATTGGGGTAGTTATAAAAAAAAGCGTTCCAAAAAGTGCAAATCGTCTATTTCCTATTCGATAAAGAAGATACGCCATCAGAAGGGTTGATAAGATCATAAAAAACACACTGACTGCACGCAAAGTAAAGAAGGATTTATCAAATAGTTTAAAAAAGAGGGCCGTTGCATAAACAGTGATTGGTTGATGCCAATCGTGATTATCCAGAGATAGGATAAAAACAGGTAAAAAACGGCCATGACTATCATGAAGTGTTTTTGAAAGAAATACCGCGTTGTAACCTATATTGGCTTCATCGATATTAATACCGGGTGGAACATTAGTCAGGCGAAAGGAAAAAAGAAACCACAAAATAGGTACCAGAATTATTAATATAAGAAAGAATAATTTCATGTTTCCAGTATAGCATGCAACTTTGAAATTAAAGTTTTTTCTGCTAAAGTAAAACTAATGAAAAAGAAACTAAGAATTATTTCAAAAAAACTCTTAGAAAACCTTATAAATCTTAACATCGTTATTTTCGAAGATCTTTTTAATCCCCATCTTGGCTTCATCTGCCTGAAAATTAAAAACTTTAACTACATATATATAAGCAATATTATTTCTCCTTAAGACCTGCTTTGACTGATCAGTTCCCCTGAAGAAATCGTTTTGTTCATTCAGCCGACCCTCATAAGAAATATTTAAGATCTCTAAATTAGTCGTATCCGCCATAAATGCCGGATGATTAGAAAAAGCTGGTATATAGGCAGTTGAGGTATATGAATAGAGTGGTTTAGGCTCTTTATAATTAAAGATTATCGTCTTATCATCCACAATACTCAAAACCGCTCCTTGAGGTTGGTTTTTTAAAAAGCTCAGCGCTTCAATCTCTGAATTTGGTAACATCGAGGGCGGTCTATTTGGCAGGTATTGAGACACGGTATCCAGTGAGGTCGGCAAAGTAAAAACAACCAGGAGCAATACCGCAACTATCTGGACTACCCGGTTTTTATTTTTAATCAGATAATAGACTGAAGCCGCCGCGAATATATCCGCCACTATCAAACTGTAATAAAAGAATTGAACGATATTCCAACTATTCCCCTTTTGAATAAACACTAAAGGTATGACCAAACCCAGAATTATTACTAACCAAAGCAAAACTTTTATTAAATTATTTGGGCTGGACTCAGTTTTTTTCCTCAAAGAAAGTAGCATAACTATTCTGGTTCCCAAATTTCCTATGAAAAATAAAACAAAGCCTACCACCTCCACAATAAAATATTTAACTCCAGCACTTTGATGAGCTAATGCTAGTCGGGGCCAACCTAAACGGTCAGCTATATCAATCATTGAATTAACCAACCACAAGGGTGATAAAATCAGTAACGAACTACTACCAATATTATTTGGCAAAAATACCGCCAGTGCTAAAATTAAAATTGGTAAAAAAACAATCAGCAAGCCAAAGTCCCGATTCCTTAGGATTCTCCAAACTGTCAAAATAAATAATCCTCCCAAAACAAGAACCCCTGCATAAACCTTAAACTCAATTAAAGTTCCCCATAAAAGAACCAGAGCTATCAAATCACTCTTTTTATTGTTTTCCAAATAATCTGCCAATAAATAAAATCCAGCAAGGAGAATGACTACGGAAATAGCAAATGGCGGATTAAGCAAAGTCGAAATTGATTGTTGCGCCCAAAAAGTTGACTCTCCACCAATCGTCCCATTCCTGAGCAAACTAACAATCCAACCAAAACTCCCCCCAAAATATAGGAAAAATAGTGAGAGTAGTCCAATCGCCTGGTTGTTAAAAATTTTAATCACCACTTTGTAAAGCAAAATCCCTGAAAAAATACTGATTAAAAGTGGGAAAAATCTAAAAAGTAAATCTTGAGCATCCAAACCAAAAAGCTGACTAGACCGAGCCAAAAGTAAATCAAAAAAATAGTGGTAATTGGTCAGCACCACACCACTAAAAATTGGGTTGACCGGCGGAACCTGCTCTTTAAGCTGACCGATCAATGCCAGATGCCAAATTGCATCATGTCCATTGGGGCCCCAAAATCCATAACCATACAAATAAGGCAGTCCACTTCTAACCACAGTCAACAACCAACTCAAAGATCCCACTAAAACAAGCCCCATCAAACCGATCTGAATAGGGCTAATATTTCTTAAAGTGGGTAACTTTGGGTACTCTCTTTGCTTAATCATTAAACTAATCGAAACAACTGGCAAAACCCATACCAACCAGTTCAATTTGATCAGACTCAGTAAAAAAACCACCAAAGTAAACATCATCCAACCAACAGGAACCGATAAAAAAAACCTTTTTGTTAAAACCCAACCTGGCAAGAAGAAAAAAAGCAGCGTCAATACAATAAATTTTAGAAAATCAGTTAGTAAATTAGGAATTATTTTGTCACTTTTTAACTTGAACTGATCACTAGAAACGAGCGCTTGAGGAGGCTGCTCTTTTTGCAAACTGGCTTGCATCACCGCCGATGCTAAGGTGTAACTTTTATTATTAAACTTGATATCTCTTGGCATAAAAACCAAATCCCGGACTACCCCTGCTTGATTTTTATAACCAATGTGAATCTCCTCTCCAACCTGATTGACTGAAAAATCAGAAATATTGCCTTGATCCAATTTCCAAGCATTAGCATAAGTCACATCATCAATCGCATTGATAAAAGAGGTCGCCAGGTTTAATTGGTCACACGCTTTTTTCAAACAAGGCTCCTGGGAAGAATCATCATAGATCCGCAAATCTCTAATCGCCGAACCATATTTACCATAAAACCAACCCACCCGGTAAACCGGACTTTGATACCAAACCACTTTACTAAATCCACCCAATGGATCATTCGCCTGAATTAAAACTGGTGGAGAGATATCCGGATAAGTTAGCGAATAATACTTTGCATATTCACTCATGGTCTTAATTAAAATCTGGCCCTGCTTCATCCCTTCAATCAAAACCTGAATCTGGCGGTTATACTCACCTCCAAACTTATCAAAATTAAAATCATTTTCTAAACCGACAGTCATTTGCGGATAAAAACTGAGCAGTTTTTTAAAATAATCTATCCCCAAATCATGCAATAAATAATCATTCACTTGCACACTATATGTACTATCCAAAACTCCATTCCCATAAGCGTTTAGTGGATCGCGGGCCGCCCATTGAGTTGTCACCACACCAATTTTATTACCAGCATTTTGAGCGGGCATCAAAGCGTTCTGATGGGATGGATAAAAAGGCAGCGAAAAATATTGACCCCAGATTTGGTATTGATCAGTACTATATTGATCCGCCACATCAAGATTAGCCTCGATACCATATTTCTGTTTTAAATAAACTAGGCTATCTGCATCAATCCACCAAGCCCCAACTGATTTCAAAGATTTACCAGTCACTTTTTGGAACTCGGTAACCGCCGTATCAATTAATTTTTTTCGATCTTCTGGAGAATAACCAACTAGCAAAACCGATCTGGCCCAGTGCCAATTGGGACTAGAATTATAGCTCACCCCAGCTGCTTTGGTTAAACTAGGCGTAATCTCAAAAAACAGACCCAGCTCTTGTTTTGAGTCTAGACTTTTTAAAAAAGCCACCACCTCCGGGTCTTGCAAAGCATCATATCTCAAAAGCCAAGTGGCTGGTAATCTATTGGCTGAAATTATCTGGTATTGTTTTTTGGGAACATCAACCAATGAGTAATTATTTTGCCAGAAATCCTTCCCCCTAATAGGATTTACGATGCTCACCTGTTTGACCTCATCTGCCAAAACAGATGGAACAAAAAAACCAAATATTAGTGTTAAAAACAAAACACCAAGTATTTTTTTCATTAATCTTTACTTGATAGAACCTTCAGCTGATTTATAAGCTTTCTCTTACCAACCAAAAGTATAAAACCCACATAAATTAAACCACCAATTACAATCACCACACCCAGTGATAATTTATCTCTCACCAAATATAGGGAAAGTAGATAAACTACTGCGGCCATTAATATCGATCCCAAAGCGGGCAACCAAATCTGGTTAAAAATATGCAAGGTTAGCAATCTCTTAGTCAGTATAATTGTAATTATTGAAGTCAAAGAGATCAAGAAAGTCGAAATAGCCACCCCCACAAAACCATAAGAAACAACCAGAAGTGGCGTTAATATCCAAGTCAAAACAGTCCAGAAAATCATTAGTTTTAAGGTAATTTTAATCTTGCCTATCGCACTTAAAGCATTAGTAAAAATTGTTGAGATGACCGACAATAAAGTCGATAAAGAAAAAAGATAAAAGCTAAGCTGTGCCGGCTGCCATTTGCTGGAAACCACATAAGTAATTACTGATGGCAAAATCGCCATTGATCCAAAGACTAACGGATAAACCACCAAAGTCGTTACAAAAAGGGACATCTCAATTGAAGATGACAGCGATTTTTTATTATCCTGCAATCTAGAAAAAAGTGGAAAAGTAATGGTAATTATCGCACTCATCGCCTGCAACGGAATAAAAGCCAAACCCTGCGCCCAAGTAACATAACCTACTCCGAGAGAACCGATCATTTTGGCTACAACCAAAGGCACTAACCGGTCTTTTAAAAGTGCCAAAACGCTGTTGATCTGGTATGGAATCCCAAAAGAAAGTAACTTTTTGGCCGACTCCAAAGAAAAACCAAAACCAACTTGGATTGGGGCAATTATGTAAATTAAACTAACTCCAACTATCCCCCGCACTAAAGTAGCAATTGAAAAGCTCCATATATCAAATCTCATAAAAGCTAACACAATTAAGATCAAATTAAAAAGAACAGTTTCCACAATCTCGATCGTCACAATCTTTTGAAATTTTAAATCCCGCTCAAGCATGACAGATGGGATGACTTTTAATGATGATAGGAAAAAAGACAAACCAAGTATTCTAATTAACCAAATGCCTTGATCATTTAATTGATAAAACGAACCTAAAAGTGGCGCCAGAATTACAATCGCTAAACTCAATAACCCAACGATTGATTGTTGAATAGTGAAAGTAGTTTTAATATCTTCACTCTTAATCTCCTCCTTTTTTTGAATTAGTGAAGCCGCCAAACCGACATCAGAAAAAAAAGCAAAAAAACTAATTATCCCAATTGAGATATTAAAAACTCCAATCGTTTCCACACTTAAAACCCGGGCCAAAATAATATCCACAGTCACAAAATTCAAAACTCCCAAAACAATCTGCCTAAAAACTAAGCTGAAAAAAGATTTGGTTAAACGATTCTTAATAACAGATAAAGAAGCTGACTCATTCATCACTTATTAAATCCCTTTGCCACATAAACTAAATATTTACGGATTTTTTTCATTTGGACGACTAACAAAAAAACTGCTCCCAAAAGCCCTAAAACACTCAACCAATTAGCCAAAATCCGGACAATTGTATTCTCCAAATGAGCATCAACAGTATGCTTTCCTGGATCAATAAAGAAACTAATTAAACCTAGCTCATTTTTGTAATTAATGGTTACCACTTTTCCATCGATCTTAACCACCCAATTTGGGAAATAATATTGAGATAACCTCAGGAAAGTTAACTTTTGAGCGGTGATTGAAAAATGAATACTCTTGGAGTTTTCATAAAAATTACTAACCTCGGCCGAACCAGTAATAACTTCATATCTAGATGTCGCTAGTTCAGCTGGGGGCTCTTTTGCATAAATTGGTAAATAATCAAAAATTGACCGCTTGATCTGTTGATCCCATTTTTGTCCAGACAAAAGCATCTGGTCATCAGTATAAACAAACTTTTCCGGCCGGAAATAACCAATGTTTAGCAAAACAACTAAAATCACCAGTCCTACCCACAAGAGATATTTTCTTTTTTTATCAACAATTGTCATTACACTTCCAACAGCAAGACCAATAAAAAATATGATCAACATTAAAAATCGCCAAGGAAACTGCAAATACTCCAGAGGCGGGAGCAGCTTCCAAACAAACTCTGACCTGGGATGAATCATGAAAACAGCCACCCCAAAAGATATTGTGCAAAGTAAAATAACCAAACTCAAAGTCCTTTTCTTCCTCCAAAGCATTTTGGCCGAAACCAATGATAGGATTAGACCCAACAAATGCACCCACCCAACCTGGAAAGATAAACCATCTTTATTACCATTAACCTCTCTAACCGATGCACCCCATCCCCAATCCCGGTCAATGAATAATTTCCGGAGGCCCTTAAAATGCTCTGTATAATGAAAATAGCCTGAAATCGTTGAGTCAACATGCACCAATTGTTTTTCCAGTAAAGCTGGCAACCAATAAAAAGCACTAATCAGCAGACCCAGTAAAATTGATAGCCCAAAATATGGGATCAAAATTTTCTCTTTCTTGACTACCAAGAAAAAAACAAATAGCAAAACCACAAAAGGTAAAAAAATCATCGCCGATAAGTTATGCGATGCAATTAATGCCGCAATAAATAAAGCTAGGATTAAACTGTTAAACAAACTCACTTTTTCCACTAACCTGAGCAAGCTCCAGATTATCGCTGGAAATAACATCAATGCCCAAAGCTCACCCATCGCCCCACGCACATAAAAATCAACCGAATGGTAGGGCGCATAGCTATAAAAAATTCCTGACAGACTCCCCCCCAAACTTCCCCATAATTTCCTGGCACATAAAAACATAAAAATATAGGAAAAAACAAAAGCAGTTCCAAACATTACTTTGGCAGAAAACAACAAACTATGGGAAAAAAGATAAAAAATCTCACCGTAATAATAAGGCAACGGACCATAATAATTAAAAAGTGGGTAACCATATAACCCACCTAAATCTGGTACCCAACGGCATGGAATTTGAACATCAGCAATGCATTTGTTCATCTCATACAACCGGATGATCTGTACATCATCATGATGGGTGAAATACGGCGCTACCAAAAGTGGCCACAGTAAAGTTAGAGTGAGTATCAGTCCAATCAAGAAAAATAGCCCCTGAGAATTTTTCATTAAAAAAATATTTAATCTCTCCATAAACAATTATTTAGGCGTTACCTGGTAAAACAAAATTGCATCAGCCGGTAAGTCCCCTACCGCTTTAGGATACTCTTTAATCAGTTTTAAATTACTTGGAGCAGAGCCAAAACGGGACTTATTGGCCACAAAAAAAGTTGGATGATCCAGGGCAGCGGTCAGCAAACCTGGTGAAATTGTCGCTCCCCCAGGTATAAATGAAACACTCTGACTTTTATCCAAATAAATTTGCAGCCCATCCGGTAAAGTTCCAAAACTCCCCTCTGTCCCAACAACGGGATGATCCTGAGTTTTGATATATTCAGCGATCTCAGAAAACCCATAACCAGCGGTCCAATCTTCTAGATAACCTCTTCTCTCCTGCTTTGGCAACCAAGCTAAGGCTGGATTGACTAAAATAGTTAGATCTGAAACCACTGGCCATATCGATATAGCCACCAACAAAACTACTGCTAGCAACCATCCCTGACGCTTTAAATATAAAATGTACATTTGATGCAAAAACCAGGCTGTTAAACACAAAAAAGGCGGAATTGAAAAAAGGATATATCTAGCGGTAAAAGTCTGCAAAAATAACATCTCCAGAAAAAGCGGAATAAAAGCCCAATAAAAAATTGCGGCCACAGTCCAATTTCTTTTGAAAAGTCCAAAAACAACTCCACCTAAAAAAAGTAAGAAGACCGGAGGAGTCAACAACTTTGTTAAAAAATCAAAAACGTCCCTGAGATGCGGAACAAGTGGGTCTAGTGGGTGTTTGAGCAACACTTCCATCGGTGAAAATATATAGTCCTGATTTCGTGAGGACAAATTTCCATAATTTGGACCCAGTTTTAAAATGCTATAAATCGAAAGTGTAATGACTAGTGCAATCATCCAAAGCCCAAAGATTTTCAATAATTTAATCTGTCTTTGTTTGTCTTTAAAATTGAATAAAAACAAGCTCACTGGCAACACCAGCAAGTTAAAAAAAGCTGGAGTTTTTGTCAGCAACCCTCCCCCAAACAAAAACCCTAACCCCATCGCCAAATCAACTCTTTTATATTTAATTAACCAAAGTGCAAAAATCAGCGACCAGATCGAAAAAGCCGCCAACATCGAATCAACCAAAGCCATCCGGTCAAAAAAAACCATCATCGGTGAAATGGCAATCAAAAAAGCCGTGAGGAGTCCCACATTTTTATTCAGAAACTTCCAACCCAAAGTAAGCCCACCAAACATCGTCAAAAACCCAGCCATGACTGATAAAAATCTGCCAGCAAGCAGTGGATCAGCAAAAACTTTCAGAAATGGAATCATTATCCACATAAACAAAGGAGTTTTACCATCTGAAAGTGGCAAAAACCGCAAAGTTGGCTCAGCTCTCATCACCTGAGCCCAACGGATATAAATCGCCTCATCAGCAAAAATTGGCTGAGAAGTTAAGTTAGGCAATCTGAGTAAAAAGTAGAGAAAAGCCAAACCAATAATAATTAGGAACGAAGCCCAATGTTTCTTTAAAAAATTCATAACGTAGTTAGAGCTTTGCTCATAAATCACATTCAGTTATATTTACCCTGCAAATCACTTATTCTAATCCGTAACATGTCTTTGACCGCCTCAACCGCATCTGAAATTATCTGCACCCGCTCCGATCCGACATGATGCCAATCAACTACCACTTCAGCTACCTTCAACCCCCTTTTCCGGGCTAAAAACAACATCTCAATATCAATCCCAGCGTTAACCGCGGCTTTAGAAGATTTCATCTTCTCCCATTTTTTCAGCAGATCTGGAATAATTGTTCGGGTAGCTTTTTGGTTAAATGCTTTAAAACCACACTGAGTATCGGAATAAGGTAACCCGAGAATGATATTTCTAAGCACCGCAAACCCAAAAGCCGATACTTTTCTAATAAGCGGCGCCCCTTTTCGGCCACTCCTTGAACCAATCACAATATCGACACCTTCTTCAAAATGGAGGAAGAATTTCTCCACCTCTTTTAATGGAGTTGCCTGATCCATATCAGTAAACAACACAATCTCTCCTTCGCCCTTTAGCATTCCGGACATCACAGTTATCGCCTTACCACCATGCGGATTTCTCACCAACTTAAAGTTCTTTTTATCTTTAATCAGCTCCTCAATCAACTCAGCTGTATTATCTGTTGACCCATCGTCAACGATTAAAACTTCATATGAATAGGCTTGTTTTCTTAAGTAGGCGTAAACCTCATCCAGTGAACCAGATTTTAGATTTTTTGCCTCATTATAGGCCGGGATTATGACTGATAATTTTACATTTGCCATATATTATATTGTACACATTTAGTCAGTATATCCCAAGGGAGGGAGCAACTGACGCTCTGGATCACCACAAAGCGCAGCGTTCATCACCTGCTGACTTGGTTTTTTAACTCCATACGCACCAAAATTAACAAGTCTACTATCATCGACCCCAGAAAAGTCAACCACAATATCATAAACTGGAATCTCACTACTCGCTTTAATTGTATTTACCCCTTTCCACCAAAGCAAATATCTAAACCCCACTCCAGTTCCATATTTAGCGATATAATTGATGCCTACGCATGGGTATTGATTCATATTCACATCATTTTTAATATACTCAACCAACTGCTCTTTTTGCGGATACTTATCATTTGGTACTCTCAAAGTCAGTATGGCAAAAATATTCAAAACCACAAAAACTCCTAAACCAATCCAAACAAGCCAATTAAACTTTCTAAGCTGGGTCATCCAAACCAAAAACACAGACAAAAAAAGAAGTGGTATCACTGTAATGTTAGAAAAGTAATATTCGCTAATCCCCCTTTTGCTAATAATTTGTCCCAAAAATACTATCCAAATCCAGAAAAGTAAAATTAAAAGCTCCCTTTTAGGTATCAGTTTCTTATAAAACAGCGCTAGAACCAGCAAAGCAAGCAGTCCAAAGCTGATAAGGACAGGGATGTGAACCGGCCCATTCAAACGTCCAATTATATAATCAGACGCCGCTGAAAAGGTTTTAGTAACCCTAGAAAATCCCTCTATCGAGCTAGCTGAAAACTTAAAAGAGTTCAAAAGCCCATGGACCTGCAAAAAGTTATTTTTTAATTCAAAAACAAAAAGAGGCAAACTGCTTATCAAAAAAATGAGCACTCCCCAAAATAATGGTTTAATCTCAGGCTTTTTTCCAGAGAGTAAAGAAGCCACTGGTACCAGAGCAAGTAAAGGAACCAAGGCGATATGAATATTCCAAATCAGTCCCATCAAGACTCCTAAGATCGGCAAAACCTTCCACTTACCTCTACTTATTGAAATGACAACAAACAAAAACCAGACTGACCAAAGGATAGTCGGTTGGGTTGGTACCACCCAACGGTCCCAAAAAACATTTTGAACCGATACGCTATAAAGCAATGCTCCAACCAACCCAACTTTACTATTAAAAAGTTTCGCAAGTACGAAGTAAATTGAAAAAATAGTCAACAGCCCTAGAATTGCTGCTGGAATTGTCGCTGCAATCGGATCCATCTTCAAAAGTACAAAAAAAGGCACCAGTAAATAATAAAAAAGTGGTCCAATAAACACCCCTTCAATACTAGTAAGTTGACCAATCAACCTCAGATGATGGTTAGCTACAATATCTTTAACGATCCAGGAATATAAATCCTGATCATGTTCAAAAGCGTAAAACTCCTTTAACTTATAAATCCGCAGAAACAGACCAATCACTAAAATTAGCACTAACCAAAACCAGGGCGAATTTAAAAATGGATACTTCTTTAAAACTTTATTGATCATTAAGGCTAGCAGTTGGCTCCGTTGGATTATGAATTAACCGGTAAACTTTTAAACCATCCACCTGGGTTTCAAAATCAACTTTGGTCCAGCCAAAATCAGCGATCTCCTCTTTTCTATGACCAACTGGATTACAAACCGGATCCTCACAAACCACCAGCAACTGATCGGTCTTAACAAAAGGCAACTTCTCCGGCTTGTGGCCATATATATCTAAATAAAACTGATAGGCCGCATCGTAGTTATGTTCAGCAATTAGCGCAAAATTAAAGGGCTGGTTATTAGATAGTTGAATTATATATTTAGCAATATCTTGAGTTCTTGATAGTTGATTATTAGGCGGAAGTTGCAGCGGAGAACGGATAAAAAGATTGATAAAAACCAGCGCCGCTAAAAAAGCTCCAAATAAAGCCACTAAAATATTTTTCCAGAACTTATTGCGGAGGAATAAAATTAAAGAGATTATTGAAGCGAGCATTATGAATGGAGCTGGATTAAAAAAAGTTAAGTAGTGGTCATATAAATGTTGCTTATTTAAAGATAGTCCAACCACCCCAATAATTAACCACAAACTTAAAGCAGAATAGTGCCACTGCACCGGCTTTTTTTTAACTACCCTCCAAATCAAATACAAAACTGGCACAATAATCAATATTGATGCCAGTATAACCAAAACTATATTTTCGCCAGTAATGTAGCGGCTAATTAAGTTTTCGCTATAAATTGGAACTACTTTATTTAAGGTGTTAAAAACGTTTAAATTCACAGTTGTCGCCCGGTCTCCAAAGAAAAAAGCACTAAAAGCCTTATAATTTAAAAAATCATGTTTCAAATCAAATAAGACAAGCGGCAACATCAGCAGTCCAAATAAACCCACACCTCCCCAAGTTCCCAACCAAAAGCCTTGGCCTTTTTGCTTTTTAATGAAGATTAAATAGACCTCAAAGAGCCAAAGGATTCCAACCAGCGGCACCAAAAGTAGTGATAGATAATGCATCTGAATGGCAAAAGCAATCGCGCCAAAGGCCAAAATAAACCATTTATAGTTCTTAGTTTGGTGTGCCTTGTAAAGTCCTAGCATCAGAAGCATTGCAAAAAAAGGCGCTGGATTAGGATTCCAGGAAGACCGGGAATATACAATATTAACTGGCGAAACAGCATACATTAGGGCAGCTACCGCTGCCACCACTTTCCCAAACCACTCTCTAGATAGGTAGTAAACCAGCCCAACTGTCGCAGTTCCAATCAATGCCACCATCCAGGCAGCTGAGGCCGGGTTCAACCAAAAAACCAACATCGGCACCGCCATCATGTAATAATAAAGTGGACCGTTGTACATATTCCCAATCGAAGTTGGTGGACCGATCGCTGGAATATGATGATTGACTAGCAAATCTTTAATCACCAATGCATCCCGACCTTCATCTCCCAAAAAAGTCATGTACTGATCAATCTTATAAAACCTCAAAAAAGCCGAAAGCATGATAATAAATAAAAAGATCAAGATCTCTAATCTATTTTTTGAGACAAACTTTTTAATTTCCCAAGATACCATATACTAAATACTATATACTCACTTAATCTTCCACCAAAGTTTAATCAGATCCATAAACGATTTAATTATCACCTCTAATTTGGCACCAGTTTGCTTACCTTCTAATCGGGGAAAATGTTTTACCCCCACCTGAACAATTTTAAAATGAGCCTTTTTGCTTTTAGCTAATAACTCTGGGTTAATCATCCCCCCTCTTGTTGATTCTAAATGAGGAATTGTCTCAACAACCTTTCTACTAAATAATTTAAAAGCACAATCGACATCACGGACGTCAAGTCCAAATAAAAAATTCGCTAGTTGCGTCCACCCCCAACCATTAAACAACCTCATCCAACTATCTTGCCTATCCACCCGATACCCCACCACCATATCTGCATCTTTAATCTTTTCCAGGAACTGATCAATGTCTGAAAAATCAAACTGACCATCTGCATCGATAAAAACTAAATATTCAAACTTGGAAGCATAAAGTCCTGTCTTAACTGCTTCTCCATAACCTTTGTTCTTTTCATGATTGATTAACTTAACATGCCCGTCTCTCTTTTCCCATTGCTTAACCACCTCAGCTGTGTCATCTTTTGATCCATCATTAACTACAATCACCTCATAATTTTTTAAATCTAGTTTTTTCAAAACACCCAAAACCTGATCGATGGTCCGACCCACATTTTTACCCTCATTGTATGCTGGCATGAACACAGACAAAGTCTCAACTTTGTTTCCCGGCATGATATTATGCTAACATCTTAATAGGAATATGAAAAGCTGGCTGAACTCAAAAACAACTCGGGATTTAGGCATTATCGTCCTAACCACTTTAGCTTTAACATTCCTGGTTTGGCTACCCCATTTTCTTGCGCTGAGCAGCTTTTACAATTTAGATTTTTCCTCCGGTTTTAATACGATCTTTAAAAACTTTGATGGACTTGAATATGTGGTTATCGCCAAATCGCTTTATGATCCCAAAATCATCAGCTCACTCCCACACACCCTTTTTCCTAGCTATTATGCCGCTCACTTTCCTGGATTTGCCATCATGATTTTACTCTTTGCTCCATTACTGGGATTTTTAAAATCAATGCTTTTTGTCTCCATTCTTTTTACCATCGCCTCAACTATCACTTTTTATTTTCTGATTAGAAACTTCAAATTAACTTCAAATCCACTCCTTCTATCTTTAATCTCTTTGGTCCTACCCGCCCGCTGGCTTGTTGTTCATAGCGTTGGCTCAGCTGAACCAATGTTTATTTTTTTCTGTTTACTAACAATCTACTCAGTCATGAAATATGAAGCAACTAAAGCTTGGAGCTGGATTTGGATCGGGGCGCTCAGCGGACTCCTAGCTCAAATTACTAGATCCCCTGGTATCCTACTTTTTATCTCCTTAATGCTGTACGTTCACTGGAAGTATTTCATCGATCAAAAATTTAAAAACTTCTCCCAAAATATTAAAGAGCATTTAAAATTTGCGCCTTTTGTACTCATTCCCCTAGGAATTTTGGGAGTATTCTTACTCTATCAAGCCGCCCTTGGAGATTTCTTGGCCTATTTTCACTCAGGTGATAATATCCACATCTCCTTCCCTCCATTTCAAGTTTTTGATAAACATTGGGTTTGGGTTGGCGAGATCTGGCTCGAAGATATTATCTACATTTATATATTAGGGCTGCTTGGGGGGCTAATGCTTTGGCGTCAAAAACTACGTTTAATGTCTTTTTTTGTCTTAACTTATCTAGCTGCTACAATGCTTGTTGTTCATCGTGATATCGCCAGATATTCTCTGCCCATCTTTCCATTTCTGCTGATCGCTTTTGAGAAAGTTTTAGTCAGCAAGGAATTTAAAATTATTTTAGTCATCGTTCTTCTGGCAATTTATCTTTACGCTCAAAATTTTCTGATTGAAAACACCTCGCCAATTCCTAATGTTTCGTTTTTTAATTGAAATTATCTTTTACTTCTGAAGGTGATAAAGTGATTGGCGCTAAAGTTCCAAATTAATACAGTTGGTACAGTGACTAAAAAGTAAATAGTGTTGTAGGCCAATTTAAACCCTCCTAAATTAATATCTCCATCGCCATATAAGTTATGCAAAAACTTAATAATCAAAACAGACAGAAAAAGTCCACCCAAACTAACTCCAACAAAGATCGCCATCCTCTGCCAAAAACTGGATTGCGTCTGCCTTTTCCGGAAGGTCCAAAAATTATTCAAAATAAAATTATTCACAATCGCAACACTAGTCGAGAACCCCTTAGCCGTCGCCGGAGACAAACCAAATTGATTAATAAATAACTTGTATAAACAAAAATCTATGACTGTTCCAACTAGTCCGACCATACCAAACTTAACTAATGTCTTTGATTTATGGGTAATCCTAAAAAAGGGTATGTTCCAACCCATCTTGCGGAACCTAGCATCAACTACATAAGTCAAAACATCAAAAGAGTAGTTGAGCACTTTATTTTTTGAATAACCTTCCGCCCGGTTTTTAAAAACTAACGGCACTTCTTTGTATTTGGCACCAGCTAAAATCGCCTCATTCAAAAAAGCTGGCTGAATAATAAAAGTTTGTTCTTTCCAGGGTAACCGGTCCTTGTCAATTTTTTCAAAAAGCTCTGGTGTAAATGCCCGGGCCGAATTAGCAAACTCCTTGATCGAAAATGGTCCCATGATAACCCGGCAAACTACCGACAGTCCCATTGAAAAAACTCTTCTAGAAAATGATAACTTGTTCTCACCCCCTGGAACAAACCTGGAACCCAAAGCCAAAGTATATCCATCATCTAATGCAGCCAGTAATTTTGGTAAAACCTCAACTGAAACCTGACCGTCAGCATCCATTTGAGCCAATGCATCTGGATGGAAATTTTTGATTGAATAAGTATGCCCCTCAACTAAAGCCACCCCCAAACCAGGTCCAACCAACAAGGTATGAATCCGCTTGTCGGATTTAGCCAACTCTTCCGCCACCTCAAAAGTCCCATCTGGAGAATGGCTATCAACTATTAGTACCTCAAACTCCCAACCAGAAGCATTTTTCTCCTCATTTAGAACATCACCAACAAATTTGGCTAAATTTTCCCGCTCATTATAAGTCGGAAGTAGAATTACTACCTTTTTTGCTTGCTGCATTGGGAAATTGTAAGCTAAATTAGGTAAACTTCGCAAGATCAGCGTCCACCATAATCTTAACCAGCTCTTTAAAGGCCGTTTTTGGTTTCCATCCCAAGATCTTTTTAGCCTTGGAAAAATCTCCCACCAAGGGACCAGTATAGACTGGTGGAATAAAATGTTTATCAGTTTCCACAAAATCCTTATAATTTAAACCAACCACAGCAAAAGCCTCCTTAGCAAAATCTTGGACAGTGTGTACCTCACCAGTGGAGATCACAAAATCATCAGGCTTATCTTGTTGAAGCATTAACCACATCACCTCAACATAGTCTGGTGCATAACCCCAATCCCGCTCTGATCCCAGATAACCCAGTTTTAATTTGTTATTTTTAACGATCGGTTGCCCAAACTCATTGTTGGGCACCCCCTCTTTTCTTTTATTTCTAATGCAAGCTACAGCTACACTAATCTTTCTAGTAACAAAGTTCAGACCACGCCTGGGGCTTTCATGGTTAAATAAAATTCCGCAGGCAATAAATTGGGGATTAAACTTATCCCTTCTTCCGATACTCGCCATCCAGTGAGCATAAGCCTTAGCTGCTGCATAAGGGTTAGCTGGAGCGATCGGAGTATCTTCATTTTGAGGAGTCATGTGAGTCTCTCCAAAAAGCTCAGAGGTTGAAGCCTGATAAATTTTAGCTTTAGGCACAATCTCTTTCGCTTTTTCAAATACATACACCGCTCCAATCCCAGTGACTAGCATCGTCCCCACTGGATCATGGAAAGATGCCAGAGGTGAAGACTGAGACGCCAAGTTGTAAATTTCATCCGGTTTAAAATCAGCTAGCGCGAGCGCGATAGTTTCAGGCGAATGTAGGTCACCGTAGTAAAGTTTCAGCTCATCCTTAATATCTTTAATATTTCCCAAATCATTAACTGCATTTCTCCGTACCAAACCACCAACAACATATCCCTTCTTAAGTAGAAATTCACTCAAATAAGAACCATCTTGTCCTGAGATCCCGGTGATGAAAGCTTTTTTAGATTTTGATTTCGGCATAGATTAAATCTTTTCCGGATTGAGAAAATCCCAGAAGTTAGGATCATCAGGAATATACCTCCACTCCTGAGTATCTTTTCCTGAAGAAAATTTATGAGTTGCTAAATAAACTAGCACTACTTTTTCCCTAGTGTGATTAGCCAAGCTGTGGACAACTCCATGAGGCACAAAAACTCCATTACCAGGAGACAACACAAACCTGGCAGTTAATCCAGAAGTTTCACTTTCTTGTCTTATGTCATAAACACCTAAATGCAACTGACCTTCCCCTACCATCCACAGTTCATCCTGATCTGGATGTAGGTGACCATATCTTTCTGTTCCAGGACCCACTACTGATAAATTAACCTGACCATTTGAAACATCTAAAAAAATATCTTTTTCCATCAAAGACATTACCAAACCCCGTTGAAATCGCACCAACTCCATAAAATATCCCCCCTGACCATCAGCTATTGGAGAAACACTGGCTTTAACTACCTCAACCCCATGAGGCCTAGGACTAGGACTATAAAGTTGCTTAGAAACAGAGCCATCTGGAATGATTAAGCCACATTTATTAAGCTGTCCATCCTCAATTCTTTCCAAAGCTGGCATATCAGCGAATATATCCTTTCTGCGCAACCCTGTCAACATTAGGCCTGTCTGAAAGTAGCGGTTCCCACCACCATCTATTTTGCTTGTACCATTCAACAGTTCTCCCCAACCATTCATCAACATCATGCTCTGGTCTCCAATCCAACTCACTCTCAATTTTGGTTGTGTCCATCGCATACCTAAAATCATGACCAAGTCTATCACCAACATACTCAATCATCGATTCATCCCTACCTAATAATTCTAAGATTCTTTGGGTAACCTGCAAATTCGTTCTCTCCTCACCTCCAACACAATAAGTCTCTCCTGGTTTTCCTCTAGCAATAACTAAATCGATAGCTCGGGCATGGTCAACTACAAACAACCAATCTCTAACGTTTTCCCCTTTGCCCATTAGCGGAACTTTCTTATCTTGAAGTAAATTGGTAATAAATCTGGGAATTAATTTTTCTGGATCCTGGTAGGGACCATAATTATTAGTACAATTGGTAATAGTTACCGGTAAATCATAAGTTGTAAAAAAGGATCTTACCAAATGATCTGAGCCTGCTTTAGAAGCAGAGTAAGGAGCCCTCGGTTGATATGGAGTCTGTTCATTAAATGGCGGATCAGTTTTCTCTAAATGTCCAAAAACTTCATCAGTTGAAACATGATGAAACCTTTTAACCTTGTTTTTTAGCGCTGCTTGCAACAAAACTGCAGTCCCCATAACGTTGGTTCTAACAAAAATTAACGGATCAAGAACCGCTCTATCATTGTGTGACTCAGCAGCAAAATGCACTACAATATCTACTCCATCCATCACCTGTTCCACTGAATCCTCGTCTGTAATATCACCTTGAATGAATCTGTAGTTGGGATTATCTGCTAGATCATTCAAAGATGCTAGATGGCCAGCATAAGTTAACTTGTCAAAGTTTCTGACAGGGTCTTCGGGATGATTCTCCAACCAATACCTGATAAAGTTTCCACCAATGAATCCAGCTCCTCCAGTCACGAGTAATTCCACTATTCTCCACTCCTGGTTTTTTTCTCCAAACTCATTAAATACTCTCCATAACCACTTTTCATCAATGGCTCTGCCAGCTGTTTTAATTGCTCTCTAGTAATATAACCCATATTGTAAGCAACCTCCTCTATACAACCTATCTTCAAACCTTGCCGCTCTTCAATTATTTGAACAAATTGTGAGGCTTGCATCATATTGACAAAAGTTCCTGTATCTAACCACGCTGTTCCACGGCCTAATGGAAAAACTTTCAATTTTCCCTCTTTTAAATAAGCATCTAGTACTGAAGTTATTTCTATTTCCCCTCTGGGACTTGGTTCAACTTTTTTGGCTATATCTACTACCTTATTATCAAAAAAATATAAACCAGAATTAGCATAGTTAGATTTGGGATGTTCTGGTTTTTCCACAATCGATAAAACATTCATCTGGCCGTCAAATTCATAAACACCATAACGCTCAGGATCCTTAACTCTAGCTGCAAATCCAATCGCCCCATCGACATCAGTCAATTTAGCTAATTTTGTCATTTGAGTTCCATAAAAAATATTATCCCCTAGAATCATCCCCACCCTATCTTGACCAATAAATTTTTCTCCCACAATAAAAGCATCTGCCAGTCCTCTCGGACTTTCCTGAACAGCATAAGAAAATTTACAACCGATTCTCGAACCATCACCTAGTAGCTTTTCAAAATTTGGTAGATCATTTGGAGTGGAGATAATCAGAATTTCATTAATACCAGCCAGCATCAAAGTCGAAAGTGGATAATAGATCATTGGTTTATCGTAAACAGGCATTAGTTGTTTACTAACAGCTAGAGTTAGTGGATAAAGTCTGGTTCCTGATCCCCCAGCTAAAATAATCCCCTTCATAAATTTTAGAAGTTAAGTAAGCCAGTCAGTAGAATTAACACCAAACCAGCCACTGCAATATACTCAAGTGTAGTCTCTTTTGTCAAACTACGGTCAAAATGATGATGCAAAAGCGACATTAAAAGATATAGAAATACCCCGCAGGCTAAAATCATGATTTGAGTTTGCAGGTCATGAAAAACTAGTAAAAAAAAGATCAAAACCACACTAACTACCAAAAACCCATGATGCAGGTCAACTCTTTTTTTCATCTATAAAATCACTCCTGGGTGTGATGTTAACAAGGATGTCGCTGCCAAAGATAAAAGCGCCAAGTGAGGTAGGTGCCTTGATCCTAAAACTACCACATGTCTTCTACGGATCACAACAAAATCAACTAATAACAGCCCAATGAGCAAGCTAATCAACGCTAGTCCAATCGTTTTGGTCAGAGAAAAAGGGTCAAGTAAAAATTTCTGCAGGGCTGACGCTGGAACAACCGCTCCTACTTCCGCACTTTGGACTCTAGTTACAGGAGTTGCATTTGGGGATGGACTAACTAATGCGACAAAAACTGCTGGACTTGGGTTTGCCCCACTTGAGGTTGGAGTTGGAGATAAAGTCGCCACAGGCACAGCCGCTGGTTGGGCTAATGGGGCTGCTGCAATAGCCTCATATGGTTTGCCAAATTCTTGCACTACCAAAGTTGTTCTCTCTCCATTCAAAACCCCATCAACCACTGCAATTCCAATATTTTGATAATGTGAGTTCAAAATATTATCCCGGTGAGAGGGAGAGTTCATCCAGGCTACCACCACATCTGCTGAGGCATTAAAGTTACGGGCTAAGTTTTCCCCTGCATAAGTAAACTTATAGCCGCTCCCGCTAATAAAATCCCAGGGGGATTTGCCAGAAGGAGCAAAATGAGCCCAATAATTTTCCTGAAACATATTTTGGGCCTTAGCTGCTGCTGCAGCATCCAAACGGGGATCTTCAGTTAACGCAGGTAACCCCTGCTTAGCCCGCTCAGCATTGGTTAGCGAGATTACATCAGGCTGAGAGATAGCTGTTGCCACCCCCAATACCCCGGGGTTAACCTGAGCATAAAATTTAAATCCAAACTGAAGCAAAATAAACAAACCAATATAGATCAAAATTGCTTGGGTGGAGATTAAATGAGCCTTTTTATGAGTCTCTGGATGTGGCAAAAAGAAATGTGATATTTTCACAAATTTAGTATATCAAAAACTTCTTAATAAAAATAACCAGGTTGAGCAACTCTCATGCCTCCAAGGCCTGGCCTTGGAAAGCTAGACATGCCAAGAAAAATCATTATAATGTACTCTTTAATGCCTTGGAACGTATGCCAGCTAAAAATAGACTTAAAAACTACATCGAGGACGGATATTATCATCTTTACAATAGGGGCGTTGAAAAAAGGTTAATCTTTCAAGACAAACAAGATTATTCAGTTTTTCTTTCCTATTTAAAAGAATATTTACTACCAGTAGACAAAGTTAGTTTATTTCAGCAACTTAGTAACCCAAAGACTGACTCAAGGGAAAGAGATAAAATTCTTAAAAAACTCAAGTTAAATAATTTTTATGGGAAAATTAACCTACTTTCCTACTGTTTAATGCCAAATCATTTCCATTTCCTTGTAAAGCAAAAGAATGCAACATCCATAGACAGTTTTATGAATTCCTTAGGTACCCGATATACCATGTACTTCAATAAAAAATACTCTAGGGTTGGTTCACTTTATCAGGGTGTCTATAAAGCTGTATCAATCATATCTAATGAACAACTAATTGAACTTTCTCGCTACATTCATAAGCAAGCCCTGAGCCTACAGGGCCAGGCCTTGGAGGTTCAACCATGCTCATATTTTGACTATTTAGGACAAAGAAGGACTAAATGGGTTAAGCCTCAGGAAGTATTAGGTTTCTTTAACAAAAGAAGTCCCAATCTCTCTTATCAGAACTTTATAAAATCAAAAGTAGAACACAACCCTTTGCTTAAAGAAATCGCATTAGATGAAGACTAATCAATTAAATTCAGCTTTACTAACGCGGGAATGACATTATGTTCAAAAATAGAACCCACCTTCATACCTTCTGGGATATTAGAGGCAATCCAGGCAATCTCTTCTACCTCACTATCTGGGATAGGCTCACCCTCAAAACTATCAACTATAAAAACTTCAATCACCACTTGTCTTTCTTCTTGACCTACGGCTGGGGCACTAAAAATCCCGAACTCTTTTAAATTTTCTTGATCAACTATGATTTTAAATTCTTCTCTAAGTTCTCTCACTAAGGCTTGTTTGGCAGTTTCACCTTCTTCAATTGACCCACCTGGAGATATGAAAAAATCCTTCCCTTTCGATCTTTCAACAAGTAACTTTTTATCTCTAATAATTATCCCAGCAGCTTTATGAATATCCACATTAATATTTCAAATCCACTTCCATTTTATTGCCATTAACTGGAATTCCTAACGCAAACCCAAGCGCGTTAGCAACAGATACTCCCACCCTAAGTCCCGTAAAAGCGCCCGGACCGCTAGCTACCTCAATTGAGGTCAAATCAGGCAAAGAAATCTTTGCTTCCTCCACCACTTCAAGGATTAAATTTAGTAAAACCTGTGATCCAAACTCTTGCTCTTTAATCCTCTCAAATCCCTGCCCACCTTTCTTCAGACTAACTTTAACTTGACTAGGCACTATTGTTTCAATAAAAAGTGTATTTTTCATCTTAATTAAAGTATAATCATGCCCAGCAAGCATATGAATAAAATTAAAGCCACTTTATCTTACTTACTCAAGCACAAAATCCTTACAATTCTAGTTGTCATTGTACTACTTCTGGCTGGTTTTTTCATTTTCGTTCCCAGAAACAAAGGCCCAGTAATCCAAACTGCCAAAGTGCAGAAACAGAACATTAAAGCCACTGTCTCATCCTCTGGTCTGCTGGCAGGTAAAGATACTGCTAATTTAAGATTCAAAATCTCTGGCAAGCTAGCCTATTTAAACGTTAAAAGTGGTGATAGTGTCAACCCCGGGGATACCATTGCCGGTCTTGATACACAAGATATGAACATCACCCTCCAACAATCTGAAAATAATCTTAGAGCTCAGCAAGCTAACGCTGAAAAAACTCTGGATGATATCCATCTTTATCAATATGGTAATGGCGGGTTTCCTAATGTCGGCAGTCCCAATGAAACAGAGACCCAAAAAAATCTCCGGACCTCAGCCCAGGTCGCCAGAGATAACGCGGTTGACACAGTCAGAGCAGCGGAGCGCCAATTTCAAGATTCAGTGATTGCTTCCCCAATATCAGGCACAGTCACAACTGTTGGCCCAGTTGCGGGACAGATCGTCACTCCGACTGAAACGGTCGCTCAGATCGTTGATTGGAGCCAAATTTATTTTGATGCTGATATCGACGAGTCAGACATCGCCAAGATAACAGTTAGTGATCCAGTTGAAATTACTTTCAACTCCTATCCTGATCAAACTTTCAAGGGCACAGTCGAACAAGTCCTCCCCACAACTAAAACTACAACCTCAGGAGCAACCGTTGTCACAGTCAGAATTAATCTTGGCAACCCAAGTATCCACCTAATCTCCGGATTAAACGGTCAAGCCTCAATCATTTATGCAGAAAAAAGCCTTGTCCTAGCTATTCCCCAGGAAGCACTCAGAGATGACAATACAGTTCTGATCCCAACTCCCAAAGGACCTCACTCAGTCAAAGTTACCCCTGGTCTCCGCTCAGATACTGACATTGAAATCACCTCGGGTCTGTCTGAGAACGACACGGTCATTACCAATCCTTCAGCTGTTAAAATCGGAGCTATCAAATAAGCGCATGTCTTTAGTTAAATTACAACAAATCAACAAAACCTTTAACATTGGTGAGGAAAATGAGTTTAAAGCCCTTCAGGATATTAATTTAAGTCTGAACAAAGGTGAATTTGTCGCCATCATTGGTCCCTCAGGCTCTGGTAAATCAACTCTAATGAATATCTTAGGACTGCTTGATCATCCGACTTCGGGTGAATATGAGTTAGATGGCCATAATGTCGCCCGTCTGAGAGAAAACTCCCTCGCCCAGCTCCGGAATAAAAAAATCGGCTTTGTCTTTCAAAGCTTCAATCTGCTTCAGCGAACCTCTGCTCTAAACAACGTCGCTCTGCCCTTAATATATTCAGGAATCAGCTACAGCGAGCGCAACTATAGAGCTCAAAAAGCTCTGGCTCAAGTTGGCTTAAAAGACAAAATGAATTCAAAACCAAACCAACTCTCTGGTGGACAACAACAACGCGTCGCTATTGCCAGAGCTTTGGTTACCGACCCAGAGATCATCCTGGCCGACGAACCAACTGGGAATTTAGATACCAAAAATGGCGCAGAAATTCTTAAATTATTCCAACAATTAAACAAAGAAGGCAAAACTATGATACTAATCACCCACGACCAAACAATTGCCAGAAACGCCAAAAGAATTATCACCATTACTGATGGGAGAATCAAAGGATGAATCTATTTGAAACAGTTAGGCTAGCACTAACCGCCATATTGGCTAACCGGATGAGGTCATTTCTGACCATTCTGGGAATTGTGATTGGTGTTACCTCAGTCATTCTACTAGTAGCATTAGTTTCAGGACTGCAAACTTATATTACTGGCCAAATCTCTGGTCTTGGATCAAATTTGATGTTTGTAGTTCCAGGCTCCCTTGGAGGCTCAGGCAGAGGACCAGGCGGCTCATCGGTTAACCGCCTGACGGTTCAAGACTCAGTTGATCTGCGGACTAAACTGGCTGGAGAAGCTGAAGTATCGGCTGTTGTCAACAAAGCTACAGAAGTAAAATTCAGCAATAAAATCGACAAGAGCGTCACCATTCTTGGAGCTGAAGCCAATTTCCCCAAAATCCTCCAAGCCATCAAAAACGACCAAGGCCGTTTTTTTAACAGCGCTGAAGCTGACTCAGGCAAGCGCGTCGTGGTAATTGGAAAAACTGTCCAAACCAAGTTATTCCCAGACAACTCAGCTCTGGGTAAACAAATCCAAGTTGGCACGCTCAAATATAATGTCGTGGGAGTGCTCGGACCAAGGGGTTCAGTCTTTGGTGTTGATCAAGATAACACCGTTATAGTTCCATTAAGTACCGCCATTAAACAATTCGGAATCAACAATATCAACACCATCTATGTTTCAGCTAGTTCGCCTGACAACGTCAAAGTCATTCAACAAAAAGTAATCAGTATCTTGAAAAAAAGACTGTCTGAAGACGATTTTACTGTCCAAACTCAAGAACAAACCCTGTCCACGATTAACCAAATTACCAGTGTTCTAACTGCCGCCCTTGGCGGAATAGCCGCAATCTCTTTGATCGTTGGTGGGATTGGGGTAATGAATATCATGTTAGTTTCTGTCACTGAGCGGACTAGAGAAATTGGGTTGCGCAAAGCCGTTGGAGCCAAGCCATCTGATATTAGAAATCAATTTCTAATTGAGGCCATCACTCTTTCTGGACTGGGAGGAATTATTGGCATTATTCTAGGATTTTTACTATCACTTTTGGTAGGCAGGTTCTTTACTACGACTGTCCCACTTTGGTCAGTTGGACTCTCCTTTGGGTTCTCAATGCTAGTTGGGGTGGTCTTCGGTGTTGCCCCCGCCATCCGCGCCGCCAAACTCGACCCAATCACCGCGTTAAGATACGAATAACTAACATATCAACACACAATTCCTTGCATTACTCACTAAAATAACCTATAATCCTCAAAAGATTTCAATATGAGCCCTGAATATCATTTCCATCTTACAATAAACGCTAGAAATTTGGCAGAAGCTGAAGAAAAAGCTGATCCAATCAGAGGAATTTCCTATGTAGGCATGGTTGAGACATTTCACAATGAAGATCCCTTTAAAAATGCGGATCCTTCTAAAAAAATGGCGACCAAGCCTCGCCAAACTGGCAATGAAAATATCGATCGTAGAATTACCCGGGATTGGGATCAACTACATTCTTTAGAAGCTCAATATTTATTAGATGAAATTAAGAACTTAAGCTTCACTCAAGCTTTTAGAAGAATTAGAGAACTAGCTGGCATCAGTCAATCACATTATGGGCGTATGATCGATCTTAATGAGCAATCGATTGGACTCTTCGAAAGAGGCAAAATTGCTAAAAATGGCCAATCTCTGCTAATTACTCTTGCCAAATTGGCACTACCTATTGAAGTAGCGACCCAACTCGCCAACAAATCAGGCATCTTTGGAAAAGAGCTCACTCCAGAAGAATTAGAACACAGACTAGCTCCTTATAATTGATTCCAAAAGTTATCTAAAAGCAAAACTTCATTAATTCCTATATAATTCCACTATGGATGAAATTAAAAGTTCATTGCATGAGTTAAAAACTAGATTTGGCAAAGTTTCAGCCCAAAGAAATCCAGATCAATTAGCGGAAGAGATTAGAGAACTGGAAGCTCAAACTATGAAGGAAGGCTTTTGGAGTGATCAGGAAAAAGCCAAAGCAGTCAGCCGTCAGCTTTCAGGTAAACAAAAAGAGCTGGCTACCATTCAAGAACTTGAACAAAGAATCAATAATGCGCTTGAGATCTCCAGTGAATCTGAGATGGAACAGGATTTAAAAAAAGAAGTTAAAGAGATTGAAGAGCTGTTATCTAGTTTTGAGCTCAAACTATATTTGTCAGGCGATCACGACGCATCAGAAGCGATCCTTTCTATTCATTCTGGTGCTGGCGGAACTGAAGCGATGGATTGGGTAGCCATGCTTTACCGGATGTATCAGCGTTTCTTTGAAAAAAGTAGCTGGGAGTATGAAGTAACTGATGAAACTTTAGGTGAAGAAGCGGGTTATAAAACTGTTTCCATGATCGTCCATGAGCCCTTTGCCTATGGCTACTTAAAAAAAGAAGCAGGCACTCACCGGTTAGTCCGCCAATCACCTTTTAACGCAGACAAACTCCGCCAGACCTCGTTTGCATTAGTTGAAGTTCTCCCAGTCATCGAGGATGCTAGTGAAATTGAAATCAAAGATGAGGAGATTGAGTTCGATGCTTTCCGCTCAGGTGGAGCTGGAGGCCAGAATGTCAATAAAGTTAGTACCGCAGTTAGAATTAAGCATATTCCATCAGGTATTGTAGTCACCTGTCAAACTGAAAGATCTCAATTGCAAAATAGGGAAAACGCGCTCAAGATGCTGCGCGCCAAACTTTGGCAGATCCAAGAAGAACAAAGGAAAAAGGCGGAACAAAGCTTAAAGGGTGGGCAAACTATGGGCACTTGGGGCACTCAAATCAGATCTTATGTCCTTCATCCATATAAAATGGTCAAGGATTTGCGCACCAATATTGAAACCTCAGACACCGAAGGTGTTCTGGATGGAAATTTAGGAATGTTCTTAGAAGAAGAAATCAGGACCTTGTCCTAGCTTCCAGTTATGGTACAATAAATCATATGCCCGAAGACGATACTCCACATCTCGCTCACAGATTCGCTCCTTCCCAAAAATTACTGACCATTTTTTTAGCCGTTTTTTTAGTCGCCATTTTGGCAGGAGTCGGCACAGGTTATATACTCGCCTCCTCATCTAGTAAAACTAGCTCAATTCCAGACAGCGTTGTCTCTCAAACAACTAAAGTCGCAGGGCAAGATAACCGCACCTTTCGTGATTTCGCCGAAGGCACTATCCAAGCCAAAGATGCCAAAAAATCTGATTATTCAGAGGGCACTCACATCTTAGTCAGAGAAAATGCTGTCCCAGTGGCACTCACTTCATCAGTTGTCGATCTCTCTAAGTACGAAGGCAAAAAAGTCAAAGTCTACGGAGAAACTCAAAAAGCGGTCAAAGAAGGCTGGCTAATGGATGTCGGACGGGTTGAAGAGAAGTAATTTCTATGTATGGTCATCAAATTTGAAAATGTTAGCAAAAAATACAGCACCTCAATTGCGGCCTTAGAAGATATCAATCTGGAAGTCAAAGGTGGTGAGTTTGTTTTTTTAGTTGGCCCCTCAGGCGCTGGCAAATCTACCCTTTTAAAACTACTCTCCAAAGAACTTACCCCAACCAGCGGCAAGATCATGATCGATGACGTTGACATCACCAAGTTAAAATCTAAAGATCTACCGATGTACCGGCGCAAAGTCGGTTTTGTCTTTCAGGATTTTAAGCTACTTGAAGACCGGACGGTCTTCGAAAATGTCGCTATCACCCTGGAGGTTAGAGAATTCCGTGAAGATGAAATCAAAAAAGAGACCGAGCGGATTCTGAAACTTTTTGAAATTTGGGACCGGCGTAACCTCTTTCCCACTCAACTCTCTGGAGGAGAGGCTCAAAGAGCCGCAATCGCCCGGGCGATTATCGGCAAACCCGATCTACTTTTAGCTGACGAACCAACCGGTGATCTCGACCCCCAAACCTCCTGGGGTGTTATGCAATTGCTCAATGAAATCAATTCCTGGGGCACAACAGTGCTAGTCGCCACCCACAACGTTGAAATCGTCAACACTTTGCGCAGAAGAGTCATCTCTCTCAAACAAGGTAAAGTCATGAAAGATAAATCTGAAGGAAAATACGAAATCCACTAAAACCGATGAACTTTTTTAAATTTACTAAAAAAAATATCCGCCGGACTCCTTATCAAGCTATGGCCGCTTCAATGGTCATGTTTTTGACCTTTCTTGCGCTAACACTCTTCTTACTGCTGGCTTTTGGATCTCAGAAAATTTTGCAATATTACGAAAGCAAACCACAAGCGATCGCTTTTTTCAAAGATGGCATCACCGATGCGGACGTCGCCACTATCAAAAATGCCCTAATGCAAACTGGCAAGGTCACCAGCTTAAAATATGTCTCCAAAGAAGACGCTCTTCAAATCTACCGGGATAGAAATAAAAACAACCCGACTCTTTTAGAGCTAGTCACAGCCAATATTCTACCCGCCTCCCTAGAGATATCCACCTTCTCCCCCGAAGATTTAGACCCAATCGCCCAAGTTCTCAAAAAAGAGCCGGTCATCGAAGAAGTCGTTTATCCAGAGGATGTCGTGCAATCCCTTACCAAAGCGACTCATATCGTTAGACTCGTTGGAGGAAGTGCGGTTACTTTCTTAATCGTCTTTTCAGTCTTGGTAATTTTAATGGTCATTGGTTTTAAGATTAGACTCCGCCGCAAAGAGATCGAAATAATGAAACTAATTGGCGCATCGACTTGGTTTATCCGGTCACCTTTCATCTTTGAAGGAATCATTTATGGAATCATCGGGGCGACTTTAGCTTGGGCCCTTTGCTATATCCTCGTTTGGTACTTTACCCCATTTATCCAGGGTAGTTTAGGAGACATTCACATCCTTCCTGTACCAGTCTCAACCATGTTCAGCCTGCTTGGAATTGAACTACTCGTCGCTATCTTAATCGGAGGCATCGGTTCATTCGGTGCCGTCAGACGTTACCTGCGCATCTAGCCTATGTTTTCGCTTATCGTTAATCGCCAATCACTTATCTCCTTTTTACTTACCCTACTCACCGTCTTCTATATTCTTTACTCCCCATTCTCAGGAACCTTTGCCCAAACAGCCGGTGACTTAGATAAACAATTAAAAGAGAAACAAGACCAAATCAATCAACTCCAAACCCAACTTGACTCGGCTAAAAACCAAGAAAAAACTCTCAACTCCCAACTCAAATTCATTGATGGCCAAACCCAGTTAACTGAGTTAAAAATTGATGAAACCAACTTTCAAATTACTAAATTAGACAAGGAGATCAGTGAGCTCGGAGGCCGAATTACCCGCCTCTCCTCTTCGGTCGACCAGATATCGGGTCTGCTACTTTCCCGCATCGTTAAAACCTACAAATATAGTAACTACACCCCTCTCGACTTAATCTTCTCGTCAAACGGCTTTACCGATCTACTCCAAAGAGTCAAATATATCCAAGTCGCTCAAGCCAATGATAAAAAAGTTCTCTACCAACTCCAAGCCACTAAAGAGACCTACCATGACCAGCAGCAAGATAAAAAAACCCGCCAAACCCAGCAAGAAAAATTAAAAAAAGATCTCGAAGTTTATTCTACTCAACTTGAAGGTCAAAAAAAGGCTAAGCAAGAGCTGCTCCATCTTACCCAAAATGATGAGTCTAAATATCAGAACCTGATTAAACAACTCCAGGCTGAGGTCTCTTCAATTCAAACAGCCATTAGCAACATTGGTGCCAAGATTGGACCAGTCCACAAGGGAGATGTTATCGCTGCCATGGGTTCCACTGGCTGTTCGACTGGTCCCCATTTACATTTTGAAGTTTACGATAATGCTCATGTTGAGGGAGGTAGAATTGTTGGTAACCGGACTAATCCTCACAATTATTTAGACAATGGCAAGCTTGGTCCACCTCTCCGGGGTTACCCAGATGAAACTACGATCACAACTGAGTATGGTGAGGTTTACCGGATTTTTGGATTCCCATCAGCTCACACCGGTTTGGATATCGCTCCCAAGTCCTATGAGGGAGTTGGGCGGGCAATCTTAGCCGCTGATGATGGCGACGCCTATACTACCTCCGCCCCATGCAACTATAGTATTTCCGGTGGCTCATCAGTTGGCAAAGGCGTCATTATCGATCATCATAATGGCTTAGTCACCCTATATTGGCACGTCCTGTAAATTGCTTATTGATTTTTATCTTACTTTTGGTTTATATTCGGGTCATGAACTCTGCCCTTCAATTTGTATATGGCATATCGCGTATCGTTTATTGTTTTAATACTTGTCACTAGCTACCTCTTACTAGTCACCCCAAACCCCGTTCATGCTGATTTTACTTTTTCATCGTCCCAGACTTCGATCAATGCCAGCGATGAACTAGATTTGCCCATTACTTTATCTTTGCAAGGCCAAAACAATAAACAATATTTCCTAGAGGGGGCTTTCAAAAAAGAGGGCGCCTCAAACTATTTTGGTTTAACTTACAACGACTCTAGCTGGACCCCATATACCTCAAGTAAAAATGATTCTCTCAAGTCAATTACCACCGATGGCTCTGGCAATTGGTCAGGCAATTTAAAAGTTAAACTCGACCAATCAAATTCAAACTTCAGTGGGTCTGGAAATTATTTGCTTCAAGTTAAAAGATTTACCACCAGTGGCTCCTCCTCCTGGTCTGATAACTCGGTTACCCTCCAAGTTACTGCCACTTCTTCTCCAACTCCTTTTCCCTCTCCATCATCCAGTCCATCTCAAAACCAAGGTAGTTTATCAACACCAACTCCTTCAAGCTCACCTACCAAACCTTCATTTCAAATCTCCTCTACCCCTCCAGATATTCAATCCAACCAATCCTTCAATGTTAATGTTCAAATTAATCAATTAACGGCTAACTCAACTTACTACCTCAAAGGAGCTTTTTACAAAAATGGTTCTACCAACTATTTTGGGGAAACTAAAGATACTCATGAAGTTTGGGTCAAAAATTCTGTCAGTTTTGAAAGTCAATTCAAGATCACCACCGACTCGAGTGGAAATTGGAGTAGCAAGCTAGAGGTCATGCCAGATCGAAGTGACAGTGGCTTCACCGGAACAGATGATTACAGCTTTAAAGTTGGGCGCTATAACTCAAGCGGTTCAGGACCCACTTGGAGTAACTCTATTTCTGTTCATATCACTGAAATAGCTGACGCAGTTGATAGCCCGGCTTCCCCAACCCCAAAACCAACAACCCAACAAACACCAACCCCCATAACCAACAAGAACCCATCCTATACTAATGTCTTGGCCAGTCATTATGATCAATCTAATTTAGAAAGCTCACCTACAGCAAGTAGTAGCGCAATCGCTACTTCATCTGCTAAACCAATTTTAATAAAATCTGATCAAAAACAATCAATTAATTGGCTACTCGTTGCCGGAGGCTTAATCTTTTTTATTGCTGGTGGGTCATTTGTTGTACTAATCCTCAAGAATCGCTAAAATATACGCATGAACTATACATCCAAGTCAGCAGAGGAAACTCAAAAAATTGCTGGGAAAATTGCCGCAAAGTTTAAAGAAAATGGGGGAATAATCGCTTTAACTGGGCAGCTCGCTGCTGGTAAAACTACCTTTACCCAAGGTTTTGCCAAAGCTCTAGGAATTAAAGATAAAATAATCTCTCCCACTTTTGTATTAATGAGGCAACACCCAGTCCCAGGAACTAAACAGTGGTTGTTTCATATCGATCTCTATAGACTCTCTGAGAATCCAAATATCAAAGAGTTAGGATTAGATGAAATGTTCAATAATCCTAATGCCATCATTCTAATTGAATGGGCTGAAAAAATTGCTAACCAACTTCCAGAAGGTATCACCAAAATCACTTTTGAAAAAACTGGAGAAACTAAGCGAAAAATAACGGTAGACTAATTGTCTAACAAATTTCTAATATGTTCTTCATTGTCAAAATTATCGGGATCTTTAATATATGTTCTATCAATTAACCTAAAAGCTTCTGGGAAATACTGTGCATGTCCATAATAAAAATTCCGATCAAAAAGTTGTCTGGTTCTGAGCAATAATCCAGATCTAAATCGATCTTTTTCAATCACATCAAATGTGACTAATCTTCCCCTTAGATGATGTTCTACTGCATATTTTCCTGGATATTCTTCTAAAGGGTACTGGCTATGTCTAGTGTGGATTACTTCATAGATCGGATGAGCTACATTATCCTTTAGTTTCCCTGGATGTAAAATATTTGGTGTCCACATTAAAAGCATCTGCTGAAAACCTCCTTTTCCCTTGCCGACACGCTCAACATTTACTGAATTTGCTTTCTCGAATCTCTGAACTTCTATATCCGCTCTCAATGCTTTCTCTATTGCTCTTCTGTGAAGTAGCGGAATTGTCATACCTCCCCATTGTGAAACCGCAGTTAACCCCAACCAAGTCATTAAACCCCATAAAAACTTATTTAGAGAAACTTGACCTTGAGCAATAGCTTGCGCAGACAATTCTAAAAGCCATAAACCACCCACCCCAAAAGATATTGCTGATCCAACCACCGCCCCTTTTCCCTGCGCTCTCCTTTTCCACTCCCATCTATCTAAGAATTCCTGAGTCGATAACCTTACTTGATCCCTATCCGCTTCAATACTCATAAAACTAATTTTAACATCAACAAAAAACCCACCCTGAGGGTGGGACAAAAGCAAAATGTTTTTTGATTTGCTATACTTAATTTATGCTAAAACATCGGGTTTTATCTTTTAAGTATGCTATTGAAGGAATTGCTTCAGCTCTAAAAGAAGAGCCTAATTTAAAGTTTCATTTCTTTATGGCTTTTATTGTCATCTTGCTTGGCTTTTATTTTTCCCTCTCTGAATTTGAATGGCTAATCATCCTCTTTACCATAGGTTTAGTAATTGGAATTGAACTAACTAACACAGCCATTGAGGAAATCGTTGATTCTTTTACAAGTGATCAACACCCAGGCGCTAAAAGGGCTAAAGATGTAGCTGCTGGAGCGGTATTAGTCATCTCTATAATGGCAACTCTAATTGGTTTTGTTATCTTCCTTCCCCATTTCCTAAAATTACTGTAAGATCTCCTTAATGAACAAAGTCTCTATAGTTATTCCTTGTTTTAATGAGGAACTGGGAATTAAAAAAGTTCTTAACTCTATCCCCAAAAAAGAGATTCAAAAAAACTATTCTCTGGAAATCATTGTTGTTGATAACAATTCAACTGATCAAACCGCTGCCATAGCTAAACAACTAGGAGCCACCCTAACTACCGAAACTAAACAAGGCAAAGCTCATGCCCTTTCTGCTGGATTTAGAAAAGCTAAAGGCCAAATTATTGTCACCCTTGATGGTGACAATACCTATCCTCCCTCAGAAATTCCCAAGTTATTAAATGAACTAAATAATTTTGATCTAGTAGTTGGCAGTAGGTTTCAACCAATTTGGGACATCACCAAACTCGCTCAACCCAAAACTTTATCTTTTCCCAGAGTTATCTTCAATAAATTGGGTGCACTCTTTGCCAGTCTGCTTTTATCTCATAAAGTTACTGATTTAACCTCAGGAATGAGGGTCTTTCCCAAATCCACCATTCAAAAAATCCCCCAAATTAAAGCCACTAACCTAGATTTTGAAGCTGAATTCACTTCCCGGGTCATTCACTCCAAATTAAAATACCAAGAGGTACCCATCTCTTTTAACCAAAGGCTTGGCAAGTCCAACTTAAATTTTCTACCTGATGTATACAGATTTACTAAAGCTATCCTTAGAGGGCTCAATTAATGTTTACTTAATATTTACACTCCTATAGAACAATTCTTACCTAGTCAAGCTAAGGTAGTATTTATCTTCCTTCATGCTGCATTGAAACCTTAAATTTTTTCAACTCTAATTAGAAAGGGGGTGATATATATAAATAGTTTATTTAAAAAAGCTATCGCCGCTACATCAGCTGTTGCTTTACTCGGTTCTTTGTTTACATCAACAGCTTTTGCTGCACCATCCTCCGGGTTATCACTAACTCCTTGGACTTTTGTTGGAGCAGCTGGTGATTGTGGTACAGGTTATCCCGCTGGCACACCAGGTAATGTCACTTCAAAATGGGATAATACCGTAGGCAATCCTCCACCATCACTGTTTTTAGAGAAAAAAGCTCTGACCACTGATTGTTCATCAGCAGGGGCCACAGTTAATGGGGTTGCTGGTATGACCAATCTAACAGAGCTCGACTTTGACATTAAAACTGGCAGTCTATGCACAGGTGGCTCACCGAGGTTTAATGTCGATGCCAGTGATGGATTCCACTTTGTTGGCGGTTGTGGCAATGGTACCCAAACTGACTTAGGAAATGGTTGGACACATGTTGTTTTTGACTTAAGCAACCCAACTCAAGCCTACCCAGTTCTAACACCTGGGGCAACTATCAATAGTATTGATTTAATACTAGATGAGCAGGGAAGTGCTTATGTTGATAATGTCAGTGTGAACACCACTGTTATCGGAAGTCCAACTAACAACCAAGCTAAAGAGCTTTGTAAAAATGGCGGTTGGAAAACCCTGACCGATGGAAATGGTCATTCTTTCAAGAATCAAGGTGACTGCGTTAGTTACTTTGCAACTGGTGGGAAAAATCCAGGAAATGGCTAATTAGTTCCTTTCAAATTTTTTCAAAAGCCCTCGAGCGCCCGGGGGCTTTTTTTATAGACAATTATTTGAACTTCCCGAAATATTTACATTAACACTAGCGCTAGCACTTCCTGTCTGGATATTTGATGAACCACTTACTCCAATAATTTGGTTATTCCCACTATTTGAATCAATGTTAATGATTGTATTAACAGTAGTATTATTAGTTTGATTAACATTCTGACAATTCCCACTAGGTCTAGGCGTTAAAGAAGGTTGCGGACTACTACTACCAGAAGGAGAGCCAGAAGGACTGAAACTAGGATTAGAAGTTGGAGTCGGAAAAACAGCAGCTGCAACAAAAGTATTATTGTTATTGGAAGTGCTACCCGCAAACAAAGCATAGGACACTTTATATGAAGCAACCATCAAACAACCGATTAAGAAAAAACTAACTATAAAAACAAATTTAAGATTCATCATCCTCATATTTTTTCTTTAACTTTTTTTCAATATCTTTTTCTAATTCTTTTTTGATCCTCTTAAACTCAAACATTACAAATAATATTATTGGCAAAACAACAAAGATAAAAAACCCCAAGGGAGTTCTAAGAAATAAAATAAATTTTCCAATTAATGGAATGTGAACAAACGCTTTCCCTAAAATTTTATCTCCTAAAACTAGGTCGGCATCTGCTGTATTATTGGCATCTCCTTTAGTTTGGTATTTACTATCTTCAATTCTAACGACCCTATGAGTTACTGAAATATTGTTTTTGCTGTAAGTCACCACATCTCCAACGTTATAACTGTTTTGTTTTTGTACAAATACAACGCTTCCGGTGGGAATAAACGGTTCCATACTCCCAGTTAAAACAACAAACGACCTAATATTCCAAAGAAGCGACGAATTAGAAGTTATTAGTATAAACAGTACTAAGGGCAATGCTATAAAAATAGCTGCAATCAAAATTGTATGTACTACATCAGAAACTTCTTTTAAAATTTTTTCCATCTTCCCTACCAGCTAGTGGCAAGACGGTTAAACCCCACCACTAGCAAAAAATTCCAAACTACTGACTAGCTAAGAAATTCAAAGTAAACGTTGAGTTTGCACCCTGAAATGTATCGTCAGCACTATTATCAAGTACAACTCTAGCAATGACATTATGACTTGTACTAGGAGCTAATCCAAAACCTAGAGAAACATTACTCCATGCCGCACTAGTAATATGCGCTGTCCCAAGTAGAGTATTTGTTCCATCAATAACATTAGGCGTACCTCCGTTATTATCATAAATATTCAAAGTTAATACATCCCCAAGATCATGAGGTGAAGTAGAAGTACTGTGTGTAATGCTAGTTAGTGATACTGTATTTGCTCCAACAGTGCCAGTATTAGAAAGTTTAATCACCCTATCTTCATGGCTACCGGGCGCCATTCCAGCCACAGTAAATACTGGGGTGGAAGTTGGAGCTTGATCATTTACATTCAAAACCATTGTTCCAGCACCAACTGTATTATTATCATTACTCGCTGCTGAGGTAAAAACCGCAAAAGTAGTACCACTCATTAGGGCCAAGGCGGAAACTATCGACATTGCACTTAAAGCTATTTTAATATTCATTTTCTCACCCCCTCTCAAAAACCAAAAAAACCAGCTCTAAGCTGGCAAAAAGAATTTTAAAAGTATTTTTATAGTAAACATTATTGGACAGCTTAGTTTTAAATACTAAGGGATAAATATATCTTAAAGAAACTTTGCTTGGTCCGTCAAGATGTCGCTAAGTTCAACTATAAACAAACCCCTGTGTCCGGATTAAAAATAAAGCCTGTGTTAACTGGCCTTCCAGTAGGCGGATTTATTTCAATCACTTCAGACTCACTGGTATACTTACCGGCACATTCATCAACTTGCGCTTGAAATTTACCGTTACTTTCCAGCCAAATATCAATATGATTTGAACCACAGTCCCCACAAATATCTTCAATAATTAAATACTTCTTAATATAGGGTGCATACAATCTCTGACCAGCAGGAAAGACATCAGCTCTAGCTGCCGCGGAAAGCGGGTCAGTAAAAGTTCCTGTCCCAGTGGAAACTTCATGAATGGTTTGCGGATATTCAGAATGCGGATAAGCGATTCCATTTCCCGGACTCCCATTCTCATCCCATCTCCAATAAGTTATCTTCATTGATCTTGATTGAACAAGCGGAGTAGGCTTCACAGTTGGTTTTGGTGTTGGCTTAATGGTTGGAGAAGCTTGCGCTGAAGGACTAGGAAGTGGAGTTAGTAATTCAGTTGGTGAAGGGACTGGGCTTATCGTACTAACAGGATAAACTATCCTCAAATTGTTTGAGCTAGAGCTCTGCCTAATCCAAGCAACTAAAAAACCGCCTATCAAAAATAACCCAACCAGTAAAATCGCTAACTTTTGCATCTTACTAAATCCTTACACGACTTTAATATAAACTTTACCAAAAATTACTATAGTTTATTTTATTATCTTTATGAAACTGCTCTGCACAAAAGTAGTTAACTTTCACACCGCCTTTTCTCTGGATTATTCCACAAAGCATTAAAATACTCAAGGATGAGTCGTCTGTGTCCTTGAGTATTTTTTGCTATTTATGAGCCCCTTGTCCAATCAACCACCAAAAACAGACTAATACTACAATACCCGCTGGATTGAACAACATCATAGTCAAAACTCCAACCAAACAAGTTAGCTCCAAAACTCGGCGTTTTTTGATAAGTGAATAAAAAGTCATTGAGAGGAGCGCTATCAAAAGTCCAACTCCCAAAAGTCCTCCCTGAACAAACCAGTTTAGGAATAAGTTGTGAGCATCATCCACATATTGATATTGCAAATTATTAGCCAGCTCCTTGGCGGTCTTGTTCAGCACTTTTTCCCCCGCTCCAAAACCTGATCCAAAAAGCGGCTGTTTTTCTCCGGCCACGAGCGCCGTCTGCCATACTACCACCCGGTTCTCAAATTTTAAATCCTTTTCCAAAAAAGGCAGCATCATGCTCAAACCCATTAATAAAACACAGAACAAAACTACCAAAAAAAGTGGCAACCGTTGAATCTTTAAAAGCCCCAGGAAAATAACTTGAATCACAATTGCTATCAACCCAGATCTAGAACCAGTGATTAGCTCAATAAAAATTACCACTACCAAACTCAAAGCAATTAAAATCTTGGACCATTTACCTTGAACTTGACTGACAAAAAGTAAAAATGGCCATAGAAAGACTACAGTTGCTGCCAAAGTATTTGGCTCACCCAAAGTCCCAATACTCCGGTAAGTATCTCCTTGAATTAATACTGCTGCCGCCAAGTGCAAAAAAATTAATAAGCTAAAAACCCAAAATGGCACTTTAGGTAAAGCAATAGCCGGGGAGATAACCGCCCAAAGTATCAACAACCAAAGTAGAAAAATTCCCTGCAAACGAATCACATTTCCAAAAAAGCTAACCGCTGAATCACCCAAAAATAACTGAGCAATCGATAAAATGACCATCCCTAAAAAAATTAACCTGCTCACCTTTGAATTGGCTAAAAAAGTTGCTTTAGGGTTGTTTGTACTTAAGAATATTGCCAAAAATAAAACTGCCGTTTGAAAGACAACCACCTTCGGTGTTTCAAAAAAAGAGGCTCCAAATGGCAAGATTAAAAATGGTAACAAAAAAAGTAAGCTAAAAATAGTCCAACTAAGCACAACTTATATGTTAGCAGACTAATGTGGAAGTAACAAACCTTGGAAATTAGCCTGAACTGTGGTGGAAGAGTTATGAATGTTCACGACCTTCAGTGGTGGAACAAAAAAGGCACCACTTTGAGTTGCCACTTTGACTACATACAACCCTGGGGGCACATTCACACCATAATTTCCAGACCCATCAGTAGTGGCGGAATAACTTTGAGTTGGATTGAAGAAGTTTGTCACCATAATCAAAATATCGGCAGCGGGAACAATCCGGTTGATCGCGCTAATAAAAGGGCTTAAGTCCTTCAAAGTCACTTGACCCTTAATAGAAAAACTTGATATAGGAGAAGTTATTGGGCTAGTCAGAGGTACAACCTGAGCTGCTACCAAACCAACTTGGGTAAAGACTAATAAAGTGAGGATCAAACTTAGAAACAGAGCAGATAGTTTCTTCATTTTCATGAGAATACAAAATTAAAGCGCAGTTGTCAATTCCCTAACTATGACCAAATATTAAACCTATAATCCGCTGGATCAGGTTTGGGCCTGTTGAAACACCCTGCACTGCCGATGTCGAACTAATTGGTCCACCTGGACCTAAAGGATAAGGTCGCCCAATACCGCTAGTACTTGAGATGGGTCGCGTAGTAGTAGGTGGGGATCCTTTGGGTGGACAATAGCAACTATTCCCTAACCACTTGCACCCTGATTGCTGACAGACTGAAATTAACTGAGAATAGTTACTACTTCCTGCACTCCCAGTGGCAATTGGCAACCCTCCTGGTCCACAAAGTAACTGTTTGGCTTTGTCTAATCCTGAAGAAAGTCCTGGTCCACCAATGGAACTAAGTTTACCCAACTCACTACACTTTTGATAATTAGCCGGTTGGGCACAAAGCGCTTTACAACTAAGCTGTGAATCACATCCTAATGCAGTTTTAGCAATAGCAAGCAAATCATTACTGACATTTCCATTAATCGATTGAGCAATTGGTTTAACATATTTTTGACCAAAAGCTTTGCACTTATCAGCATTCTCTGTCAAAGTGCAAAATTGTTTACAACCTGCTGGAAAATCACAACCCAGTTCTTTTTTGGCAATTGCTGTAATTGGGTTAACAGCATACAAACCCTTAGATTTAGCATAAGCAACGCAATCACTAACATGGGTTGTATCATCACAATAATCTTTACAAGCACTGGCGCTCGAACAATTCCCCAGCTCTGCAATTGGATAACTAACTGCTGGCCTAACCCCCGCTGAAGTAGTAGAATCTACTGCTAAGACCGGCTGGCTAAATACCAAATAACAAATACCAAATACCAAATAAATGCCCAAGTTTTTAAATTTTAAATTTGGAATTTGGAATTTGTTTGTAATTTGTAATTTGAAATTTGTCATTTTTTAAAGTCCTACAAATGGATTTTGATTTTCAAATGGATTTTGGCTGGAGGCGCTATCAAATGGATTAGTATAATTCCCTGATGCTGGACTTGGAGTTGGCAGTGCCAATGGTGTGGACTGTGGTTGAGGAGTCACCACTGCTACAGGCACTGGTGCTGGACTCTGAGCAGTAGGTGCAGTACTAATTCCACTTTTAACTAAATTTTGAACTACAAACAGTCCCCCAACAAGTGCTACAACTACCAAAACTACAACCACTAAAATTAAAACCGGTGCAAAACCCTTCTCAAACTCAGGCAGTTTCATCTCTATTTAGAGTATAACGAAGCTACTATCTCTGTCAAATATCTTGACACCAAAATTTATATAGGCTAGAATCAGGCTCATGGCTACAGCATTGGACAGAGCCCCAGAGATATGGGGAGTGAGACATGGCAGAACTTTATACCGTGAAGAATTTCCGGATTTAACTGATGAAGGAGTCGAAGAAGTTCAAGATACAGCATTAGCAGTCAAATCTGAAATCCCAGAGTTCAAAAGAATCCACTTAGTTAGCTCTCCAGCAGCCAGAGCATTAGGTACAGCTGAAACATTTTTGGAAACTGTGGGTCTTAGCGTGGAAGTCGTCAAAACTGATCCAGATCTATCTCCGATGGAGATGATCAACATAACTGAATTCCTAATCTATGACAGGGCTCACCGCACTCCGAGAGAAGGTGAGATGTGGATTAGACATGCTATTTTTGGATCAGATAACCCAATGACGGAAAGCCGGCCTAAGGTTAAAACCAGAGCCTTTAGATTTCTTCAAATGTTTACGGATATGATTCATGCAGAAGGCCCCGGCACACTAGGCATATTCTTCTCCCACACTGAAATTCTTTATCATTACATGCACGCGCTTTTCTTGGAACATCCCGAATACCCCATACACGAACATCCTATTCCCAAAAACGCTGAATTAATCCGCTTAATTCTCAACCGGCCAACACCCGAGGAATTTGTCGTCTCCGCCCGCGGCTCACAAAGACTTGTCCGCCATGACGTTAAAAACTCCAAATTTCTCCCAATTACAGCTTGACCTAATAAAAAAAACTAGTACAATCAAAAACATATGCGGATCGCTATAGTCGGCGCTCATGGCGTTGGCAAATCTACTCTAACTACAGAACTAGTTAAAAATCTGAATTTTCCCGTCATTCCCGACACAGCCAGAGAGGCTTTCAAAAAAGGTTTCATCGTTAACGAGAATACTCCCCCAGAAAATCAGTTTTGGATTTTATGTAAACAAATTGAGTATGAACGCGAAATGGGACCGATCTTCATTGCTGATAAAAGTCTCTATGACAACATTGTCTATTCCCGACATATCTTTAATGACCCATCGATTCTACAAGTTATCGAAAACATCGTTTTAAGTAATGCCCATTACGACCTCTTTTTGTATCTCCCAATAGAAATCCCCTTAATCGATGATGGCAGATCACCAAACCCAGAGTTCCAAAGAAAAATTGACCAAGAATATTTGAAGTTACTTTCAGATCTTAAAATTAAACATCATGAAGTCCGGGGAACAGTTGCCCAAAGAGTTAAAAAAGCACTCGAAATTATCAAGCAGTTCAATCTGCCAAGTGAACATTTTCTTAAAAAGTATACCAACGGTCAATCAACCAAGTAATACCCCGTAATACTTGCATCGAGGATGTATAATATATAAGCATGAAAAAAGCTGCCATCTTAATTCCGACCTTACTATTCCTGGCCACTCCTGCTGTAGCCTCTGCTGCAACAATCATTCAGAATGGATCATCTAATGTCAGCGTTAATGTCACAACCAGTACCAATACCGGTGGTAATTCAGTCACTTCTAATTCAGTAACCTCGACTTCAAGCGGACCAACTCATGTTTCAGTCTCAGACAGTGAGGGCAATACCGAAGTTCACGTCAACAATGGCGATTTCACTATTAAAGGAACAGTTAAGTCAGTCTCTGGGAGCACTCTAAATATCTCTGGACAAAACGTCCAGTATAATCCAACCAATTTATCCACACCTTCTGTTGGGCAATATGTAACAGTTAAAGGCACAAATCAAAACGGGGTTTTAACAGCTACCTCAATCACAGTTAGTGATTCCAGTATCAACACCTCAACCCCTGATCCTACCCAAAACCCAACCGAGAGTCCCACCGCAACCCCAGATACCTCCTCTCAAAATGCCACCAGCTCTTCCAGCTCAGCCTCCCCAGTTCCAATTGAACAGCTCAACGGTTTAATCGATCAAATTAAAAAGCTCGTCGAACAGATCTTCTCCATCTTCAAGTAAATCTACTTTAGTTTGCCTGTGGTGATAATCAGATCAAATGTATCTTTAGCTGAAGTAGTGGCTTCAGTCACTGCTTGGAATGTTTTGGATAGAAGCAAAACCAACTCTTCTTTACTTTTAGAATCAAAAACCGTCGAAAATTTAACATTCGTTGAATCTAAGACAGACTCAGCATTACCAGTGGTTATATCTTTATATCCAATCTCAACCAACTGATCTTTAATTACTCCTGCTTGCCCAGATATACCTGAACCATTCAAGACATTGACCTTTAATTGATCTTTTTTAAGCACTGCTGATGAACTAGCCACAGAACTAGCAACTGGGGTGGGAGAGGGTGAAGACAAAACTACTGGTGCAGGAGTTGGACTAGCGTGTGATAGAAAGCTCATCAATGGCCCTCTCGAAACAAGTGCAAAACCAACTGCCAAAATTAAACCAACTCCAGCAATTAACAACCAAACTAACTGTTTTTTACTAATTGGCTTTTTTTCTTCCTCCTCAGATTCTAAATCCTCTGAATCAACAACTGGCGCCGCCATATCTTCAACCTCTTCAAATCCCTCTTCTGCCAAAAAATTGACCGCCCGGACTAAATTTTTATCATCCAATACTTGATCAAACGTTTTTTGAGAGGGCTTACCATTTCCAAAGACATGAACAGGCACCACCGCTTCCAATTTCCCCCCTGTTATTTCAATCGCCTCTTCTATTTTTAAATAAACTGACTTATTAGTTACAAATAAATAGCTCTTATCTAAACTCTCTAAAATCTTTTCTCTTTTATCACCCGAAACAAGCGGCACCTTTTTTAAAAAAGTCTCAATCTCTTCTTTTAACTTAGGCGAGTGCTTTAAAACCTTATCGAAAACTACATCTTGGTCCAATACGATTATAAAATCTTTTTTAGCTAAACTGTTTTTGCTTAAAAAACTAGCGATCTGCTCTTTAAACTCCTCAACATCCAATATCTCCAGATAATGGAAAACGCTTGGGGGGAATGCAAATAAAATCGCTTCACCACTGTCTGGGTTAAGCACCTTTAAACCTTGGCTGGTTAAAAGCAAGATTATCTTGGAACTGGCAAATAACATACCTATTTATTGTAACAGAAGCTTACCTTGAAGAGGAAACGCTAGTCAGATTCTCTACACCACAGGCTTTAACTGTAATAATATTATTAGCATCAACTGCAACCGAATAATCAGTCTTGGTTGAGTTAGATGCCAAACTCGGATCGATTGGAATTGATTTTAGATATTTGGCCAAAGGAGTCGTCAAATCCAAACAAGCTGCAGCTACAACCGCACAAGTACCCGTAGCCACCGCGCAACCTGAAACTGCACTCCCTAATTGAGTTTCTGCCATGCTAGTTGTCATACCAGTTGGGAGAGCCCCCTTATTGTCCACAATTGATTGATGAATAGCAGTTAGAATTGAATCCAAGATCGGA
>CAYMIA010000009.1:0-48572 GCA_964390595.1 uncultured Gammaproteobacteria bacterium | reverse complement strand
CCCCCCTCCCTAATCACCCCAACCCGTTCTGGCTTTACTCTTGTTGAATGGGGCGGTATGGTTAAAAATGACCAAGATCATCCCTTTACCTGCTCTCAATAAATATGAAGCGAACGGATTCTTTGCTTTGGCTAATCATAACCATTTTATTTATACCAATCATTGGCATCTTTTTCTATCAACCTCCACCCCAATCAGAAGCCATTACCCAAGCTCAAAATACCAATCAGCCTTTTTGCCGCCCTGAGGTCGACCCAAACACAGGTTGGCCCTATGCTGATCCTCAAAAATCAAATCCCATCTCCATTAGCTCCAGTGAGCTCAACCCATTTAGTATCGACCCTACTTGGGCAGGTGATTACAGATTGATTAAATCAGATATCCCCATCTTTAAAAAAGCAACCGTCTTCTCTTATCTTTTAAACAATGGTGTTAGACATTTTGATCCTACTACTATCGTCATATCCAAAGGATCGGATAAATATGCAGTTTTCATCCCTCGTCCAGAAACCAGCGAACCCTTTTTAAAACCTGATGGAACAAGAAATAGCGGCACAGGATTTAAGGAGCTGGGATTAATTTTTCTTATTAAAATACGGCCCAGCGTATCAACACCCAACATTAATAATTCTGATGATTTTGAGACAATTCAAATTACTAATCGCTCTGGAAATCCAATTCAACTTCATAGCGAAACATATCCCATGCCCATGGAGGCAGTTCTAGTTGATATCTACCAAAAGGTCATTTCTCAAAATAGCAACCAGCCACTTAAAAACCTACCCAGCGACATTCTCAATTGCGTCTTTTCTCCAACCAATCAAATGGATTCTAATCAACCTGATGATGATTATAGCTTTCATCTAGCCAATAATCCTAACTCACAAGTAGCCATACCTAACCAACCAGTTAGCTCAGATAGAAAACAACTTCAACTTGAATACTTCAACTTCACTGGAAAATCTCAAGAACTTAATGGTTATGCGTGGTACTGGCCCTACTGCAAACCCGCTATCTATCTTTACCCAACTCAAATAACCAATGTCAACGTCAAAGTTAACACCGAAGGCTTCCTAACCTACACAGATCCTCCCTACAACCCAGAGACTGGCTGGAACGTCACAACCTACCCCAATGGCCAACTCATCTCCCATCTCCCATCTCTCATCTCTAACACTTACCCCTACCTCTACTATGAATCCAAAGTACCAGATCATCTAATTAGCATTCCTAAAAATGGCTATATAGTTAAAAAAGACCAGCTTCCTCGATTATTTGATCAACTATTACCAAAACTTGGACTCAATTCCAAAGAGTCAGCTGAGTTCAAAGATTACTGGACTAAAGCTTTACATGACTCTCCCTACTATTTTGTTGGTGTAATGGACCAAGACAATATTAATTCTATCGAACCCTTAACAGTTAACCCTCCACCAAAAACTGTCATCAGAGTCAGAACTTTCTTCCAAGCTCTTTCTGAATCTGAAGCTCAAACTCTTCTCCCCCAACTCTCCCCTCCCACCCTAACTACCCCAACCCGTTCTGGCTTCACTCTAGTTGAATGGGGTGGCATGGTTAAAAATGACAAAGACCACCCATTTACCTGTTCCCAATGAGCAATTTTGCCCTACTTGCCAATTTGTAATATAATGGCTTGGCTTTCTAGTTTATATGAAAAAGTTTAAAGAGCAGCTTCCCAAATTTCTCTTTGCCGCCCTAATTACTTTATCCGCCATCTTAATCGAGTATTCACTCAAATCTTTTATTAGTATTGAGAGTCTTCTATTTATCCTTTTAATCGCTATCTCTCTTTGTGCTTGGACCGCTGGCCTAGAAGCTGGCCTAGTTTCAACTGCTGCTGTTTGCCTGCTCACTCTCCCACTTTTTCCTACTATCATCCCCTTCTGTCTTTTTGTTATAGCCAGTTTAATCATTAATTTTATTATTGAAAAAAACAAACGCCCCAATCAGATTAAAGATTATGAACTCAAAGAAAAACAACACCTTCTAAAAATAGATCAGCAAAATCAAGATCTTGAGGAAGCTAAACTCCAAATCAAAGCCCGGGATGAATTTCTCTCCCTCGCCTCACATGAACTCCGCACCCCTTTAACCTCAATGCTTCTCCAACTCCAAACTGCCCTTCACAGTATCCGCAACGTCTCTTTAGCCCACTTCTCTGTTGAGAATCTAATGAATATGCTCGAAAATGCTGAAAAACAAACTCAGCGGGTCTCCAAAATGATCAACGATCTCCTAAACGTCTCTCTAATTACCACTGGCCGTCTTGACCTAGAGGTAGAAAAAGTTGACCTGACTTCAATCACCAAAGAAGTCATTGAAAGTTTCTCCGAGAAATTAAAAAAGGAGGAGCGCTCTTTAAAACTAGAGGCAGGCGACACCATTATTGGAGAATGGGATAAAGCTAGAATTCAACAAGTCATCACCAACCTAATCACCAATGCTATTAAATATGGCGACAACTCTCCCATTGAGGTCAGAGTCAAAAAACAGAACTCCCATGCTCAACTTGAAGTTCAAGATCATGGGATCGGTATCGCACTAGACCAACAAAAAAAGATCTTCGCCCGCTTTGAAAGAGTTGACTCCTCAAAAAACATTCAAGGTCTGGGGATCGGATTATATATCACCAACCAAATTATTAACGCTCATGGCGGATCTATTAAAGTTAACTCCAAACCCGGCCAGGGCTCACTTTTTATAGTCGAGCTCCCAATCAAAGAACCCCCCCATTAATCACCTTATGGATTAGAATTCAAGAAGGTGTCTGGTTCTACACCTAAAGATCTGACAACTATCAAAACAATAAAATAAGACAGTAAAATCAAAATCAAGCCAACAGTTGCAAATATCATCCTCCGTTTGACTGAAGCAATCACAGCAACATCACCCTTAGACATCATCCACTGTACTCCAGAAAAAATCATTACCACCACTGCAATCACCATTCCCACATAGAAAAGTAATAAAAATCCAGTTTGAATCAATCTCGCTCCAGATACATCTAATCCAAAACGCAGAGCATGAGGAATCTCTGATGGAAAAGCGATTGGCACGCTTGTGTTATCTGGAAATGTCCCACCTGGAATTGAAAAGTCCGCGAGTTTCATTGTGGGTTGTTAGGATCTGTTGGAGGTGGCGTTGGCGCGGGAGCCGGAGTAGTTGGTTCAGGACTTAATCCCACAGCTTGATTTGTCACATTTTGTAACCATGGTGGCAACTGCCCACTTGCCTCAGGTACTGGCACAGCTGGAGCTGGCTGTGGTTGAGGATTCTGGACTGGTTGACTCACTGGCGGGACTGACTGAGCAGACAAGTCAAACCCAGTTGGTTGAACTTGAGGGTTATTACCTCCTCGAGCCTGAGCGTTAGAGCTCGCCTCAGAGCCGATGGCCTGAGCGACAGTCGAAGGGTTACCTCCCGCTTTACTAAAAGTAAACTTATCACTGTTGGAATCATAATCCACTAAAATTGTATCTCCAGCACCCATCGACCGCTTGATCAAAAAAACCGCAATTGGGTTTTCAATACTACGCTGAATCAACCTTCGCAGTGGCCTCGCTCCATAAACTGGATCATACCCTTCCCGGGCTAATTGCTCTAAAGCATTTTGAGACAACTGCAACCCAACATTCTGCTCTTTTAACATCTTGCTGGTATTCTCAACCTGTAACTTGGCTATCGCCATCATATTCTCCCTAGTTAGTGGTTCAAAAACTACTATCTCATCAAACCTATTTAAAAGCTCTGGCTTAAAGTGTTTTGACAACTCTTGGCTCACTATTTTATACAGCTCCTGATAAACTTTTTGGGCTTTGACCTCTTGAGGAGTCTGCACAATCTGCCCATGAGCTGACTGACCATTGGCAGCTGGAGAAACTGAAGCTGTCTGCGCTGTTGCAGTTTGTGAAACATTAGGTTGCTGTGGCTTACTCGGATCTTCAATCAACTTCTGTCTAATTAAATCAGATCCTACATTGGATGTTGCTATAATCACTGTATTCTTAAAAGAAATTGTATTGCCCTTATTATCAGTTAACCGGCCATCTTCCAAAAGTTGCAACAAAATATTAAATACATCTGGATGAGCTTTTTCAATCTCATCAAGCAACACAATTGAGTAAGGTTTTGTCCGGACAGCCTCAGTTAACTGCCCCCCCTCTTCATATCCAACATAACCGGGAGGTGCCCCAACCAACTTGGCTACCTCATGTTTTTCCATGTATTCAGACATGTCAAGGCGAATCATCGCATCCGCCCGCCCAAACATAATCTCCGCCAAAACTTTGGCCAGTTCAGTCTTACCAGTTCCAGTTGGCCCGAGAAAAATAAACGAGGCAATCGGCCGGTTGGCATTAGCTAGTCCAATCCGACCCCTTCTAACCGCCTCCGAAACTGCAGTCACTGCCTGCTCATGATTAACAAACTTTTTATGCACCAGCTCCTCCAGGTGTAGCAACTTTTCGGACTCTTTTTCAGTTAACTTAGATATTGGAATTCCAGTCCAGCGGGACACCACATTTTCAATATCAGTCGGCGCCACCGCATGATCTTGACGTTTCCCAGCCGCAATCTGCAACTTCACCTCTGATGCCGCCTCATCCATTAGATCAATCGCTTTATCCGGCAAGTATCTTTCTCCAACATATCTTTTGGAAAGATGAACGCTTGCAGTAATCGCCGCCGGAGTATAGGTTACTTTATGGAAGGCCTCATATTTTGGCTGCAGTATCTTAATCATCCTTTCTGCCACCTCTTCTGTTGGCTCATCTGCCATAATCGGCTGGAACCTTCTCGCAAAAGCCCGGTCTTTTTCAAAGTTTTTGCGGTATTCCGCAGTAGTTGTCGTCCCAATAATCTGCAACTGTCCCCGGGTCAAATATGGCTTGATAATATTTGAGGCATCAAGCGACCCCCCACTATCTCCCGCTCCAATCAAAGTGTGAATCTCGTCAATAAATAAAATAACCTGACCCGAAGACCCCATCGCCTCTTTAATTACTCCCTGCAACCTCTCTTCAAATTCCCCCCGGTGTGACGCCCCAGCAATTAATGAAGACACATCCAGCTGGATAATCCGTTTATTCGCCAACTCTGGAGGCACCTGACCTTTCGCGATCAATTGGGCCAATCCTTCTACAATTGCCGTCTTTCCCACTCCCGCCTCACCAATAATAATTGGATTGTTCTTGGTTCTTCGCAACAAAATATGCACCAATCTTTGAGTCTCCATATCTCTACCAGTCACCGGATCCAACTTACCATCGCGGGCTTGCTGAGTTAAATCAATTCCAAATTGAGCGATGACACTTTTTTTACCAGTCTTAAACTCGGAATTTTGGGATAATTTTTGCTCAACCTTTTCCTTACTTACCCCCTTGGTCTTTAAAGCATCACTCGCTCCACCAGTCTTAGAAAAAATTGAGAGTAAAATATCCTCAGGAGTAATAAAATCAACGGCCCGGCTCTTCGCGTTAGAGTAGGCTACCTCCAAAACCTGCTTTGAGCTCTCAGATAAAGTTGGCTCCCCAGCAAAATTCCCCGCTGGATGCTTACTTTGCAACTCCCGGCTTAAAGCCGCAATATCGACCGAAAAATCCTGAAGTAATTTAAAGATATCGCGGTCAGATAAAAGCCCCAAAAGCAGCTGGTCAGGTTCAATAAAGGTCTGTCTAATCTGCTTGGCTTCTGTATAAGCATGGGCCAGAATTTGAGCTGATCTAGCATCTAAATGAGATAGTGCGGACATGTCTTGAGCAACGACCGGATTAACCGAAGAGTTAACCATCTGCTGACCAGCAGTCGCCTTGGCTAAATCTGGCGAAGCACTAGAAAGAGCTGGCTGCTCTTCCTGAAGAACAGGGGCGTCATGTGTTGTTTGAAATAACCCACCAAAAATAGACTTCATAGGCAGAATGGTCCTAGACTCATACTACGGGAAATGGCTACAAAAGTCTAGACATAAAGTCTTACCGGATTACCAAAATAGAAAAATTATCCATTAAAGGCTCGCGGGTATCTTTGCCATATCCATAAAACGTTTTTAAGATCTTAAACTTATATACCTTTAGCAACTTTTCCACACCAGCTCTTTTATAATAGCGCAAAAGCCAAGGATTACTCTCTGATGGATTCTCCTTAATCCCTTTTTCATCAAGCGGAATCTGAAAGAAAAATTTACCTCCTGGCTTTAAAACCCGGCTCACTTCCTTTAAATTAGCCTCAAACATGGATCTTGGCATATGCTGAAAAACTAACACTGAATAAATAAAGTCAAAATAATTATCAACAAATGGTAATTTTTTTCCATCAGAGATCACAAATTTTCCATTGGGCACATTTTGCCTAGCCTGTTTAATCATTGATTCCGAGATGTCCACTCCAACACATTCTCCAACCTTCTTGACTAAACATTTTTCAATCCGCCCCACCCCACATCCAATCTGCAACGTTTTGGACTTTTTATTAATCAATTTTTCTCTTTCAAAAAACTTAACCACCTCAAGGCCAGTCTCAAAAAACGCCTCTTTCTCAAAATAACCATCCAAAACTGCATCGAGAGGGGCAATTTTTCCAACTACATTCCAATAAGTTTTCTGAGATACAAACTTCGAAAAGTACAAATATAGCCTCGTTCGATGAGCGGTTATAAAATCCTTTAAAAACACAAAAGTATGGTACCACAAACTTCCACTAATTTGACTTGAACCTTAATTTTTGATATTATTCTCTCTTGTCGGGCAAGTTGTCCGGCCTCAGATGACTAAATGGAATACATTTTCTCATCTGCCCCAGAAACCCAACAGTTTCTCTCTGTCTGCACATAAAAAGTCTGTTCTAAAATTATTGTTGGGGGCCTCTTGTTTGGCCTTTTTGCTTGGTTACCAACCAAATTTAGGCCAGTTTCCTCCTATTCAAAAAAGCATCGTTAAAGCAGTTGAACCTGAACAAGCTCCTGCCATTCAAGCTAAAGCCGCTGCAGTCGTTTTCCAACTTCCCCACCCCGGTTATATTAGTACTTTTTATTCCTCTTACCATCCAGGAGTCGATATCGCCATGGGTCTTGGCACCCCTATTAGACCAATTGAGGATGGTACAGTCACCTCCGCTGGATATAATTTTTGGGGCCTAGGTTTAGTCGTTGAGATCGATCATGTTGATGGCTACCACTCTTTATATGCTCACTTGGGTAAAACTTATGTTACCAAAGGTCAAAAAGTCACCAAAGGCGACTACATTGGCGAGATCGGTCTAACGGGCCATACCACTGGCCCTCATACCCACTTAGAAATCTCAAAAAATGGTGGCACCATCAATCCTCTCGCAGTATTGCCTCCGATTGGCGAAATGCCCAAAGCCGAATTTTTAACTCCCACCAAAACTTACATCGCTGCTAAATCAGTGGCGCCTACCCCGGTTGTTGAAACTCCTCAAAAAGTCACCCCCAAACCTCCAATCCAACAACTAGAGCAAACCTCCCTCTCTGCAGTTGACCTCGTCGGCCACGCCATCTCCACCCCCAAACCAGAAATAAAAGGCCTAATTAAATTATAAGAATCCAGAACAATTCGATTTTGGGTGGCAGCAAAAAATAGGTGTCCACTAGAAACAAAGAGCGTTAAAAAATCGTAGTGCAGCTATCAGGGGGAACCGACCTACAGTGTAGAGTCGAGGGGGTGTTATCACCCGATCAGCCAACGGAGATTTTTAGCTCGGCTTTCAGTGGACGAGTTTTACCACACTTTTGCGGTCAAAAGTGTGAAAGAAAAAACCATTAATTATATCCTTCATGTAATTCAGGATGACAGAATACACTAATACTCGAAATCCCCTATAAAAATAGGTATAATTACAGCCATGACAGCAAGTGAACTCAGACGAAAATATCTCAAGTTTTTTGAAGAAAAAGGCCATAAAATCATCCCTTCAACTTCTTTAGTCCCAGAAAACGATCCCACCACTCTTTTTACCAGCGCAGGCATGCAACCAATGATCCCATATCTTTTAGGTGAAACCCACCCTGAAGGCAAAAGAATTACTGACTCTCAAAAAGTTTTCCGGTCAACTGATATTGAAGAGGTTGGCGATAACCGTCACCTAACTTTTTATGAAATGCTAGGCAACTGGTCATTTGGTGATTATTTTAAAAAAGAACAACTTAGCTGGTTCTTAGAGTTTTTAACTAAAGAGCTAAAAATAGATAAAAATAAGTTATATATTACTGTCTTTAAGGGGGATAACTCTGTTTCCAAGGATCTAGAATCAGTCCAGATCTGGAAAGAGCTTGGCATTTCAGAAGATAGAATCTCTTTTTATGGAGCTGAAAAAAACTGGTGGAGCAGATCTGGCCCGCCAGAAAATATGCCTCCAGGAGAAATAGGTGGCCCCGATTCTGAGGTCTTTTATGAGTTCGTAGAAGTAGAGCATAATCCAGAATTTGGAGAAAAATGTCATCCCAATTGCGATTGTGGTCGGTTTGTTGAAATTGGCAATTCAGTTTTTATCCAATACATTAAACAGTCAGATGGTTCCCTAAAAGAACTCGCTCAAAAAAATGTTGATTTTGGTGGAGGACTAGAACGCATTATGATGGCAGTCAACAATTCTCCTGATATCTTCACCAACGATTTATTTTTATCTCTAATTGATAGAATCGCCGAGGAAACTGGCAAAACTTATGAGGAGTGTAAAAAAGAATTCAGAATTATCTCTGATCATATTAAAGCAGCAGTCTTTCTAATTAAAGATGGCGTTGTTCCAAGCAACAAATTACAAGGTTATATTCTGAGAAGGTTACTCAGAAGAACTGCTGTCAAAATTAATTCATTAAAACCGGGCTCAATGAGCCTTCTTCCCAAATTAGTTGACCCAGTCATGGATATTTATGAGGGCACTGGCTACTTCCAAACTGGTGATTGGGATCCAATCAGAAAAGTTATTGAAGAAGAGATCGCTAAATTTGAAAAAACCATCAATAAAGGACTCAAAGAGATTGAAAAAATTGATCAAATCGATGGTAAAATTGCTTTTGATCTCTACCAAACTTATGGTTTCCCCCTCGAGATTACCACAGAAATTTTTGCAGAAAAAGGCCAGCAGATTGACCTGAAACAATTCCAAGCAGAGTTCGAAAAACACAAAGAGCTCTCTCAAACTGCCGCAGCTGGCATGTTCAAAGGCGGCCTAGCGGATCATTCAGAAGAAACTACCAAGCTTCACACTGCTACCCACATGCTTCAAGCAGCCTTAAAACAAATTCTAGGCAAAGAGGTTGGCCAACGCGGTAGCAACATCACTGCAGAACGTCTCAGATTTGATTTTAATTACCCTCAAAAATTAACTGAACAACAATTAAAAAAAGTCGAAGACTTAGTCAATCAAAACATTCAAGCTGATCATAAAGTCTGGTTTGATATTGAAGATCGAGAGCAAGCCATTCAAGAAGGCGCCACCACCAATTACGGTGAAAAATACCCCGACAAAGTCAAAGTCTACAAAATCGGCGAGTTCTCCATGGAGCTCTGCGGTGGACCCCATATTGATCACACTGGCGCCCTAAACAAATTCAAAATCGACAAAGAAGAATCCGCCTCCGCCGGCATCCGCCGCATCTACGCCCATGTAGAATAAATTCCTTAATCTTCAATAGTTTATGGATATTAAAACCTAACCACTCATCTAAAAACCCCACCCATTAGTCTCTTCTTTTGGAAGTTTTACTTTTTAGAAAGTTAGTTATCCCTTGGGCGCTCATTTTACCAACAAAGCCCAGAATTCCAGCGGAGATCGTTCTGATTGGAATCTCAACTCTTTCTGCAATATCTTCTGTAGTTTGCAAAATATGATTGACCTTCGTAACCGCCCTTCTGATTTGAAAAAACAAAATTATCATCCCTACTCCAACCAAAATAAAAATGATCGTCCAAATGGATATTAAAATAACTAAAGCTGTTTCTAAAGGTGTCATTGTGGCATTCTAATGCGTAGCATCAAGCTCCGCTTACAAGAGGCTTGGCCTCATCAATTTTTAACAAACACGGTCCGTTCAACCTTGGCTGTTTGTCCAAACTTTCCTGTTGATGTAATTATAATCTTATTAGTGGAAGAAGACAACTTCAACTCCTCATGAAAACTACCATCCTTATCTGTCCCCACATCCTGACTATTAATCGCCACCTTTGCCTCTGAATCAGTTTTCCCATTAACCACCACTGTTGGAATCTCCACAGTCTGTTGATCTTGCGGACTAGTCACTACTAAATCCGGCGCGCCCACAAATTGGCGGTATTCAAACCACAAATATCCAAAAAAGAGCAAAATAATCAAAACCACAATTCCAGCAATCACCCGTGAGGGTGTTAGTCTAAACCGGCTACTTTTACCGAGCGGATTAGAAAAACTCTCCATCACCACCGGTGGATGTTTTTTAGACTCAAAATCCCTCCGGAAAACTGCCAGCAGTTTGTTGGCATCTAACCCCAAAAATTTCCCATAATTTTTGATAAAACCTTGAATAAAAGTAGGCGGAGGCAATTTAGAATAGTCATTTTGCTCCAGCGCCTCAAGTAGCTCTCTTCTAATCTTAATGTGCTTCTCCACATCCTCCAAGCTATATAATTTCGCTTCCCTAGCCTCTTTTAAAATCTGCCCAACTGTCCGCATGAATCTCATTATATCTCATCGGGGATATAACAGCTACGTAAGTGCGGATTTATACTAATTTGTTCCAGTTGACTTATCCTTCAAATTTCACCATAATACCAGTTAATGTCCGACGGATCCGACCCAACCCAAAAACACCTTGAACCACCCCCAAGTGGTGATGACAAAAAGGCTGAAAAATATATTCATCAGCTTACCACTCTAATCAGTCAAGATAAAATCGCTGTTTATCACACCGATTTAAGCAAGTTTGACCCCAGCTCCCTCCAAGATCATTACCGTATCGGTCTAAAAGACTACAGCGCTGAAATCAGTCACAGCAAACAACCAAACAGCGGTAGAGACTCCTTCGTTCTCTTGTTTACCAACCTAAAGCAAGTTGAAGAGGGTTGCACTGAAAAAATTATCTTAGCTTATATGCATCTATCTGATACTCAATATCAAACTTTTAAAGAAGCAGCCAACCAACAGATCGATCGCCGTTTTAGAGAAGAACAAGAATTAAAGTTCAAATCAGCTATGACCGATATAGACAAAGTCTTCGATGAATTAACAGTTGGCACAGAAGTTGCTCCTGAATTCAGCGAACAAATCGCTCCTATGCAAACTGAGGAAGTCACTCCAGAGCCAGAACAACAATCACAAACTGGAGTCATTGATGAAAGCACCCCCAAAGATCTACTCAATCCTGCACCTGAAACAGAAAACAATCAGAGCGAACACACCTTCACTAGTTCCATCTCAGGCAATCCCATTCAGTAATTCTCCTCCTTCAAGTCCTTGAACGATAACACATTAGTGGGTGGCAGCAGCGAGATCTGAGTCAGAAAAGCAAATGGTGCAGCGAAGCATACCCGCAGACTAAATGATTAAGTTAAAGTTAGGTGCGTAGCGAGCCTTAGCGAAACATGTGGAAGGTTGAGCGGTGCTTTTCGACCAGATGAGCTAGCTGACATCAAGTTTAAGCTTTGGACTGTTTTCTAGCTAAGGGAAAGTGAATTCCAAATACCAAGATTCCAACTAAGCTAAAAGTGATCGCATTTTTCAAATCATCTAACCTGTGTTGCTTTCTATCTAATGATGCTAAAGTCTCACATTCCTGTACTTGTTTCATTCGCTCCCCTGCACTTGGAGTAGCAGGTTGAACATCTAAACTGGCAGGGTACGGACCTTTTGGATTTAAGTAAGGATATTCACAACTCGCTGAGCTGTAGCGAAGTGGGTACATATCATATTGAGTAGAGTTAATAATAAAATTGACTGTATGAAACACTCCAATAATAATCAAAACTAACCCAATAGTGGAGACCACATAAAAGTAAATTAGGGAAATTAGCTTAGCTGGCATGTCCTAATTATACACCAAGCTAATTTTTTTTCTTGAAGACATCGGAGTGAACCGAACTATAAGAATCTCTAGCATTTATATCATCCATCATATCAGCAAAGTTATTTAACATCTTCTCCACAAAACGTCCAAATCTAACGCGGCTGTCTTTATCAAACAGCATCGCTCCAGCGGCCACAGTTCCAGATACCACAGCGATCCCCATCGCCCAAACCGCCACAGTTCTTGCCATATTATTTTCCCTCTTGCTCTTTGATGTTGTTAGCGCTTTTGAATCATCAGCCATAATTTGAAATTTGTGATTTGGTATTTGTAATTTTTCGAGAACGAGTTCTCAGTTGTAGGGTAGGTCCGGGATGTCTTAGCTCTATGCTCAAGTTCATCTCGAAAAGAATAAATTCACCTACCCCCACCCTGATCCGTCACTTTTTTACTGCTCTTTTGTATTAAAATGTTGTTGCTGATGTTAGAAATATAAACTGGATATTTCATCATCAACCTAACAAGAATAATAACAACTATTAATAAGAGGAAAAAAAGTTTTAAGTAAAAGCTTGGTAAGAACTCAGGTCTATAGCAATTAATTCAAAAACTATACCTCTGAAACTCCACCTTGGTTGGCAAAGTATTCATCGGGGTTTCTCATTAAAACATCGCGGGGCTTGCTACCTTCACCTGGACCAATTATGCCAGCAGTTTCTAGCTCGTCAATAATTCTAGCTGCCCTAGCATATCCAACTTTCAATCTTCTCTGTAGTAGTGATGCTGAAGCTCGATCATACTGACAAACCGTTCTAACTGCTTCTTCAAACAGTGTATCTCTATCATCCCCACCCCCACCAGAGTTTGCTCCCATCCCCCGACCAATTTTCCCAACAGGCATCTCCAAGACCTCAGCTGTATATTCAGGAGCAATTCCCATATCTTTAATAAATTTAACTACTCCATTTACCTCTGGATCACTGACCAAAACTCCCTGAATACGGATCGGTTTACTCGCATCTGGTGGCATAAACAACATATCTCCCCGCCCCAACAACTTCTCAGCCCCAGGCCCATCAATAATCACCCTCGAGTCAATCATCGATGACACATTAAAGGCGATTCTAGCTGGAATATTGGCTTTCATTAAACCAGTAATCACATCAACTGAAGGCCGCTGAGTCGCCACCACCAAATGAATCCCAGTTGCCCGGGCCAATTGAGCCAACCTAGTAATTGCATCTTCAACCTCAACTGGTGCAAACATCATCAAATCTGCCAACTCATCAATAAAGATCGCTATATAAGGTAGCGCCTGAAATCCAGACATCTCATTGTATCCTTGAATATTTCTAACCCCTACTGATTGGAATAATTTATATCTTCTATCCATCTCTGCCATCGCCCATTTTAGCGCTGATAGAATCTTCTCTGGTTCAACGATCACAGGCGCTAATAAATGAGGAATTCCATTGTATTGAGTCATCTCCACCCGCTTTGGATCAATTAAAATTAGTTTCAACTCTTCAGGAGAGTTTCTAAAAATTAAGGAAGTCACCCATTGATGCATTAAAACAGACTTACCCGAACCAGTCGTTCCAGCCACCAAAACGTGAGGCATCCGGTCAATATCCAACACCACTGGGTTTGAGGCAGTATCTTTTCCTAAAGTCACAGCTAACTTTGACTTATGTTTTCTCATCTCATCAGAACCCAAAACTGACTTCAACGTCACTACCTCCAAAGTGTGATTTGGCACCTCAATCCCAACTAAAGACTTCCCGGGAATTGGCGCCTCAATTCGAACAGTTCCTGTTCTAGTCGCCAGTGAAAGCGCAATATCATTTTGCAAATTAGCAATTTTGGCAATTTTTGTTCCAGTTGCAATCTCCAAAGCGTACTGAGTCACCGCTGGTCCACCATTCACTTCAGCCACTCTCGCCTGAATTCCAAAAGAATCAAGCGTTCTCTCAATAATAGCCGCACTTTTCTTAACATCACCCCGGTCAGCTGGCGCACCAGATTTATCAGATAACAGATTCAAAGGTGGATATTTCCAAACTCTAGTCTGTCCAGCCACATTTTGAACCAAAGTCTCTGCCATAATATCGTCCCGCTGGCTCTCTTTTGATGCCATCTTCGGGCGGGTTACTACTCCATCGTCCATCCCAGTCACCCTAATCTCTCTTGGCTCATTTAGGTCAAAAGTTTTATCTCTTCTACCAAAACTGGGCTTAACTTTAGAAACCGCTGAACCAGCCGCACTCCCAGTTTTAGCTACCACTCCAAAAATCTGAGCTAGATGAGTATTAAACAAAACCACCAAACCAATTACTAGAGTTCCAAGTAGTAAAGACACCGCCCCCAAAGTTGTAATCAAAGACTTCAACTCCCCCCAAATCAAAAATCCCAACGATCCCCCTGCACTATCAGAAGCTGCGGCAGACAGCCCCATTAAGGCAATCATAATAGTTACCAACCCCACCAAAACATTGGTTTGAGCCAACTTCCATTTTGTTTTTAATAAAACCAAACCAACTAAAATAAAAATCACTGGGGTAAAAACAATTGTCCAACCAATATTTTCCTTCAAAAAATCCCGCCAAAAATCCAATTTACTAGTATGAGAAACAATTGAGGCTACAGATAGAGCTGCTAAAACAAAGGACACCACAGTTGCCACGGTCACCACAGTCTTGGGTTTCAACTTCAGCTTGGGCATGTGATAAACTGATTTTCTTCTGGGCATAGACTAGAGTATTCAGTATACAGTATATGGTATTAAAGGCCTAAGCGTAAAGAACTTATCCAACCCATCCTGCTTATTAAATACTACACATAAATTATATCACACCTTGTAAACTATGGGACTTTGTTCATCCTAAATCCCAGACAGAGAATTAATTATTCTTCGAGAGAGTTAAAAGGTGTATGATTTAGAAAGATGTCCAAATTTCTTAATATTAAAACGTTAATAAAATGGATTGGCCTTTCTCTTATACTAATTTTACTCATTTTAGCAATCAAAGATTTTATTTATTTTCAAAAAATCACCAAGGTAGGAAACGAAGTTAGCTTTGCTAGAAATTTCAACCCAATTGATAAAATTCCGACTCAGTTATACACGCTCTGCAATGCCCTAGTAAATATTACCTGTTATAACGGTATAATTCATCTTTCGCCTCTATTCCCATATTTACCACTCCAAATTATCCAAGCAGAAGATGCTCTCTGTTTACAAAAACATATTTATCAGGATCCTTTATGGAAAGTTTTTTGGGTTCAGACTGAAAATTGTCAGGTCAATCCCAACTCAACCTTTGGCCCCTTCAGAAATTAAAAATCTACCACTACTACCAAAATCATTGGTCTTCTATTGGTTTCTGAATAGAAAAACTTCTCTAATTGAGTCTCAATTTCTCTTCTCATATATTTCCAATCAATCTGCCCGCCTTTATGTTGACTAAGCACATTCTTGACTATCTCTTTACCTGCCTCTATCAAATCCTCTGAATGTTCTTCAAAAACAAATCCTCTTGAAATTACATCAGGCTCACCTGCCAGTTTTCCAGAGCGCTGATCAATTGGCACCACTACCACTACCACTCCTTCTTCAGATAACTGTTGTCTATCCCTAAGCACCACATTTCCTACATCTCCAACTCCCAGTCCATCAATATAAATATTTGAGACTTCCACATTACCCTGAATTTTAACATCACCCCTTTTGACCTCAATTATATCGCCATCTTTGGCCATTAAAATCTGATTTTCTTTATAATCCATTCCCATCGCCATCCTTTGAAAAGATTTCATATGTCTATAAGTCCCCCCAATTGGCAAAATATATTGTGGCCTGGCCAAACTAATCATAGTCTTTAACTCCTCCGCTGCAGCATGCCCAGATACATGCAAATCAGACATCATCGCTGAATAATAAACATCACAACCAATTGTGGTTAACCGGTCTATCAAAGCGCTTTGAGTTGATTCAGTTGAAGGAATTGGATCAGCACTAAAAATGACCGCATCATCTTTTTTTAGTTGAATAAATTTATGATCATTATTAGCTACTCTAGATAGCGCTGAGCCAGGTTGTCCCTGCGAACCAGCCACCAGAAGCATTAAATTTTTATCTTGAAACCTTTTAATCTCTTCTTGAGCAATCACCAAACCAGGAGGCACATCCAAATACCCTAACTCTCTGGCCACCTGAAAGTTATTTTCAACAGACCTTCCAGCTAACCCTAACTTTCTGCCTGATTTAACAGCTACATTAATCGCTTGTTGCACTCTAGTAATATTTGAAGAAGTCATTGTAATTAAAACTTTCCCCTTTGTTTCTGCCTCCACCTTTTCAAAGGTCCCCTCAATAGTCCGCTCAGAAAGAGTGTAACCCTGTTTTTCTACCCGCAAACAATCAATTAGCATTAAGAGCACTCCAGCATCTCCAGCTTTTGCCACAGCTCCCACATCAGTCACCTGCCCATTCACAGGTGTCCAATCCATCTTAAAATCAGCTTGATGAATAATATTTCCCACTGGGGTTTTAATCACAATCCCAGTTGAATCTGGCACTGAATGGGAAACTTGATAAAAGCTAATCTCAAACACTCCTAGCTTTAGTGTATCTTTCAAAGAAACTGCATGAATCTTATCTTTGGGCAAATTATGTTCAGTAAACTTTCCTCTAATCATCCCCGCGGTTAACTTTTGAGTATAAATTGGCACATCCAACTCTGGCCAAAGATAAGGCAGTCCTCCTATATGATCATCATGGGCGTGAGTAATCAAAATTCCTCTGATCTTACTCTTTTTATCCCTAAGGTAGTTAATATCTGGAATCACTAAATCAATTCCCAACATCTCCTGATCCGGAAACCCAACCCCACAATCCACAATAATAATGTCCTCCCCAAACTCATATACATACATGTTTTTAGTCACATCACCCACCCCACCTAGTGGAACCAGTCTCAAGCTATTAGTCGCTGGACCTTGGACTTTAGATTGATTTTCGCCATCCAAAGGCTGCCGAGGAGCGGCTAAAGGCTGACTACTATGTTGTTTTGGTCTAAAACTTTTCATATTTATACTACTATGTATCTCCCAGCATTCTGGGAGTTTATTACAAAAGGCCCTTTCTCGCCTTCAACTACTTGCCTGGCTATCTTTCTAACTAACCCATCAATATTTCTTTTGAGTGACCTAATCCCTCCATCAAATCCTAAAGGTCTAACTATCTCTGCCCACAAGCTATCATCTATCGAAACTAAAGTTTTATCAAGCCCAGCTTCCAGAAGGGCATCCGGCAGTAGATAACTTTTTCCAATCACAATTTTTTGTTGATCAGAATAAAAAGGCATCTCGATCACCTCTAACCGATCCATTACTGCTGTCGCAATATTGCCTGTGTTATTCGCAGTCGCTACAAATAAAACTTGGGACAGATCAAATGGCATATCCAAATAGTGATCCAAAAACGCCATGTTTTGCTCAGGGTCCAGCAACTCAACCAATACTCCCATTATATCCGCCCTCGCCTCTTCAGTCACCCGGTCTAACTCATCCAGCAAAATCACTGGATTTTTTACTTTAGACCGCTGCACTGCTTTAATAATTAAACCCGCTTCGGCATCTGGCTTAATCCTTGATTCACCTCTAAGTTGCTCTGCTGAACCAAGTCCACCAAATGGAATTCTCACAATTGGCCGGCCTAAACTCTCTGCTATTGAATAAGCCAAAGATGTTTTTCCTGAACCAACCAACCCCACAAACGCCAAAATGGGCGAGCGGGTTGGCTTGCCAGCCCGGGAATTTAGAATAATCACTGATAGATATTCTAAAATCCGCTCCTTAACTGACTCTAAACCATAATGATTTTTATCCAAAATCTGTTTGGCCCGGCCCAAATCCAAAATGTCTTGCCCGACCAGTAACCAAGGCAGTGAACAAATAAACTCAATAAAGTTCAATTGCTTATCAATTTCCGGAGTATAAGCGCTAGACTTCAGTAACTGCTCAATCCGGGACAGATCAGAGTTCGCTTTCTCCAATACGTCTCCAGGCAAAGTCGAGGCTTTTATCTTTTGTTTTAACTTTTCAATCTGTGGGGCAGCATCCATCTTTACTTTAAAATTATCTTTCCGTCCACATTTGAGTCATGAACGCTTAATGTCATTGTAGCTACTTTCGAGAGAATTGGGAATATTCCTTCCATCTGAGCAGATAAATGCAACTGTCCAGAGCTACTAGCAAACCTAAGCAAAGGGGCTGGATCAGTTATTGCTATCTGATAATCCCGGTCTCCTCCAGCTATCGCGTTCAAAGACCCCGAGCCACTCGCCAGCTTATACTCCCGGTTTGTTAAACTTGACCGTAAACTCAAACCCCCTTTATTTTCTAGACTAACTTGTTTAGGACTAAACCTAAGTAAGACATGTTTTGGCAAACTTGACCTAAGCAGATCCAAAGTCGCTGGATTCAAATTAAAGCTCATTCCCTCCATCCAAGAGTCATCTACCCCTAAATTAGTGGAGAAAACACTCGCAACCTCCATGTCTTCAGGTTTAATCTTAAAATTAATCCGCACTGCCTGATTATCAACTGAAATATCCGCGCTACTCGCCTTCGAATCATCAATCATCTGAAAAAGCGCATTAACCCGGGTTATCTCTCTAAGTGGAGCAAAAGTAAAAAAGCTTACTACCAGCAAGATTACCAAAGATGCCACAAACGTAAACGTTGTTTTCTTGCTGAATAAAAACTTATTTAAGGAAGGCACCAACTTTTTCATCTACCATATTTAATACCGTCCGCCACCACCACGACCACTACTACCACCGCGGCTTCCACCGCCTCCTCGACCACCTCTGTTGCGGTCTCGGTTAAATCCACCTCGGTCTCCACCTGAACCTCCACCAAAACCCCTTCTCATTCCACCACCTGAACCTCCTCCAAAACCACCACGGCTTCCACCGCCACCAGAACGGGGTCGGCCTTCAGTCTCTGGTTTAACGTCATCTCCAAAAAGCATTGATAAGCTAACTTTACCTTGAGCATCTACATCAAGCACTCTGACATGAACTACCTGCCCCTCAGAAACTATATCCTCTGGCTTTTCCACATGCCCCGGTGCCATTTGAGACACATGAACCAGTCCATCTTTACCAGGTAAAATTTCGACAAACGCTCCAAATGGAGCCAGTCTAACCACTTTACCATCATATTCCTCACCTGGTTGGACAGTTTTAAACATGTTGGTAATTGCATCCAGTGCATTTTTAATTGATTCCTCATCCATTGAAGAAACCATCACAGTTCCATCATCTTCAATGTCTATTTGGGCTCCAGTTTTAGCAATAATACCATTAATATTTTTTCCACCTGGCCCAATCAACATCCCAATCTCTTCAGGTTTAATATGAGTCACCTCAATTTTTGGAGCATACTTACTGATCTCTTCTTCCTCAGGAGCTGCCTCATGCATCTTGGCCAAAATAAACTCCCGGGCTTTCTTGCCCTGTCGCAAAGCTTCTTCAATAATTTCAAACGTCAAACCATCAAGTTTAGTATCCATCTGCATACCAGTAATTCCTTTTTTGGTTCCAGCGACTTTAAAGTCCATCTCTCCATAAAAATCCTCAGTTGCCTGCATATCAGTAATCACTTGGAATTTTTGATCATTGGAAAGCAAACCCAAAGCAATACCAGCTACTGGTTCAACTGGCACACCAGCATTTAACAAAGCTAAAATTGAAGCACTAATTGCTGCCTGAGAAGTGGATGCATTTGAGCTCAAAACCTCTGAAACCACTCTAATTGCATAGGGAAAATCCTGCTCTGATGGCAAAACATTCACAATTGATCTCTCACCTAAGTCTCCATGTCCAACATCCCGTCTATTTGGAGCCCCAATTCTTTTCACCTCACCTGAGGCAAAAGGATTAATACTCATATTATAATGATGCATAAATCTCTTTGATCCTTCACCCTCCATACCTTCTAAAGTCTGAGATGCAGACAGTGGGCCTAAAGTCGCGATAGATAAAATCTGGGATTCACCCCGCTGAAAGATCGCTGAACCATGAGTTCTAGGCAACACTCCAGTCTCAATATAAATTTCTCTGATATCTTCCATCCCCCGGCCATCAACTCTCTTCCCTTGGTTCAAAACTGTATCATTCATAATCTCTTTAGCTGTTTTTTCATAGATCGCACTGATCTGAACTGATGTTAGCTGCTCAGGATATTTTTCAGCGACTTGCTTTTTAATCTCCTCAGCATCATTGTCATGATATGGATTATCTGAAGAAAACAGCTCTTTCTCTAAAATTGTATGGAACTCTTCTTTTACCGCTTTGATCACAGCCGCATCAACCTGTTCTTCTAAAGTCTGGAACGTTTGTTTGGCTTTGCCAGCTTCTTTAACTAACTCATTAATTAACTTAATAATTGGCTGATTCTCTTCAAAACCTTTCTTAATGGCCTCAAACATTACCTCATCAGTTACCTGTTTAGCCTCAGCTTCAACCATCGTCACTTTAGACTTAGTCGCTGCTACTATTAAATCCAAGTTGAGCGCATCAATATCTGGTAAATCAGGGTTAACAACTAAAGCGCCATCTTTTTCAGCAATTCTAGCCACCCCAATCGGTCCATTCCAGGGTACAGATGAAAGCGCCAATGCCGCTGATGCTCCAATAAACCCAGCCATCGCTGGATCATTCACTCCATCAAATGATAAGACTGTTATAATAACCTGAACTTCCGCCCGGTAATCTTTAGGAAAAAGCGGCCGGACTGACCGGTCAATCGCCCTTCCAGACAAAATTGCTTTATCTGAAGGCCTAGTCTCTTTTTTAATAAACTTCTGATTGGTAATCCGCCCACCAGCGTAGTATTTTTCCACATATTCAAAGGTCAAAGGGAAGTATCCCGGATCGGTTGTCATCGCTTTAGAAACTACTGTTGCTAAAACTACCGTTTCGCCCACACTAGCCACCACTGCAGCATCAGCCTGAGGGGCTAATTTGCCAGTCTCAAGCTTATATTTTTTACCATTTATCTCTGCTTCTTTTAAAATAACTTTATGCATATTCCTTGTCATCCTGAACTCGTTTCAGGATCTATCCAGGGGATTTGGAAACTGTAGAAGAAACAATTAGTCAAACTAATTACCTCTTTGCAATCTCCAAACTTCCCTCTTCAACTTTACCTTGTTAAACCTAATTTATCTATGACCATCTTATAACGATCAGAGTCCTTTTTCAATAGATATTGCAGCAGTCTTCTTCTTTGATTCACCATTGAGAGCAAACCGCGTCTTGAGTGCACATCATGTGGATGTTGCTTTAAATGAGCAGTTAAGTTCTTAACTTGTTCAGAAAGCAATGCTGCTTGAACTTCTGGAGAACCTGTATCACCCTTGTGGGTCGCAAATTCATCAATAATCTGTTGTTTAATCTTCGGATCTAACGGCATTTAATGGTATCTCACTTTCTATCCTGAGCGACCTGAGTCGAAGGATTATTATCCTGAGCGTCAGTCGAAGGACTTTCTATGGAAAAACCTCGGTACCAAGAAGTAATCCCACTTAAGCTTCGCGCAGTATATCACTCACTCTAAGAAAAAGCAAGCTTAATTCCATTCTTCATCAACCCATAGTTACTTTTTAAACCCAAATTTGGTAAAATATCCCGCAACGATGTTAGATCGAGAACCAATCGAAGAATCAACTAATCAATATTTAACCTCTCCCGAAAGAAATTGGGATGAAACAGATCACTTCTTAGAAGGTCAACTCCAAGCAATTCAGCAAGGACTCGAAACCCCAAACTCCTATTTAGCTAAGCAATATGGTTTAGAAAGACCAAGTCACAACCTCACTCGCGTTCTAGCATACGCTGAACTCTTAGATCAAAACAGATATCTTCAAACTCGAGCTCTAACTATAGCAGATAGAAGAAAAAGTGAATACGAAGATGAAAAAGCCCGAATTAAACAAGGTCCAGGTAAAGAAGGAATTAAAAGAAGAAATATCGATGAAATGTGGCGAGATCATTATAACCCTCAAATAAACGCCTACTCAAACGAAGCCAAAGAGTTTAAAACCATTGAAGACTCAATCTTAAGAAAGGCAGTGTTAGATTTTTTCTCAGTCACCAACCATTCACCTGAACTCCAAGAACCGCTAGTAGCTCAAAACCTAGCCAAATTAATTAGAGAAGCCAGGGAATTATTCAGTAATACTAATCATTCCAGTGATCCTGGTTTTGAAGAAAGAAAACCAATCGATTATTTAGTAGACTCCCTATCTAATTATTTATCTAAAACCAACGACTCTGCTCTATTTACTAGATATGCTTACAGGAAAAGTCCGGATTTAATAACAAAGATGGAGGACTGTAAAGTTTTGGAGCCAGTATTGTCTTTCACTCTTAATTCTAACCCCCTCATTTCATCAGAAATTACGAGCGGAAAATTTGAAAAATTAGGAAGATCACTTATCTCCTTTCTTACCAGAAGAGCCACATATAGTGCAAACACAGTAATAGGAGATGAATTCCCTTATACCTCCCTTGTTTATGATATTGTAACTGCCTCAGTATACATGGGTAATAAAACAGTAATTAATGCAGTAGCAAACCTAATTGACACTAGTTTTACAAATCTTATACACACTCCAGCAGCAAAAAGAGAGTTTGAAAAACTTAGCATTAAAAGATTACCGGCAGTATTGAAAATGTATACCCTATTAGATAGAAGCAGAGAATTTTTTAAAACTGACCTTTCCGATATCGATACCTACGATAGCCTTCCGCCAGAAGTAATTTATTATTTCACAGGCGTAGAGCATAGATTACATGACGGTTTATCATTGTTTATAAAAGGAAACCATCGTTCAACCACTTTCCGAGAATCAAAAGTGATCAGTGATATTCTATCTCAAATTAGTAAATTTGAAGCACGCAAACAAAAACTACCACTTCCGCTAAAAGATTACAGTGATATTCATTTCTTTTTGGCCACCTTAAACCATTCTTTAATTCAACAACGAATAGGCATCGAAGTAGATTTAGGAACAATGTTGCCAGGGTCTGTTAATCTACGTCCTAATTCACCACAAAAAAGTATCTTAGAAACTATCGGCACTTACAATCAAATAATAAGAAACAATCGTTTACCAGAGGCTACTTTTAATGACACACTAACTCGCCACTACCTTTTAAATCTCTTTGGAGAACTTAATTTCGATTCTGAAAGAGCGAGCAGAGAAAACGAATACTTGTGGGAGCAGATATTAAATAATCAAACTTGGTTTGTTTCTCCACGAGGAGATCGCTTTTCTAAAAACTACGATCCAGAATTAGAGAGTTTTGGGATAGAATCTTTAACTTTCCTTGTGGATAAAAGGTACCCTCGTGAACATCTTGTTGAAATGCACCTTATGGGAGTAACTCGCACATTCTCTTATCGGCTCGATATAAACAGAAAATTATTAAACATTGACAGGTATATTGTGAGTGCAGATATTGGCAATCTAAACAATTTCACTAATATTCTTCTTAGACGACTTTACTACATAACCTCAGGATTACTTTCTTCCAACCAACTTGGTCCCATTGAGCATGGAGATGATTCCCATACCATAGAATACAAACGGGCCCATTATAGATACCTCATCTCTACAGACAATCGACCTATCACAATGGAATCTCACGGTGCTCAAGTACATGCTCGAGAGGTTTTGGAAGACTACGGAATTGATATTTATGCTGAAATTCGCAGACGCCGATCTGTTGGAACACTTGCGCTTAATGAATTTTTAACTTTTGTGAGAGAGACTCAGCCAGAAGTCCGACGAGGCATAATCTTACCAAACTATTTAGTTTACAATCCCGAATTAGTAGTTATTCCCGTTTAACAACCTTCCATCCACCTAATGAATTTATTCAAATTCAAAATCAGGTAAATAAGGTCTTAGTTTTCTAGGAAAAATATCATCCAGCACTTTTAAATCATTTGGATTAAGCTCTACTAATTGTAAGTTTTGCTCTTTGTAAATTCTCTGCTTCGTCTCTTTGCGATCCAAATATTTCCTATCTGACATACCCCAATATTCAATGTACACAGACCCTTTTTTGGTTTTGATCCAAAAATCGCAATACAGATTGTCACTCCTAGGTATTTTCCTATCATAACCATGGCAAACATTCCTGTTAAATAACCAGTTGCATATCAATGCTTCATCCTTACTTTTTACATAATGACCATCCTCACATCTAAAGTCGCTTGGAAATTTAGTTCGAAACTCCAATTCACTCGATGGCAATTCCTTCGCTACAAGAAACAACTCTCTAAGTTTTTTAATCTGATCTTGACCAATAACTGTTTGCGGATACCTTCCCCCTCTAAACTGTACAATTTCCTCAAAACTCTCCTTAGTAATTGGTAAAAAATCAGATTTCCACCCAACTCTAACCTGCCAAGGGAACTTACCTTTCCAAGCCTCATTTACAATATCTCGTTCACCATTTGACGCTGCAATAAATTCTCCATGCAATCTCTTTGTATTTACGTTATAAAGAAAAAGTGAATCCCCTGCTTTAATTTGAGCTACAACCTCCGCAAATCCCTCTGATTCTCCAAAAAGCATTCTTTGCATACACTCATCATATGTTGATTCAGAACACATAAAAATATAGCCTCTTTTAGCTTTAAAATCCTCGTCCATGCTCGTAGTATAGCAGAACATTTATTTTATGCTATACTATCCAAATATAACCCAAAACTATTATGGATAATCGTGCGCAGGAGATAGAGGAGAAGGCAGAGGAAGTTTTGAGGTCAGTTTATCCTGAAAAACTTGAATTACCTATTTCCCTGGAAAAAATTCTTGAGTATTTTAAGCTTAATCTTAAATCTGGCAACTTTCAAAAAAGTGAGCTAGCTGGAGCAATTGATAGAGAAAATAACACCATCTATGTTGCCAGAGATGACCCTTATACCAGAAAAGCCTTCACAGTTGCCCACGAGTTAGGGCATTTTATTCTTCATAAAAACAAGTCCAGGGAACTCTTTTATAGAAGACAGGTCATTTCTCTAGACCAAGAAGATTCTTCAGATGAAAAAGAAGCTAACTTTTTTGCCGCTTCTCTCCTCATGCCTCTTGATCTAATCAAAAAATATTTCTCCCTCACCAAAAACCTCAAAGAACTCTCAACTGTCTTTGGCGTCTCTCCCTCCGCAGTCCACTGGCGCTTAAAAAATTTAGGACTAGTATGATAAGAACTTATTTTAGGTGTCCATTGGAACAAAGGGCGTTAAGAAATCTAAACGGAGTTGAACAAGGGGAGCCGGCCAGAATTGAGCCGAGGCGTCGCTATCCCCTGATCAACGCAGTGCAGATTTTAGACCGACTTCCTATGGACGAGTTTTGCCACACTTTTGCGGTCAAAAGTGTGAAAGAAAAAAATGAAAAATAGTATACCTAAATATCAACTAAAAGAATTAACCAAAAATTTTGCTCCAGCAGCTGCTGATCCATCCTGGAAAACTAGAGAAGAACATTCTCAATCAATGCAAAACAAGCTCAATTCAGAGCGTATCAGAGAATTAAAACTTAAATTTTGGGGGAGAATTACCTTATCGCTCTTTTTTGTCTTACTGCTCGCTTGGCAAAACTACCAGGTCTTTTCTGCAGTTACCTCAGCTTTTCAAAACAACCAGCTCCAACAACTAGGCCTAATCTTCACTACCCTAGTTGGCGCCACCCTCACAGAAACCTATTTTATCGCCAAAGTAATTGTCAACTTCATGTTCAAAGATAATGATTATAGCTATGGAGCTCACTAATTCCCAAGTCTTTCTAAATACTCATCTCTAATCCTCTGATACCTTCTCGCCCCAATCTCCATTAAATCGTACTTAGATCTAAAAAAAGGTTCTGGAATATATAGCATTTTTGCTTTAGTTGAATTTAATGCATAATCTATCGCACTATCTCCACCCAAATCCTCACTCATTCGCTTATTCATCTCTATCCAGTAACTTTCACTTTTTGCAAAAGAGGGAGTAATCCCAACCCGGTAGGCGTTTAGTATTTTTCCAAAAACACCCATCGTTTTTTGAACTTCTCCTGTTCTTGCCAGAGATCCCAACATCAATGGAACCATTAAATACCAATCCAACATCTCCTTAATAAACACCCTCCAATCCTCAGGCAGGGCAATTCTATCAAACGTAAAATCCCTCTCTAGAGCCAAGAAGTAAGCCACTGAAAATGCTAAACCAGTCTTTGCCAGAGTTAGATCAATTACCTGAAAAGTATCCTCTGGCAACGGTAAATCCTCATTACTCATTCTAAGTGGTAAAACGCATTTTTCAAAAACAAACTGCTCTAAATCCATAACGTCGAGGATTGCTAGTTAATCGAGGTCCCTTTGAAAACTTTCGGAGTTAACCAGTCAGGTGAAGGATTGACCACCTCAGGAGTTGGAGTCATAACTACCTCACTCACAGGTTGCTCTTCAGCTGATGGTCTTGGCTCTTCTTCAACGAGCACTGAAACTGGCTGTTCAGGCTCACTAACTGGAGCTTGCACAGATGCAGGAGTAGGCTCAAAAATTGGTTGTTGTGACACATTTGGAGTATCTGTCCCCATTAAAATTGCTCCTAAGTTAGGTGTTGGTGTCGCATCAGAGATCGCTTGAGTTAAATCCGCTTTTAAATCAGCTACTGGAGAGCTATCAACTATAGGAGCAGCTGGGGTTGGAACTGGTGGCTGTGGATGAAACACTTGGTTTTGAGCAGTCAAAGCTGCCTCATCTGGTGCTTGAACAGGTGCAGGTTGGTTTAGAACTGGAATTTTCCCTCCAGCTTGCATCGCTTGACCAACTACACTAAAAGTTGTTGGCTTTAAGTTCACAGTTAAATTCTGTGTGGCATCGTAGACCCCAGTCAAAACATTACTCGCTATATCTCCCTCAAAAGGTAAGGACAGTCCAGTTATTACTCTAGCTGTCAATTCGCAAACAGTTCCAGAATCATTATCAATAATATTCACCTGCCCAAAATTAGTATTTCCTGGATTAATATCAATATTAACTATAGGTACTCCCACAAAAATCTCTGGATTTTGAGAATAAATTGCTCCCAACTCATTAAACCCTCCAGCTCCCATTGTAAATATTAAGTTAAAACCATCTGATTTAGGTTTAGGCTCAATTTTAGTTGGATTAAAAGTCTGCCCAGGCACAATATGAAAAACTAAATTTAGGTTTGACCCCTCTGGATACCAGTCCAGTCTCTCCACAGCAGGTACCTTTTTCGCCGGATCAGTTGCACTAGCATCAACTACTCCCTCTAAAGTTAGGATATAATCTCCACTGGCGTCTTTAGCTAAGGTTGTTTTAACTTCTCCTGCTCCATATAAATTTCCATGGGAAACCAGTAAAGTATCTTCAGTGGCAATTACAGGCTGCTTTCCAGCTTGTTGAAGTGACAAATAAAGCGACAACCCAGCAGCTAAAATATCTACAGTAGTTTTAGAAGGGAGTGCAATTAAAATTTTGCTCGCCGAAGGTAGCAAAGGTATAATTTGTGCGAGCTTTGCATCAGTGTCCATATTTATGCGTATTGTACCTCTTTGTGAATCTAGAAGCAAGTTTAGTTAGTATTTACCAAGCAATTGCAGTATACCAGCAAAAGGCAAATCGGGCAAAAACTAGAGTGTTCTAAAGCTCTCAATAATATCTCCAATTTGAAAATCAACTGGTTCTGCAAACATCATTCCACATTCATCTCCCCGGTCCACAGAAGGCACCTCTTCCCGCACCTTTTTAATTGATTTTAACTTTGTTTCAACAATAACTTCGCGCTGGTCCTGAGCGCCAGTCGAAGGGTTATTATCCTGAGCACCAGTCGAAGGGCTACGCACCACCCTCACCTTAGGACCTTTAGAGATATGCCCATCCAAAACCTTACATCCAGCAATCCGCTCATTTTTCCCAAATGGAAACTCCGCCACAATTTGGGCAGTGCCAAAAATCTCCTCCTCCAACTCTCCAGAAAGCATCCCTGCAATCACATCCTCCAGTTCATCTAACAATTCATAAATAATACTGTAGGTTCTAATCAAAACATGCTCAACCTCAGCAATTTTAGTTGCAGTTCCCGCCACTTTAACATTAAATCCAAGCACAATGGCTTTAGTCCCTGCCGCCAGTTTCACATCAGCCTCTGATACCTCTCCAGTTCCAGAAGAGATCACCTCAACGTGCGTTCCCTGCTCATTAAACTTTGCCAATGCATCTAAAATCGCCTCCAGCGAACCCTGCTTATCAGCCTTAACCACCACTCCCAATTTCTCCACCTGCCCAGCTCTTAACTTTTCAATCAAACTCATCACTTCATCCGCTGCCACCTCAACCTTTTCCTCTCCCAATACCGCTCCCACAGCTGGCACCATCTCCAAACCCAACACTTCAACCGGAGTTGATGGCCCAGCTTGATCGATCGCTTTGCCAGTAAAATCATTTAAACCCCGGATCTTACTTTCCACTCCACCCAAAGAAATCTTATCGCCTTTTTTCAAAGTCCCATTTCTAACCAAAACTGTGGCGATTGGGCCTTTAAATTTATCCAAATTAGCTTCAATTACCACCCCAGCAGCAGGCAAATTTGAATCGCCGCGAGTTTCATGAACTTCTGCCACCAAGCTGATCATCTCTAAAAGCTTATCCACACCTTCCCCAGTTTTAGCTGACAACTGTACAATTGGCACATCTCCGCCATACTCTTCAATTAAAACTTCATGATCAGATAGCTGCTTTTTTAGTTTCTCCATCTGAACAGTCAAATTAATTCCAGGTAAGTCAATTTTATTAACAGCCACAATTATTGGCACATTAGCGGCCTTAATATGCTTAATCGCCTCAATAGTTTGTGGCATAATCCCATCATCAATCGCCACAACAAGTACAGCGATATCAGCCACACTAGCTCCCCGGGACCGCATCTTTTCAAAAGCAGCATGTCCAGGCGTATCAATAAAAGTAATCAGCTTACCTTCATGTTCTACCTGATAGGCTCCAATATGCTGGGTAATTCCCCCATGTTCACGCGCAGCCACACTCGCTTTCCTAATAAAATCAAGCAGCGAAGTCTTTCCATGATCAACATGGCCTAAAATAGTTACAATCGGCGGTCTTATCTGTTCCATCGTTTAAAAAATTAAAAAACCACCCATCCAGGTGGCCAGTCAAGAAGATCCACTTTTAAAAACTAACAAATTTACTTCATAAGTTTAAGCATCGGCTTCTTCTGACTTAACCTGATCTTCATCTTTAACCTCCCCTGGCTCGCCCAGATCCTCTGAGGCGGCTTCAACTTTTTTTATATGCTCTTCCTCAACTTCATCAAAATCTTTAGCAGGCGCCTCACCGGTAACATCCTTTATTTTATTTCCTGACTCATCAATTACTTCTTCAACTTTAACCTGATCATCACTTGGAACACTTGTATCATCAGGTTGTGGGCTAGGCGCAGTTGAAGCGTCATCTGCTTGAACCTCTGTCTCACCCGTTCCTTCAATATCAATCTTCCAACCCGTTAATTTAGCAGCCAACCGCACATTTTGCCCACCTTTGCCGATCGCTAGTGACAGCTGATTATCTGGAATCTGGACTTTGGCTAGCTTTTCTTCTTCATTTAAAACTACGATCACATCTTTAGCTGGGGATAGCGCCGCCGCTATAAACCGGGCTGGATCTTCAGAAAAAGGCACAATATCAATCTTCTCCTCACCCAATTCATTAATCACCGCTTGAACCCGGACTCCTTTTTGACCAACTAACGATCCCACTGGATCGACTCCATCTTGATGGGAAACTGCCGCAATTTTGGTTCTTCCGCCAGCCTCACGGGCGATCTCCTTAATCTCAATCGCCTCGGATTGAATCTCTGGCACTTCCATGGCAAAAAGACCCTTAACGAGTCCCGGATCAGACCGGGACACAATCACCTCTGGACCCTTTCCATTCTCTCTAATCTCCCTAATAAAAAACTTCATTCTTTGGTTCAAACCGTAATATTCATCTCTAGTTTGTTCAGAAGGGGGCATCACTCCCTCTGCCCGCCCTAAATCCACAAAATAAGTATTGCCTTCTTGCCTTTGAATTGAGCCTGATATTATTGTACCCACCTTTTGCTCATATTCTTCCAAAATAGCCCCTTTTTCAGCCTCATGGAGCCTCTGAGTGATCACTTGCTTGGCTGTTTGAGCAGCAATTCTAGCAAATCCCGGAGGAGTAATGTTGTCAGTTCCCCGCAAAATTGAAATCTCCCCACTCGCTGGGTTAATTTTAGCCTCTAACTCTTCAAAATCATCTGGAATCTCTTCATTTCTAAGCGACAAATCTTTTCTAAAAGCCGCCAGCGCTGCCTGTTGAATCGCATCCAAGATCACTTCAGCATCCACCCCTTTTTCAGAGGCGATCTGATTGATGGCTGCTGCAAATTCAGTTCTTGCTTGTATAGGCATAATATTATAAAAGGCGGGACGAGCCCACCTTTGATTCCCAAAGTATAGTCTTTTAAAGCTATTTAGTCAAGTTCACACCAGCCTCAATTGAACCTCCGGAGCCTTCCAACCTCTCTCTACTAAAGCCTTTCCCACCTGTTTCATGGGCACATGATATTCCTCATGCAATCTCAACATCTCGAGCCCTGGATCCTCATTTAAAGCTGTCCTATTAACCTTACCCCTAGGTAAAATTAACTCCCTAGCAAACCTGTCACACCAATCTTCAATCCATTGTTCCCACCTATCCCCACGGTTATCAATCCACCCTTTGCTCCTCCGACTAATATGCCCAAATTCATGGGACAAAACAAACCTTGGTTCGTATTTAGCCTGAGTAGTTGCCCGGTTCAGAGCAATCAAATAACCTTTTTTTCTTGGAATAAGTAATGCTTTTAACGTTGTTTTTGGATCATCTATCCAGTTTATCCTCTCGACAGCCAAAAGTGGTAACAAATCCCTTAGTGGAACTACCCCATCATTGTAGCCAATCGCCTCTCTCATCTTATCAGCTATAAAACTAGCCACCTCATCCCCATCTCTAGGAGTCCACCTCCCCTCAAAAAACGGTACTGTAATCCTCTTTATCTCAGCTGAAGTAGGCATAAATCACAATTATCTTCTCCCTAACTTTTTCAAAATAACACTAATTTGACCACAATCAACTGGCACAAAAGTATTGGGTGCCACTTTTTGCACCACTAAAGTCTGCCCATCAGCACTAGCATAGTAGTAATCTTGACCTATCCCAGGAGCAATTAATCGAACAAGTGGTGTTTTTCCTGAGTTAACTCGGTCTACCAAGCTACCCACAGCCTCTCTTTTTTCACCCAATCCTCGTCTTCTCATCTCTTTTTCATCAACCATCACCTTCGCTCTACCTAAATCTCTGTCTTTCTTACCTTCTTTAACCTGATTACCCACCACTCTTTGACCATTTAAGTTCACCCCTCCAGTTGGTCTTTTCTGCCTTAAGTCGCCCTCAATAATAGATAACGCCCTAGCAATCGCACCCATAACCGCATCTCTCTCCCCAGGCATCTCTTCAGGTCTTGGTATTGCCAACCAACTCAAATGACCCGGCACCTCTCTCAAAGAAATATTTACAGGTAACAATATAGTTTTCTCCTCCTCAATAAAGCTAAATAAAACCTCCACTTTTCTAGATGGATCATCCCCAATATACACACTAAACTCAAATGGCCTAGTCAAACCCAAGCTACCTATTTGATCAGCAGGTAACTCAAAATTTAAACTTCTACTCAACGTTCTCACTCTTTTAGCCTGGTCAACTATCTCCTCAGGTGTCACTTTTTTCCCTGCTTCACTACCTGCAACTAAACGTCTTATACTACCCTCAGTCAACCATCGATCATTATTAACTTCCTCATTTTCCGCCAAATCCCTAATCATCCTACTTACCCCTCTATAAAATTCAGTTTCCACCCCCTCTTCGCAAAATTTCTGGGCATATCTAAACAAACCTATTTCATCTTGAACATCACCATTAGATAAAAAATGTAACATCCCAAAGTGAACTGTCTGTGATTCTCCAAAATACCGGCTCACCCGGCCTGAAACATCTCTAAAATCCCTTGACTTCGGCTCAACAATCGCCCGCAACGAAGATCCCCCCACTTCTCTCACCCTATCCACCAAATCATTAGCCTTTCTCATCAGTAAAGTCTTCATTCTATCATCTCCCAAAAAATCATCAGCACTAAAAAAATTACTTACTGCCAAACCCGCCATCACAGCACCTGACAAATTCAAATAATTTTCCTGATCTCCTTGCTTAAATTCAGGATTCTCTAAACCTATCTGTTCCACTAAGCGTTCTCTAACTCCAGAGTCAAATTGAGCCATAAACAACCCAAAACAATAGTCAAAGTACGCCCCCAATTTGGCCTCGCCAAATCCTTTTTTTAAGTTCTCTTCTCGAAGTACTTCTAAACTGACTCCTCCTACTCTAAAAGTTGGTCCTGACAACTTTCTAACTGCTACATTATGCAAAAAGTGCACATCACTTATCGCACCTGCTCTGCGATAACCATGAAGTAATCGGGCAATCTCCTCAATGTTTTGAACCACCAAAAAATCGCCAGCTGCATTAGTCACCAACACCTTCAAACTATCCCATCCACTTTTTATCTTTAAAAATCCGCCTTCTTCTATAGTTTCTAAAGGCTGAACCATCCTTCTCTGAATATCTTCAACCTGAATGTTATCTTGTATTAACCCATTTATTGCTCGGTCAATTCTTCTATTACCAGTTGTCCAACTCAATTCTGCCCAAGAAGTTCGCGGTTTATCTAAAAGCTCACTAAATTCTTTAGATTCAGCCTGCTTAAAGATTGCCTCATAATCAAAATCCACCATAATTATCTTCTCCCTAACTTTTTCAAAACTTCACTCATTGATCCAACTGCAGCTGGCACATAAGTATTTTTAGCAATTCTTTGATAAACCACTGTTTTACCTTCAAAAACGCTGAAAAAATAGTCCCCTCTGATACCTGGTATACTTAATCTTTGTAGGTTACAACTTCCAGCATTCACTCTTCTTGAAACTGCTTCAACCAGCTCCCTTTGTTCATTACTCAAACCCAGTCTTCTAATATCTCTACCCTCAGCTGCCACCATTGGTCTAGCTGGCTCTTTTTCTCTTGGAACAGCTCTCGGCTTAACTTCTCCAAAAGCCAATGGTTCTCGCCTCGTCACATTTGGCCCAACATTTTTTTTCTTTGCTTTCTCAGCTTCTCTAACCAAAGCTTGTTCTTTTAAAATACCTTCAGATCTCTTAAAAGCATCTAAAATTACCCACATTAAAAAATCTCTTAGTTCTGGCATCTGATTGGGATCAGGTAACGCCGACCAATCGAACCGCTCCAACTCAGATCTGGCATTCTGACAGATTTTAACCAGTAGAGTAGCCTCCTCTTCATCTCTGTCGTCAAAGAATTTAAATTCAGCTGATATCATTTTTGCTGGATTAGTCGGGTCTATAAATAAATGTACCGCAAAAGGGCGCTCAAACTCCGCATAAGTCAATTCACCCTTCTCAAAAACGCAATTGTTTTTATCCCGATAGAGCTTTTTAACTCTTCTAGCCTGATCAACTACTTGGTCAATCCCCACAACCTCATGAGCTTCCTCCATCGCCACCAACTCTTTAATCCTAAAGTCAGAAATGGCTAAGTGGTCACTTTTCAAGTCTTCATCTGTCCTCTCTCTCGCAAACCTACTAACCTCTCCAAAAAAATCCACACTCACCCCTCTTCTAACCAACTGCTCAGCTCTTCTAAACATCAAATTTGCTGAGAATCTAGTCCCATTTGTCAAAAAATGCATTAACCCCAAATCCAACCCGGGTCCCCCAGGAAGATAAGTCTGAACTACTTCTCTAACATCCTGATGATTTGAATCATCAGGATTTAATAAAGCAGCCAGAGTTCTCGCCCGAAACCAATCCATTACCCCTACCATCTTGTTAGATCTATCTACCACCGCAATCCTCATTTTTTCTGATCCAGACGGTAAACTTTTAGCCCTAAAACCCTCTGAAAAAATTATCCCATTAACCACCCCGCTGACCGCCTTGGCTGAATTTTCACAAATACCAATCTCCAAATCAGGATGGTCTTCTTGAGTTTGCAAAGTTATCTTTCTTGCCACACTATCATCAAATTGACACAATAATAAACTCAAACTAAAGTCAAAATATCTTCCCAAACTATGATTTCTAAATTCCCCTTGTCTCTCACTGAACAAATCATCCAAACTAACTCCACCAATCGAGAAACTAGTAGGCAAGGTTTTCCCTCTCCTAAAGGGAGCATAAAAGTTTTGAATAACCGAACCCCCAATGGTAACCTCAGCAATCTTATTAATCCGGTCAATCAAATCCACCATTAGCAGACTACAGGCAGTATGGGGAACCATCAATCGAAAATCCTCTATCGGATCTCCACCCCTAATAATGCCAAATTCTCCCTCCTTTTCACTCCGGCCTGCCACTAGGTCTTTCTGAATTTGCATCAGCTCTTCTATTTTCTGAACCAACGAATTGAGGGTATTATCCGCTTGAGGATCACCTGTAGTAATGATTACCTGTTCCCTAACATTTGGATCTACCCACCTCATAATATCCCGCGATCGGGGTAAATTATCCAAGTCAAAATCCACCATAATGTGGAATTTTATACATTGAGTATTAATTTGTCAAAAGGAAAATTATTTAGAAGTTAGTTAATCTGGGATTGTCTATCCATCCAGATGTCTTGAGCAGAAGCTTCAGTTCCAGTCTTAGAACCTTTTCTAAGCTTCAAACCAAGTGGCAAGAGTCCAGTTAAAGGAATAGCAGCTAAAGGCAAACCAGTTTTTGGTAGCTCTTTAACATTGCTTTGAGTTGTAGCTACAACTTGTGGAGTAGCAGTTACTACAGTTGTAGTAGCAGGTGTTGGCACAGTTACATTAATTGTCGTGTCACCAACTGATCCACCAGTAGCTGTTGCAGTGGCAGATCCACCTGTCGCTGTTTGAGTCTGAGATTGAGTATTAGTGTTGCTATTAGTATTGGTATTAGTGTTTTGGTTGCAGTTGATGTTGTTACCATTACCATTAGTTACTGTTGCCCCATTCTCACAATTCTGTACATTAGGCACAGGTGTAGGTGTAGGAGCTGGAGTAACTACAGGAGTAGGTGTTGGAGTAGGTCTTGGTGTTACAACTGGTGTTGGAGCAGGTGTAGGCACTGGAGTTGGTCGAGGTGTTGGAACTGGTGTAGGAGCTGGTGTTGGAGCTGGAGTTGCCAATCCGCAAAGTGGACCAGACGCATCTCCCCAACCATAACCGTTATTCATTGAATAAGCAAAACCAAATAATGGAGGAAAGGTTGATTGATTAGCTAAACTAGTTGGGGCTGAACCATACCAAAGATCAATTTGAGCTGTACAATTAGGTAAAGCAGTTGAAATATTGCTCACTCCTGGACCAGCATTCGCTGAAGTTGCCCCAAAATATTGCTGGTGAGCTAACACTTGGTCATAAATCTTATAAACAGCCAAAGTCACAGGCATTGAACAACCAGTATTGTTGTTGACAATTCCTTGAGCCTGACCACCGTTAACATCAACTCTAGATGAAATTACTCCATTTTGGAAAGCAGTATAAGCCTCATCCCTAGTTAAAGTTGAACCATTAGCACAGTACTGATTAGCAGAAACAGAAGTAGGTAACAGAAGTCCTGCTACCATTGATGCTGTTATAACTGATGCCTTGAGAGCATTTAATATTTTCACAAAGCGAAGTATAGCAGACTATGGGACTGTTGTCAAGTATCTCAAAACCAACCCTTTTTCTTCGTTGCTCTCATATCCCGAAGTTGCTCAAATAATTCTTTCTCCCGGCCACTCACATTTTTAGGCACTTGCAGTTTTACCCGCACAAAATGATCCCCCCGGCTCCCTTTCAAAGAAAAAGCCCCTTTATCTTTAATTCTAATCAGCGAACCCGGCTCAGCTCCAGGTGGCACCTTTAATTTGACCAACCCATCAATTGTTTTAACTTCAATGATATCCCCTAAAACAATTTGTGGAATAGTCAAAGTCGCATCGGTAAAAATGTCTGCACCTTCGCGGACGAAGTGCGAGTCAGGTCGAACTCTAAAGACAATATCCACATCCCCAAACCTCATCCTGGTCCCATTGTCTACTCCAGCTGGAATCTTAATAGTCAACCTCTCCCGCTTCCTCTCATTGTGATTACCCTCAACCCGCTCTATCTCTACCTCTTTATTTGCTCCATGAACAGCCTCATCAAAGGTAATCTCCATCTGATAAGTCTGTCTTCTCCTAAATCCCCTGGCAAATTCATCTGCAAACCCACTCATCCCAAAGATCTGCTCAAATAAATCAAAGGGATCAGCAAATCCACCCTGAGCACCGTCGAAGGGTCCCCCCTGACCACCATTTGAACTCCAAGAATAACTAAATCCACCCCCAAATGGGTTTCCGCCGGAAGAAGCCCCTGCTCCAAACCCACTCCCAGGCTCAAAAGCCGCATGCCCAAACTTATCATAGGTCTGCTTTTTCTGTGGATCAGATAAAACTTGATACGCCTCAGAGATCTCTTTAAACTTATCCGCTGCATCAGTCGATTTATCTACATCAGGGTGGTGTTTTCTAGCCAATTTTCGGTAAGCTGACTTAATTTCAGCCTCACTCGAACTCTTCGGTATCCCTAAAACCTCGTAATAATCGCGTCTAGTTGCCATCTTTTTCTCCTTTTAGTACCACATGCTCTTTTCCATGCGCTACAATTGTACAGTTTCCAAAGTTCTTTTCAAATAATCTCTCAATAACTGGTTTAACATGACTTTGGACGACCCAATAAACCTCTCCGCCAGGCTTAAGGTGCTCATAACAATCTTTAGCAGTTTCCTTTAAGTACTCATTTCCTAAATGTTGAGCTGGATTGGATAAAATTAAATGATAAGACCGCTCTGCCACTGCACTAAAGTTATCACTCAAATGAACTTCTACATTATATAATCTATTCAATTTGGCGTTCTCCTCGGCTAGCTCAACCGATCTTAAATTAACATCTAACAAATGCACATGAGCCAGGGGATTCAACTTAGCCACAAAAAATCCAATTACTCCCGATCCACACCCCAAATCCGCCACCATCCCTTTTTCTGGCAGCTTAGAAAAATCCACCTTTTCTACCAAAAGCTTGGATCCCAAGTCCAATCCCTGCCTAGAAAACACCCCTGGCTTAGTTTTAAATTTAACCTCCACTCCCTTTATTTTCCCAACTATCAAATCATCCATAATATTCTCGGAGCCTTTTATTTGCCCTTTCTCTCACTCTTCTGACTTCTCTAGCACAAACACCTATCATCTTGCCAACCTCTGTTGTAGTTTTACCCTGTAAATAGTGCAGATCAAAGACCTTTCTTTGATGGGGAGTTAGTTGATCAGCTGCTTCTCTAAGTAGGACCCTCACTTCAGGATCAAGATCGCTACTTTCTTGCCCTCCCAAGATCTGCTGCAAAACATGGTGATCATAATTCATCTCCCTCCCTAACCTTAATCTCTCATCCCTCACAAAATTAACCGTATCCCATTGCAACATTTTCATTAAATAAATACCAAATGGCACCCCTCTGCTAGGATCAAAATCCTCTACCAACTCTAAAAAGGCCACTCTAACTTGTTGAATGTAATCATCTACATCATCTGTTGTTCCCGACCAAAGCAAGCGCTGATGCATTCCTCTGACCTGCGTGCGTAGCAAAGGCTCATATTTTTCCAGCAGCCGCAACCTGGCCTCATTATCACCTAGCTGTGCCTGAGAAACTAAATCCCCGAGTTCCTCAAAGCTCATATCATGTCTAGCATATTCCAATTTTGGCATATTAGTTATCTGGGCAGACATTGTACTACATTTATTTAAAAAGCCCCGGTTCCCCGAGGCCTCAACAATCCATAATCGATAATCCACAATCTACCTATCATCTTTTGCTACTTTTTCAGCGATGATTCTAGCAATTGGTCCAGCCTGATAGCCCTCTGATGAATAACCTCTCTGGTCTGCCTCCTCAAGCATATTTCTAAGTGTATCTAAATCTCTCGCTCGGAGAACAAGCAACTCACCCGGGATAAATCCATGTTCAGCGTCACCAAACCCATCACCCAACACCAATTCAAAATTTTCTTCTGGGGCAGTCTCTCTTTCCATAGATACTTATGTTTTTTGCTGATCAGAATCTTCTACCACTTCGCCCTCAACAGGATTATTATCCTGAGCGTCAGTCGAATGACCCTCTTCACCAGAATCTTCTGTTGGCTGTTCCTGTTCTGATGGCTGAGAGTTAGCATCTGAAGACTGATTCTGGTACATTGCCGCTCCCACCTTTTGAATCGCCTCACCTAACTCATCCGCTTTTTTCTTAATTTCATCTAAATCTGTCCCAGCTAAAGCCTCTCTAGTGGCTTTAACCTTTTCTTCAATCTCTTTTTTCTGATCCTCAGAAACTTTGTCCCCCGCATCCTTCAGAGTTCGCTCAGAGGTATATGCGATATTTTCAGCATTATTTCTAACCTCAATCTCATCTTTTTTCTTCCTATCTTCCTCAGCATGAGCCTCAGCTTCTTTAGTCATCCTCTCAACTTCAGACTTATCCAACCCAGTTGAGCCTGTAATGGTAATCTTTTGCTCTTTACCAGTTGCTTTATCTTTAGCTGATACATTCAAAATTCCACTGGCATCAATATCAAAAGTCACCTCAACTTGTGGCACCCCTCTTGGTGCTGGAGGAATTCCATCCAAAATAAACCTTCCCAAGCTCTTGTTGTCACCTGCCATCTCCCTTTCCCCTTGCAAAACATTGATCTCCACTGATGTCTGATTATCAGCTGCAGTGGAAAAAACCTCAGACTTGGAGGTTGGAATCGTGGAATTTCTATTAATCAAAGGTGTCCTCACCCCTCCCAAAGTTTCAATTCCCAAAGTCAGGGGAGTCACATCAAGCAATAAGACATCTTTAACCTCACCGCCTAATACCCCACCTTGAATAGCTGCTCCAACCGCCACCACCTCATCAGGATTAATTCCTTTATGTGGCTCTTTACCAAAGAATTTCTCAACTGAAGCCTGAACTGCTGGCATTCTAGTCATTCCACCAACCAAAATTACTTCATCAACTTTCGATGCCTCAATTTTAGCGTCTTTCAAAGCTGATTTGACAGCCTCAAAGCTCTTATCAATCAACTCTTGCACTAAGCTTTCTAGCTTGGCTCGGGATAATTTAACCTCTAAATGTTTTGGGCCTGAAGCGTCTGCAGTCACAAAAGGAATTGAAATTTCAGCCTCAGTGGAAGAGCTCAACTCAATCTTAGCTTTCTCAGCTCCATCCCGCAGCCTCTGAAGCGCCTGCCTGTCACCCTTTAAATCAATTCCATTCTCTTTTTTAAACTCCTCAGCCAACCAATCAATCACCTTTTGGTCAAAGTCATCTCCACCTAAATGGGTATCACCATTAGTTGATTTAACTTCAAAAACTCCATCCCCCAGCTCCAAAATTGAGATATCAAAAGTCCCACCCCCCAAGTCATAAACAGCAATCGTATGGGCATTAGCTTTATCCAACCCATAAGCCAAAGCTGCAGCAGTTGGTTCGTTAATAATCCGCTGCACATTAAGCCCAGCAATCTCTCCGGCTTGTTTAGTCGCCTGGCGCTGCGCATCATCAAAATAGGCAGGTACGGTAATAACCGCTTCAGTTATTTTCTCACCCAAATAAGATTCAGCATCCACTTTGATTTTTTGCAAAATCATCGCGCTAATCTCTTGAGGCGTATATTCATGCCCATCTACCTCAACCACAACCATCCCATTCTTGCCAGCTTTAACATTGTATGGCAACCACTTAATATCCCGTTGAACCTCAGGATCATCAAACTTCCGCCCCATCAACCGCTTGACTGAAAAAATAGTCTCCTTTGGATTCACAATCGCTTGACGCTTAGCTACGCGCCCGACAATATTTTTAAGCGGATTAACTACCGAAGGGATCGTATTTTCACCCTCAGAGCTATGGATGATCTTAGGCTTGCCACCCTCCATCACCGCCATCGCACTATTAGTTGTCCCTAAATCAATTCCTAAAATTTTAGACATAATATTTTTCCTTTATTCCTTTCTAGATGTGTCATCCTGAACTCGTTTCAGAATCTACTTTGATTCTCCTTCTATTGTCTCTACTTTTAAAATATCCATTCTTAAAAATCTTCCTCTGCTAATTTTATCAGCAGCAGCTCTCAACATATCTGCCTTTTCCACCTGGCTTAATGCATCTGAGCAACGACCTGCTGAAAAGTAAAATTGACTAAAATCAACTTCCTCAGGCTCATCAGTTCTCCTTAACCCGCTAAGTTTATCTCCCATTGCTTTCCTAAAATGATTTCTCATCTCAATTAAATTCATTTTTTCTTTCCTACTATCACTTTAGCTGGTTTTAATATTTTACCATTCAAAGTATACCCCTTTTCAACCACCTCCAAAACCTCGTCTTCCTTACCTTCTCTCGCATCAACCGCTTCATGAAGGGCTGGATCAAATCGTCCGTCTGCCCCAATCTCAACCTGCTCCAACCCTTCATCTTTGAGCACACCCCGAAGCTGTTTCATCGCCATCTCCACCCCCTTATACCAACCTGATTTTTTATCTTCCTCGCTCGCACCCTCTAATGCTTTCTCAAAATGATCTAAACTAGGCACAACTTTCTTCAACAGCTCAGTTGTGGCAAAAGAGCTGAGCTCAGATCTACCCTCCATAACCCTCTTTTCTAAATTCTGATAATCAGCTACCGCTCTTTTTAGCTGACTCTCCAATTGAGCTGAAAGCGCCTTCAGATCCTCCAATTCCTGCTGCAATGCAGCCAAATCATCTGATCCATCCTGAGCGACTTGAGTCGAAGGACCCTGACTACCCTGATCTCCCATATCACCCAATGCATCAGCCGTCTGCTCTGATCCATCAAGCTCTTCTACATCATCTGTCGAATCTTGTTTGTCATCATTTTTCATTTTTATCTGTCATTCTGAGGAACTTCCGAAGAATATATATCCTTCGTTAGACTCTCAGGATGACACCTCCTAATAACTATTCAGCGCCTGTGTTATCAAATTGCTAGTATACCTAACATAGGGCAAAACAACTGGAAAGTTCATTCTAGCTGGCCCTATTACTCCAATTATCCCGCCTCCAGCCCCTTCCGCTCTACCCTGATATCTACAAAACACAAAACTGGTTGGATCCAGATGTTCATATCCCAATTCATCTCCAAATAAAATATGCATTGGATCAACCCCCTTAGCCTGTCCAATAATCTGTTGGAGAGTTGGAAACTCATCAAACAAACCTAAAACAAACCTAGTCACATCAATATCCTCAAACTCTGGCCAATCTAAGATATTGGCTGCCCCCGCATAAAACAACTCGCCCTCATCATTAATCGCCAAAGCCAACATCTGCAGCCTTCTAGCCAAAGATCTGGTTGCCTCCCTAAGGAGTCTCTGCTCCTGATATCTCATCTGCCAAAGGTTTTCTTTCATTGAAACCTCTGCAGAGACAGGCATCTCCTTCTCCTTCATCAGCTCCTGGATATAAACCCGGTAGCCCATGGAGGTTGGAATTCTCCCAGCGCTAGTGTGTGGTTGCTTTAAGAACCCACCTTCAGTCAAACGAACCATCTCATTCCTGATCGTAGCAGGGGACACCCCCAAATTATAGGTCTTTTCAATGTTCTCAGAGCCAACTGGCTCCCCACTCTTCACATAAAGTTCAACTACCGCCCTGAGTAAATCTCTTTGCCTATCTGTCAGATCTGTCATATTAGTTGAACCATTAGCAGTAATGTATCACGAGTGCTAAAATCTGTCAACCCTTCAATTTTGTTCAGGCCTTCGGCTCTGAGGCAAGCTCTAACGCTCAGGCTCGAAGAGGTTGATCCTGAGCGTAGTCGAACGGATCAAGATATTAAATAGGAATTCTAATCTCTAATCTTTGTTGTTGTGGAAAAACTGATGAATCAACTGTATAAAAACCCAGCTCTGTTATATTAAATTTCCAGTTCACTCCTTCAAGCCTAGTAGCTAGCTTTCTTTGATTGTCTCTAAACCCTTCAGGAAATGAAAAATTGCACCTAGCCTGGCCAAAATATCTTTTCTCTTCTCATCTGCCTCAGCTTTTAAATAATAGAGAGTGACATTCGGAGTCTCTGACTCTGCCATCTCTAAATTAGGGTCAATTTCTTTTAGTTCCCCCAACAGATGCCTATAATCTTCACAATATCTCTCTGGCAAAGGAATTCCCAAAAAAACTGAAGTAATTTTTCTCTCCTGCATCTTATGGGCATTCTACACCCTATCACCCAAATTTCAACAATCAACTTAACAAATAATTAAATCTCACTAACTTTATCTAGAATATCATCTGACCAGAAGTCAAAATAATTTTCTGGCAATATTAAGGCCCTACTCGGTTGAAGTTCTTTAATAAAATCTTCAGTATGAGACACAATTAACATCGCTCCCTGGTATTCTTTCAAAACTTGCAAAATAATCCTTTGCGACATTACATCTAAATAAGTCGTTGGTTCATCTAAAATCAACAAATTATAATCTTGAAGTAACAGCAAAGCGATTGAAAGTCTGGTTTTCTCTCCACCAGACAAGGTTCCCACCTCTTGATAAACCTTGCTACCTGAAAATAAAAATCGAGCCAGCACTGGCCTAATTACACTTTCTGGTAAATTCCCAGCGCCTGCTGCAGTTTGTAATAATGTTTTGCTAAAATCTAAATTTTCAAATTCCTGAGAATAATATCCCACCTTAAGCATTGAATCTCTGTAGACTTCACCGCTATCTGGTTGCAAATAATTCATCAAAATCTTAATAAATGTGCTTTTACCAACTCCATTTGGTCCAATCAAAGCGACTTTTTCCCCTCTATTAATACTTATACTCACATTTTCTAAAATTTTCTTATCACCATATGACTTATAAATATTTGCCGCTTTAATAGGAAGCGCTCCCACATTTGCAGGTTCAGGTAATTTAAATCTGATTGCTCGGATCTCTGGGGGTAAATCTGGCAAAGATTCTCTCATTTTTCGAACTCTGTTTTGCAACGCTATCCTTTGTCTTACACCCACTTTTTTAATACTCTCTTCCAATCTACTAATACTTTTTTGTTCAGTGTGAACTTGCTTTTTAAGCAATGCTTCCTGCTCTTCTTTTAACTGCACATACTTACTATAGTTTCCTTTATACTCGTCAACTTTTTTGGTATTAGTATTCAAATGTAAAATTTTATTAATATGTTGATCAAGTAACTCTAAGTCATGAGAAACGATTATTAATGTGTTTTGATAATTACCCAAAAAATTCATCACCCATTTTTTACCTGCCACATCTAAAAAGTTAGTCGGCTCATCCAAAAGCAAAACATCTGGACTAGCCAAAAGCGCTTTTGCTAAAGCCAATCTAGTTTTTTGACCCCCACTCAAATTATTAGGAGACTTTTCTAAAAATATTCCCTCCAGCTCTAAACCTCGGATCATATTTTCCAATTCATGATCCTGTTTTTCAAATCCCGGATCTAAATATTCCCGGACTGTTGGTGCTTGTTCTAGTAAAATATCGTGCTTAACTTCCTGGGGAACATACCCAAGCTCTCCCACCACCTCAATTTTCCCCGCCAAAGGCGTTAGCTGATTTAACAACAACCTAAGTAAAGTACTTTTACCAGCACCGTTAACCCCTACCAACCCAACTTTTTGGTTTTCAGCCACAGAAAAAGTCACCTCACTAAATAAAGGTTCAGCTCCATGCAAAAATGTCATGTTTTTTACAGAAATCATAGACTTCAATTATAGCTTACTTAGCCTCGACTTTCACTTTTCCAATTTCCAATCCGGGATTGGAAGTTCTGCCAAATCAACTTCCACCTGAAAGGTGGAACCGTGCCTCCACCTCCGAGGTGGCAAGCTAAACTTCCCATCTAGTTAACCAGAGCCTTTAAAATCTCTTCAGCGTGGGTAATTTGAATAAAATGCCCCTCATTAGGATAAATCACCAACTTATTGTTGGGAATTTGGTCAGCATAATATTTTCCCATATTTAAAGAAACATTTTTATCATCTCCACCATAAAAAAGATAGACTTTAGACTTTATTTTACTTAAATCAAAGCCCCAATCTTTGGTATATAACTTCAAATCCAGCGCGGGACCCTTAGATCCTTGTCTAAAGGATTCTTTGACTGTTTTGGCAACTTGTTTGTGGAAATCTTTATCCATTAATGCTTGATCTGCTTTTGATCTAAAACTTAATTTGGACATCGGAGGCAAGTATCTATCCTGGATTAAGCGAAGCATAGCCGCCAGATCAGATAATAATGGTGAGCGATTGTAATTTGCCCAACCAATTTTTGCCAATGGTGAAACCCCCTCAAAAGCCCCCTTTATATTAGTAGGCCCCAAACCCACAACAATTCCAACCTTAGTAATCCGATCAGGAATTTTAAACGCACAAGCAGCAGCATAAGGTCCCCCACCTGAAACTCCCAACGCAACCAACTTTTTAATCCCTAGTTGATCTGCCAACTCCAAAATATCATCAGGGTAATCTAACAAAGTTCTATTTTTCTTATAATCTGACAACCCATAACCTGGTCTATCTGGGCTGATAACTCTAACCTTTAACTTTTTTGCTGCCTCATCCATCCGAATTCCATGCATCCTAGAAGATGGCCAACCATGCAGAAAAAATAAAGGAAATCCTCCGGGATCACCATATTCAGCATATCCCAACTTTCTCCCATCTTTTAGATGAACTATGTGGTCGATAGAGTGCATATATGGAATTATATACCGTATACTATTTCTGTGGCTCTGACTTATTTGCAATCTGGAGTTAATTATTCATTAATGGATGCTTTTAAAAATGCTTGCTTGAAGGCCTCAGGCAACAATCCTCAGTGGATTGAACTCCCAGATAGCTATTTGGTAGATATTCTGGAAGGTTTGGGAAGTTTAAATCAGCTCGCTGATGATATCTATAACTTAAATGGCAAAAGCTTCTACTACCAAGTTGGTTGGGGTAATGCCGCTACCATTTTAAATGATATTTCAGCCATGGGGGCCTCCCCCCTCACGCTTAAAATGTTTGTTGGAGTAGGCAATGAAAAATGGTTTCTAAAACAAGTTCTCTGGAAAGATCTAATTAAAGGCTTTAACAGTGCCGCCAACTTCTGTCAAACTTTTTGGAACGGCGGCGAAACTCAAACTTTAGTTAATGTCATCAAAACTGACTCCTTTGTCATCGCTGGTAGCACCACTGGGCTCATCAAACCCAAATCTAATCTTTTTACTGATGAAAAACTTAAAAAAGGCGACCGGATAATTCTTCTTGAAAGCTCTGGAATTCATACCAATGGCATCACCTTAATTAGAAAAATCTTCAAAAAAGATCTCCCTATTTTAGAGAGTGCCATCAGAAACAAAACCATCATCTATACCCCTTTCATTAATGAATTGCTCAAACAAAAAATTGACATTCACTACGCCTCTCATATCACTGGTCATGGCTGGAGAAAAATTATGCGTTCTAAAAAAAACTTTACTTATCAAATTGACAAAATTCCCAAACCCCAACCGGTCTTTTCTGCCATCCAACAAAAAACTAAAATGACAATCAAACAGATGTATGGTGATTATAATATGGGCGTCGGCTTCGCCCTTTTTGTACCTCAAAAAGCTGTTACCCAAGTCCTAAAGATCGCTCAAAAATTTAATCTTAAAGCCTTAGATGCTGGCTTCATCCAACAAGGAGATAGAAAAGTAGTTATAAAACCTCTAGAAATTACCTATCAAGGCCTTGAGTTAATAATCCGCTAAAAAAATCCCGCCTCATTATCAACAAGACGGGATCTAAAATAATACCTTCTAAGAACTTATCTTTTCTTAGAACCTTGCATATTCATTACAGCCAACCAAACTGCGGATAAACCCACCAAAACATAAACTACTGTAACCAAGAAAGGCCAATTTCCCAAAACTGATTCCACCAAATTCATGTGTAAAAGTCCTACCAGTCCCCAATTCAATCCTCCAACCACCACTAGCCAAAAAGCTACCATATTTAACATTTTATTATTCATTAATATCACCCCCTACTTTTAGTGTACTCACAGTCCCTCCTAAGAATCAATATCAAGCACCAAGTTTGATATTAATCAATCTTCCAGCTACAATCTGCCAGATGGAAAGAAAACTTGATTTAAGTTCCTTTAGAAAAACCACCAGACTAGCTCGCCAAGCACTACCTTTACTTGCCACCTCAGCTTTGCTCGCCTGCACCAGACCAGAAAGAACTACTCCTATCAGCCCTTCCCCAAACCCTTCTCCCGTCGCCATCAGCCCGGATATTCCAGGTTTTACCTTTACCCTCTGCAATCAAGCTGTTGCCATTCTTATTCCCAATGACTGGCTACCAATTGTTGAATTAGATGACTTCCAAAGTTGTAACTATGCCCGTGAGTTCGGCAGAAACTACTCAACTGGAGTTGAAGTTAAAATTAAACCTAATAACCTCATGCCTGCTATCGAAGCTGCCCGAGCCATCTCTTTAACTAACAACTTTACCTTAACAGAAGGTATCCTGGTAAGCCCTCCTAGAGGCACTCTAACACTCTGGCGCTTTGGAGCTATCTATCATAGTCCAACTGATATCATCATTATCCAAACTGCTGCTAACGAACTAACTGGCACCTACTTCGAAGTTAGATTTAAAACTCCAATTACTAAGGGGACAGACGATCAAGAAATCGCCGGAACGATTATGGAACACATCTACTACAACACAAAACGCTAAAATTATCTCCTAACTAGTAGCAACGCGTTAGGGATATTTCTGCCTGGCCCGGCTAAATATTTACCTTGATTCCATAAAGCAGTTGAACCACCTTCATCTAAATTCAGCGCGTTTTGAATCCCCATCGCCTTTAGAGTCGCCGCAGCATCACCCATATCAGCGCTATAAATTGTACCTATATAAACAGTTGAACCAGAAGCCCCCACAAAACACCTTGGCCCCTTACTAGTTAGCTTCCCATCACTCGATCCTCCATAAACATTCTGACCCCCAGAAACAAGCAGCGGATAATTTGCCAAAACCGCATCCACCCCAGTGTCTCTTCCCCATTGCAATGACTGTCCAATAAATCTAGCTGAACTACCACTAAAAACAACTACTGGCACAGTTGAATAAACATTATTGGCTGAATTAAAATAGACTTTATTCTTATTCATTAGCAAAGTATCAAAAGAATTAGTTTTTCCAGCACATTGCGGATAAGTCGCTGGGCAAAAATAAGATCCATTAATCCCAGCAAAAGCGCCTGAACGGGCTGCATATTCTCCCAAACTCAAAACTGGGCAATCATTAGCACAATCTGAATTAGACGCTGTGTCTACAATCACTCTAGTTGAGTTCAAATCAGCTGAAATAATATCCACCACAAAACTCCCCCTCTCACTGCTAACAGTTTGTCTTGCATAACCTCCTGACGGAGGGGTATTGTTCGTTGGTACAGAGGCAGTTGATGGTCCTTGAGCTGCAGGTGGAGGAGTAGGTGCTAACTTAATCTTTTCAGCCTGTATCTTACCATTTAAGTCTTTTAGAGTGGTCTCCGCTTCAGTATATTTTCTATCTGATAATTGATTCAAAACCAAAGCCAACTGTTCGTCAAACTTTCTGTCTAATTTTGGATTCAATATCTTTAAATCCAAGAGGTCCGTAAATGAACTCACAGCCTCTTTGTAAACTCGGTTGATGTTATCAATTTCCTCTTTTAACCCCTTATTTATCTTGACTTGATCCTGATTTTTAAAGTCAGCTAACTCAAGACCCACCTTAGCAAGCTGCGCGCTCAAATCTGCTTGCCTCTTTTGAGACTCCATCAGCTCCCTTTGAGACCAACCAAATTGCAACCCCCAAGCCACCACACCCAAAACAATCAAAGCAGCTGGCAAAAGCAACAAGTGCTTCCTCTCAAAGTTCTTAAAAACATTCATAAAATTTTGTATAATCATCTAGATTCTAGAATATCATGAAAAACTACCTAACGCATATCCTTAATCTTTTTGGTGGCCGCTTAGTTGGCATTCCCTCTATGAAAACTGCAGTAGTTGAGGCAGTTGCCCTTTTACCAGCCGATTTAATTGAATTTGTCACCACTAAAATCTGGTTTCTCTCCTCCTCTGAAGATGCCTGGGCTTTTACCTTTACAGGCAATGATTTAAAAGATAAACACTTAATCTTTTTATCAGATGAACTTCTAAGCGAGGATGAATCACAAATTAGATACACTATTCTGCACGAAATAGGTCACGTTATTTTAAGATCGGA
>CAYMIA010000008.1:6642-48877 GCA_964390595.1 uncultured Gammaproteobacteria bacterium | reverse complement strand
CTATGCGGCTTGCAGTTTTTAAAGTGCTGGTCCGTCGAATCAATACGTCCCCGTATTGCCTATTATACCAGAAATAGGCGTAAATTCCAAATACCAAGAGAGGCTAGGATTTAACACCACGGAGTTCTTGGTCAACCTTTCTTTGTTCATCGCGGGCTTTAATGGCTTTTCTTTTATCAAATTTCTTTTTTGAGGCGGCAAGGGCGAGTTTAACTTTGAAGAAGTTATGAGTGGTGTAGATGGAGAGTGGCACTAGGGTCACTGCAGAGTTGGAGACTTTGCCAGAGAGCATGTCAATTTGAGCTTTATGCAAGAGGAGCTTGCGGTCTTTTCTAGGATCATCTTTGGTATTAGCTCCATTAAAGGGGTAGATGTAGGCATTTTTAAGAAAGGCCTCACCATTTCTAATCATAGCGAAAGATTCCGATAAATCGGCGCGCCCAGCTCGCAGAGATTTGACCTCGGCTCCTGATAAAACAACCCCAGCTTCGATTGTATCTAAGATGTGGTAGTTAAATTTGGCTTTTTTATTGTAGATGTTCATATGCTAATTATACTGTGCTTGTATTGCCATTGCGAGCACTGTGCTTTCCTGTCATCCTGAATGCCTAGGAAGGATATGAACTAAAGTTCCCTTCTAGTGAATATAAAAGATGGTTTCTTTCCTGTACTTTTTCCGCAAAAGTACCAAAACTCGTTTGCATGAAAGTCGAGCTAAAAATCTCCGTTGGCTGATCGGGTGATAACGCCCCCTCGACTCTACACTGTAGGTCGGTTCCCCCTAATAGCTGCACTACGATTTTTTTAACGCTCTTTGTTTCTATGCAAACATCTAACCCCAAAATTGCATTTATACTTCGAGAGAGTGAAGAAAGTTCAACCCGAATCGAGAAGTCACTTTAAATCGGTGACGTAGATTTTGTTGTTATCTAGAATATAGAGTTTTTTTTCTTTTTCGAGGACGAGTAGGTCGGTGGCGGTTTTGAACTTATCGCTTAGATATTGACTCTGATATTTACCATCCTTTTTGAGAACGACTAGGCGGGAGTTGGGTTGATCGATTAGATAGATATTGTCTGTTTCATCTGAAACAAAAAAAGCGCTGACGCCTTCGATATTCTTATCTAAACCACTAGCCGAGAAGTTATCAGGCACGCCCGCGGTGAACCTTAAGACTTCAGCATTGGGTTTAATTACCCAAACGGACGCGTCAATCAACATTCTTTTGGCATCTTGAAGACTGGCATCAGATCTAAAATACTGGATTTTGTCTGAGTAGCCAGAAGAGGTTGGGGTGTATTTCCAGATCTGGCTTTTGGCGGAATCTAGTAAATAAACGTTGCTGCCAAAGCCGACAATATCATCGATCTTACCCCACTCTGGGTCTGGCTTGATGATATTGGAACTTTTTTGGGTAGTACTATCCACTTGAATAACGCCTTTATCAACTGAGTAAACAAAGGTATATTCGCCATTATTGCTAGCAAATCTAGCTCCAGCGATTTGATCTCCACCAGATAGAATTTGCTTAGTTTTTTTGGCTAAATCAAGCTGGACTAGGGATTTAGCGCTAGTATCAAGCAGTGCGATATTGCCCACAGAATAAGACCAGCGACTGGTAGTAAAACCGGTTTTGAGCAGATCTAAATTTAAATATTCAGTCCAATTCTCTAAAGAATAGATTTTTAAGATATCTTTAGCGTTTTGCTGCATCTGTTTTTGAAGGTTGAGGGCGGCTTGATCATTGGGGTTAATTTTTAAAGCCCGGTTTAAGTCCTTGAGTGCGAGATTGACCTTATCGGCTGCTTGACTGGGATCAGTATCTTTGAGGCTTTGAGCGAGGTCAGATTGTTTTTTGGCGCTGGCTAAATAGGTATTGAATTGTTTGGTTTTGGAAAGATTGCTAAGGAGTAAGTTGAGTAAAAAGATTATCAAAACTGCTAAAACAGCCCCGGAGGCTAAAGTTAGTCCAATTGTTTTTTGGTTTTGGAAAATGGTTTTAGGCACTGACCGGAACCTGGAAAGATTAAAACTAGGTAACTTTAATTGGGGCCTAAAAGTTTCTGACTGACTGGCAAGTATCGGAATCTGTTCCCCACCAGGAAACTCCAGTAAGATGGCTGCAATTGGGTCAGTGTGGGGATTTTTTTGAATGAAGTTTTCAATTTCATCTTCGAATTGGACTATTGGAGTTTTGATTAGCTGATTTTTGGCAAAGTCAGTGATGTTTGAGGTAGAAAAAACCACCCGGTCCCCTGGCTTGAGATAGCCAGAGACTTGTTCGGAGTGATTTAGATTGGTCGGGCTAATTAGAGTCGTGGTTTTGCCCAAACGGTATAAAACAGCCGTGTGGATGCCTGAAGTTTGAATATAAAGCGGAGCTGGGAGATCTTCATTTTTAGCTTCACTCTGCAAATCTTTGGGTAGATCGGTATAAGTGGCGGCCAGAATACTTAACTCCTCAACTTCTTTAAGCTGTTCCCGTAGGTAGGTAATTGAGGTAGATAGTTTGGAGAAGGCTCCCTCGTTTGATTCAAAGAACAGATCCTGAGTATCAAAGGCAGTTTGTCTGACTTTAGCAAAAGTATTGTCTCCTACTCCAGCGATCATAAGTAGAAGGGTTGAGCTCTCTCCTGGAAATACAAAAGCTTGGGCGGTTAGCAGGTCAGTATTTCCCCCAATGGCTTTGACTACCTTTAAACTAGGCATAATTTATCAAAGTAACAATACAAAAAGAATCACTACTCCTAGCGCAAAAAAGCTGTGGATGATCGCAAAAGCTTTGAGAAGTGGCGAAACTTCAGTTGCCAAGGTGTGGGTCATTAAATAAACTTGGCGGACGATGTAGAGGCTAAAAATAAAATACATCACGCTTAAGATCAAAAAACCAATCATGAAAATTGACCAGGAGCTGGCTAGTAAATTAAGCAACATCTTGACTCCCCGGTTCAGTTTTATCTTGCAGCTCTTGGATGCGGTCAGCCACAAAATCGGGACTAGGAACGTCATCAAAGATGATGGCTGGACCTTTAGCGGCGGTTTCGATAATGACTTCTCCGTAATTAAAGAGGCTGCGGAGTGCTCCGGCAATTTTGGTGGAGACATTTTGAATGTCATCAAGCCGATTTTCAGAGACGGTTTTATTGAGTAGGCCGATAAAATTAATCTCAATAATATGAAAGTTGGTGACTATATAAATATTGAAGTACCAATAGAGAAACTTTTCAATAGCATAAGCGAGTAAGTAGAGATAATAAAGAATTAATGCGGCAAATAATACTTTGGCTGGAACAGTTTGAATAGCTCCAAAGCTCAAAGTTTGATCCATGATTAAGGCGACTGGAGGGAGGATTAGGCCAATTAAGACTCCGGCGATCCAGGAGAGGTTAGTTGCAAAATGGCGGCGCAAAACTAATTCGAGTTGCTCATTTGGTTCTTGCTGCGAATAAACGATAGCCTCTGGGCGGTCAAATAGGCTGGGAAATAGTTTGTATTGCATGGTTGGATGATAGCATATTGTGATTATTGATTGCAGATTATTGATTAGAGAATTCGATAATCAAAAATCAATCTTCGATAATCATTTTTGTTCTATATTAAACAATGGAGACTTAATAGAAACATAGCCAGGGGCGCGGAGGTTGAAGATGGTTTTAAAGTCGGAGCCAGCGATAGTCAGAGTACCTCTATTGGTTGAAAAAGAGACACTGGCTGTTGTGCCGTCGTTTGAGTAGACAACCGAAACAGAGGAAACCGAAGTAACAGTGCCTCCATGCTCCCCCGCCTTATCTTTCATCTCAGAGATGGAAAGAGGGTTACCGCTCCAGCAGCTAGTGTCGACTGGTGAGATCCGGTCGTGGCTATCGCCAGATTGGTAAACTATCCAGGAGTTTAAGATATCTGACATCTCTTCTTGACTGAGCCAAGGATGAGAGCGGCCACAAGTAGCACCAGACCGGTCTTTATACCAACCTTTGTAAAACCAGGGCGAGCCAGCTAGCTTTTCATAAGCATCAGCTGTCCAGCAGTCTCGACTGCCACATTTGGTATCCCAACCGGAATTATTTCCGTAGCCTCCGGTAGTTGAAGAATATTGAGCGTTGGCACCGCCTTCTAATACCCAGCCCCGGGTGGCTCTGACAGCCTCAGCCCAGTTGCCACCTTTATCATCATTTTTGTAGACTTGGCAGGACTCGGTCGGGCAGATAGTTCCTCCTTGGCGGACTGCATAAGTCCGGGCAGCGACAGCTTGAGCTTTAAGCGCTTCCATCGGAAAAGAGTTTGGCATCTCATAAATCCGCATTAAATATTGGTCTTCGAAAGGCATGGAACCAAAGCCAGTGACATTAATCGTGGCGGGAACACCATAGCTTTTGTTCAGAGAGGCACCGGGGTAGTAGGCTTTGAGGATATCTTCGGCTGATTGTCCGGACTCAGCCCGGCCTTTGGCGCCATATTGGCTCATCCCATTTCTATGAGTATAGGCCCCAAAAGAAAAAGCGGCGAAAGCTGGCCTAAACCCTGGGTCAAAGTTAGGCCTAGCGTTTTCATCATCAGCCAGTGGGACATCCCCTACTGAGGTGGTAAAGTTTCCAGACTTGGCAGCGATGATCGCTTGCTGTTTAGCTGAAAGTTCAGCGATTTTAGAATTTAAATCTTGCTGGTAAGCTTTGGCTTTGACTATCTCACCATTTAAAAAGGTGGCGCTATCATCAACTTGAGCTTGGAGATGACTCAAACTTTTTTTATCTTTTTCTAGCTTTTCTTTTTGCACTAAAAGATCGGAGATCTCACCTGTGATCGAGCTGATAATTTTTTTGTCTTGCATGGTGGTGGCTTGGCGGTAAAACATCTCTTGGAGTATGCCCGCGCTATTTTGAGAGGAGAGTAAAACCATAATTGGTGAGGTTAAAAATGAGCGGATATAATAAGAGCGGACGCGCTCTTCCAGTAAAGCTTGTTGGGAGGCGAGTTTTTCTTCTCTGGCATCAACGTCTTTTTCTTTTTGAATAATTTTATTGGCCAGTAAGTGGAGGTTGTTTTGAATTTGGCTGAGTTGATTTTTGAGATTAACCAACTGACCCTCTAGGGGTTTGGTGGCAGCTTGAGATTGTTCTTTGGCGTGAGTGAGCTGATCGATCTGCTTTTGAAGATCCTCGACTTCATCAGCATAGATGGGGTAAATTTTATAGGTAGGAATGTAATATAGATAAGTTAAAAGTAATAAGACAAAAGCGAAAATGCAAAGAAATTTTTGTGACAGAAAGAATTTCATGGAGCTTTAGGCATTTTACCACCCTTTCAAGTTTGCTTGCAAAAAGCCTCAAGTTTGAGATACTCTGAAGGTAATGTCCAAGTTGGTCTTTAGTCTTTGGTCGTTAGTCTTTGGAATTGTATTTTGTATTTTGTATTTTGTATTTTGTGTAACTTCAGCCCATGCTGCTGTTTGTAACTTAGCGGTTGATCCATCCCAAATTCAACTAGATGATCCAAGTTTTAAGAATATTTTAAATATCAAGACTCCGGCTGATTGCTTACTTATTGTTGGCACTAAATATATTGTAATGGCTTACCCACAAAGTGTGGGAGAGGGAGGCCGGTCCTTTGATGCAACGGCAACTACTCCTGATGGCCACTCTTTTACATTAGATGTGGATTTTAAATTATCCTGGGCAAGGGAGCATGTTGAGCCCTGGATAGTAAGAATTTGCACTGACCCTGGTGAGGGCCAATCGATTGTTAATGCCTGTAAGGATGGGGCAAACACTTTACTAAGTATCGGGGGATTTCAATTAACTCAATTGGGAGGCAAACAATTCAATATTGAGGCTGTTAAACCACTGTACCAAGTTAATTCCACTCCACAAGTAAGGATTAATTATGCCAAGAAAGGTAATACGTATCTGTTGTGGTGGGATGGAGACATTTTGCAAATTCATGAAGAGAAAGCAACCACTGATGGAAATCCAATTATAACTCTTGATAAAGCTCACCTGGGAGGAGGACAAGATCCAAACCGCTTTTCCAAAGTTGGACAGCAAGTACTCTGTGCAGCTTTGGAAACAAAGGGCACTCCCCCCCTAGCACTTCTGTCAGGTGGATGTAATATCAGAGCCGTTTTTAATTTTACAGACCGGGCGGTACCGAATGACATTAGTTGTAGTATTAATCCCGAGGAGGTTAGAAATGATGATGATCCAGTGACCATTAGCGGAGTGAATTTAGAGGTAGGGGCGACTTATGAATCATATCTAGCTGTCAAAGATCAGCCGGAACAGAAAGTCTCCTCGGCTCCAGTTCCAGCTGAAGGCACTTTAAGTTTGCCACTGGGAGGAAATTTAACTATAGGTGAGTATGTGGGGATTTTAAAGAAGAATGGTGACACTATTTGCAAGCAAGAATTTAGCGTTTTAGATAAAAGTGTGGTTGCTGCCCGAACATGTAAAGCTGGTGAAAATGGTTGTAGCTCAGCTGCGGGGGAGTTTTGTAATGGGAATGCTGGAATTAATACCGCGATTGGTTGTATTCCAACTGACCCAACTGCTTTAATTAATAGTTTGCTTCGGGTGGTGACTGTGGCAGCTGGGGGTGTGGCGCTTTTGCTGATGGCTTTTGGATCGCTCCAGATGATAGTTTCAGCTGGCAACCAAGATTTGCTGAAAGCTGGCAGGGAAAGATTTTCTTCAGCGGTGATTGGATTGCTCTTTATTATTTTCTCAGTGTTACTCTTGCAGATCATTGGTGTTAATATTTTAAGTATACCTGGATTTAGGTAGGAAGGAGAGCTTTAATTTTTAATTTGCAATTTTTAATTTTCAGTGAATTCACAATGATTCATTGAGAAATTGATAATTGATTGTAAATTGAGAATTGAGCATTGAAAATTAATGAGCTTGTTAAGCGATATTACATTGCCGGGAGGACAGGTTATTCAGTCAGCACCTGGGTTTAAGAGCGGTGAATTTACCGACTTGGGGAGCTTGCTTTCTGGGGGGCTGAAATTGGCTTTTTATCTAGCCGCTTTTTTGATGGTAGTTTGGATGATTTGGGGAATTCTGGAATACATTCTGTCTGCAGGCAAGAAAGAAGAGATCGCTAAAGCCAGAGGGAAGATCGTTTGGGCGATTGCAGGTTTTATTATAGTAGTGATGTCTTTTGCTGTGTCTCAGTATTACCAGGAATTTTTTGCCAAAAATGTGATTAAAAGAAACACACCAGTAACTAATATTACACCACCATAATGGAAGATTTATCCAACCACTATGCTTTTGGCGGGCTGCAATCACTCGGAGATTTGTTTAGTGCGCTAACCCGTCCCCTCTTTGCGGTGGTCTCGGTAATTGTGATGATTTATTTAATTGTCGGAGCGATTAGATGGATGGCCTCGGGGGGAGATGCTAATGCTTTGTCAGCAGCCCGCAGAATGATGATTCATGGAGTGATTGGGTTTTTTCTGCTAATGATGCTATTTATCTTTCTGCAATATATTACTGAATTTTTGGGGCTGACTGGATTTAAGATTATCCAGTGAGGTAAAGTAAAGATATGTTAAAAAAGATTTTAGGCTGTTTAGGGATTTTGGGAGTGAGCTATTTTCTGAATATTAGTGTGGCTTTAGCTGCGCCGGGTGATAATCCAGGTGAGGTCCCTGTCATGGATAGCAGCAAAGACGTAGTGACTTGTCAAGCAGAAAATAAACAGGATATTAATGGCTTTTGCTATACATATAACTATTATCCACTAGCACCTGATGACCCATCCCAGGGTTGCCACCAGGTAATTAATGCAGTTAAAGGAAGCTGCGCCTCGACTGGTAGTTCGGGAACCTCGGGGAGCACAACTGGAGGAACATCCGGTGGTTCTTCTGGCGGAAATTCGATCGAAGATATTATAGGTAGAATTCAGGCGCCAGGACCGATTGATAATATCGCCAGGGGTCAAAGTGGGGCGGCCAAGATAAACACGGTGCTTTCTAATGTGGTTAGACTTCTCTACTCGATTGCGGGAGTGGTCTTTTTGGTGATGCTAATTTGGGGAGCATTTCAATACATGACCGCTGGGTCAAATAAAGACGCGTTGCCTAATGCTCAAAAAAGGATTGTGAACGCCTTGATTGGACTACTGATATTAGCTTTAGTTTTTGTGATTGCCAGATATTTGGGGGCGATACTGGGTTTTAGCTTGTTTACAAATTCGGCTAAACCCTGAGTTAATTCACAATGGGCAATGGACAATGGACAACAAAAGACAAATTGTCAATTTTAAATTCTCAATTGTCAATTTAAATTGGGGGTATTGACAAGGTCTTTTTAATCTGCCTATCATTGTTTAGATATGAAAAAAGTTGCTTCTGCCCTAGGCACACTTGGAATGGTAGTTCTCCCCTTTCTGGCTCCAGTACTACTTTTAGCTGATGAAGATATTAATGTTAAGAGTCCCGGAATAGGAATTGAGCCTAGCACAAACTTTGGAGTTATTTTAGGAAATTTACTGGCAATTATTATGATTGCTGGAGCTTTGTTTGTTTTGATTATGCTGGTGATTGGGGCTTTTCAATGGATTACTGCAGGAGGAGAAAAAGATGCGACTTCAAAGGCCCGGGACCGCATTACTAACGCTTTAATTGGTTTAGTTATTCTAGCTCTAGCTTTTGTAATTGCCCGGGTTATAAGCTCAATTGTGCACATTGATCTACAAAACTTCACTCTTCCTTCACTGGATCGAGTTAATCCTCTACCTCGGACAAAATAAGATAGGTAAAAAATATGCTAGGTGGAGAACCGGCGGGTGTACTGCAATTACAACAATTAATTCTTCGGGCTATCAATCTGTCTGTTGGCATCGGTTTTATGGCAGTAACTGTAGTTTTACTTTATGCTGGGGTTAAATTTATTACCAGTAACGGTGATCCGAAAAATTTACTGGCAGCCAGACAGGCAATTATCTGGGCCTTGTTGGGAATTGTAGCGATGGCGCTAGCTTGGATTGTACTTCGGCTCGTCCAAGCATTTACTGGAGTGGATGTAACCCACTTTTGCTTGGGATTTGCTGGCAGCCCAGCGGGTTGCAAGTGATTATTTAATGTAGAAGATAGATTATTGAATGTAGTAAATTAAATATGAAGGCAGTTTATGTACAAGGTTATTCTTTTTGTTTTTTTGTTTATTCTATATTCAGTAATCATTAATCGATATTCTCCTGAAGTTAGGGCTCAACAAAGCGATGTTAGTCCAAACTCTGAGCTAGAGGTTTGTGATGGCGAATCGGCGAGGACTGGTAGTCCAATTGATTGTCAAGTTGGGGAATTTAAGGGACATAGCTACTTGCGTTATGTTGGGCGGGACTCCTCAGACCAGCTTTTGTGCCAGCGAAGTTTTTGTTTGGATGATACTAACTTTACTCCTTTTGAGACTGTATGCAGTTCAGATGAGGCCAACTCTGGCTCTCCCCTAGCCTGCACAGTTAAACAAAATGGTAAAGATATCCCAGGATTTAGTTATGCTAGATATTCTTTTACAGATCTAAATGGCCAAGCCTACTGTTTTAGAAGTAGCTGTGTGGCTGATCCCAACGCTTTGCCAGTTACTCCAGCTACCCCACTTCCCCAAACGCCAAATGCTAGCCCAAATGGACAAACTATTGAAGAAAATGCAGTTTCTAGGTTAAATAAAGCCATTCTGCCAACAGATGCTATCCGCGAGAAACCAGATGACCGGAATGTACTTGAAAAAGTAGCGGGAGTGGCTGGAGATGCGATTAGAAGGTTGTTTGGATTCTTAGAGCCACCTAATTACCCAGCTAGAGTCTATAGTGAATCAAACTCTTTGGGCGGGGCCAAGTCCCCGATTGGTGGTAATGGCACTGGAAGTGATCCAGCCAAAGAGACTAGGGAAAATTTACAGATCTATTATGGAAATATTGAGATGCCCAAGTTTGATAATGTGGATCAAAGTAAAATTGGCCCATCTGAAAAAAATTATGTGAAGGCTAACTTTCCTGAAGGAATTGACCCGATCACGCCTCCTAATAAATAAGTTGCAAAATCAAGCTGATTATTCTAATCTTAAAGGTAGTTTCTTGCCCATGACTACCCAATTCACAATTCACAATTTACAATTTACAATTTACAAAAAGCTGCTTTATGGTTTAGTTTTTTTGGTTATATTCATCATTCTGCATTCTCTATTCTCCGCTACAGCATTTGCACAGACTGTGCCGGAGCTTGATCCGAGTGGTGGGGCGGGTGGAGGGAGCCCGGCTGCAGCCTTAAGAGCAGCTACCCCAGCCCCTTCTTCTGATACGACCAAGCCAAATAAAAAAGTGGGGTTTTTGGGGGAAAAGATTAGTCCGGATAATTATGGCTTTTTGGAGCATGCTGCCAATACCCTAACCTACTCTCTGCCAAATGGAATGCTTTGTGCCTTGGCGGGGATTAGCCCGATTAGTTTGTGCCCAGGAATCTTAAAAGATGCGAGTGGGGGGAGTTCTAAACAAGAGCTACTCTACAACGGAGTACCTGGAGGTGGAGCAATTGGTGGGGTAACTACTTATCTGGCGGGCCTATATTCCTCCCCCACTTCAGTGACAGAGTATATGGCGGATGTGGGTGAACATTTTGGGTTTGCGCAGCCCGCTTATGCCCAGGTACCTGGATCGGGAGCTGGGATACTTAAACCAGTTTTAAATCTGTGGAAGGTAGTTAGAAATTTATCTTATTTGGTGTTTATTTTGATTTTTCTGTTTGTGGGAGTAATGATTATGTTTAGGCAAAAAATTAACCCGCAGACTGTTGTATCAATCCAATCTGCCCTACCGGGCTTGGTAATAGGGTTGATTTTGGTGACTTTTAGCTATTTTATTGCCGCGCTTTTGATTGACATAGGATTTGTAGGGGTCCAGATGGTGGCTCAACTGTTTAGCACAACCGGATTGGTGAATATCTTTGGAAATCAGGCTCAGATCCAATCTATTGCCAGGGACTCCAATTTATTTAGTTTATTTGGGAATTTAGCTGGGTATACTTTTAATAACATTGGGGAGCTATCAAATGGGCTGCAAGGAACTGTCAATTCAGTTAGCCAAGGAAGTGCGTTGGCATCAAATGGACCCATTCTTTTAACTGCAGTGATTGGGGCGATTATTGGAGCACTTATTGCTGGACCACCAGGGTTGGTGGGTGGAGCAGCTGTGGGTGGAGTGGCTGGGTATCCAATCATTAGTATTTTGATCTCTTTGGTTTTGGTAGTGGCGCTCTTGGTTCAGATTGTGAGGTTGTTTTTAAAGTTGCTAACTACCTATATCGCCCTTTTAGTGGGGACGGTGATGGGGCCTATAATAATATTATCTTCTTCAATTCCTGGGAGGGGTGGAGGGATTGGGACTTGGTGGAAAGGGATATTAGCTAATGCCTTAGTTTTTCCCGCTGTTTTTGGAACGATTTTATTTGCGGGACTCATTTTAGGGACAGATCCAAAGGACTGGGCAGCAACTCCCCCACTGTTTGGAGGGTTTTCTACTACTTTGCTCCGGACAATTTTGGCTTATGGGGTAATTCTAGGAGCCCCAGCAGTTCCAGATATAGTTAAAGGGGCTTTAGGGGTCAAGGGTGGAATAACTGATGGATTAACAAAGCAAGCAGCAGAAGGAGTAGGATTGGGAGCTGCAGTAACTACTACTGTTGGGGCTGGCGCAGCTAGAAGTGCTGTTAACTTAGGATACGATACGACTAAATTAAGTGGAAACGATCGTCTAAGAACAATTAACCGATGGATTTCTGGAAAGTTTGGAAGCACTCCTTGGTTTAAGGGCGAGCCTAAATAAACCTACTGCCCAATATCTATTCTTATTTTGTTAAATACAAGTTTAAATCCAGCCCATATACCTTTACCAAATTCTTGGACGCCTTCTGGCAAGAAACCTAACAGCTTCATCATCAGTAAGCCTGGGACAAAGGCGGTTCTACCAATTCTATTAGCTACTGCTCTGGCTTGATCCTCAGTCAGGAATTCGCCACCTTCAGGTCTAGTCATCCAAAACAGCGCATCTTTGACAGTTTTACTACCCCAATTAGTCAAAGTGTAGGCAAATATTCTATTATCACCTCTGGAAGCAGGGTGAACGACCTCCCACATTGGAGCTCCAGTTATAGGATCAAGCGCTTGCAAACCCGTAGCAGGATCAATAACTTCTCCTCGAATTTCTGGGGTAGGACCAGCCCTAACTGAATTTAGAACTGCTTCTGCAAGTAGAGCATTGGCCTCTTCTGCAGAGTCCTCTTGTAAATGGGTATAAAGTTTGCTTTCAATTAAATTTTTAAATGCGACGGGACCAGCTTGTTCCATATTATCAGCATTAACCGCTTCCTGATGGGTTATGGGCCTTCTTAATAGGCTATCTTTTTTACCTTTTTCATTGAGATGTGGTTTGGCCTCAGCTATGACATTCAATCTACCTGCCCACCGAGATAAATCTCCTACATTTTCTTGGAAGGTCTGATAGTTATTGGTTGGGTTGAGCAGGCTGGTTATTGAATTATTTTGAACGGGCTGATGAATATCCATGGTGGCAAATCTAACTCCAGAACTGGCAAACAGGAAAGTAAACTTTTTTAAAAATTCAGACTCGACTGTAATTTTTTTAGGATGCCTAATAATTGAAAAAGGTGCCCATAAGACTTGCCTCATTTGGCGGGATCCTCTACCATTAGCAGAAGATTGAATGTTAATTTCATACCAATGATCAACAAAATAGCGGTGAATTGACCATAAAGTGACCCTATTTTCAGGAAGGACGGGATTGCCTGCTGCATCTTGGTCAGGAACTCTAGGATCAGGTGGAAAATCGGCCAGACCAACCGAAGTGCCATCAATTAAACGGATACCATCATGCCAATCAGCCTCTCCATACATTCGCATGGTATTTTCAGCTAGTTTAGCGCTCAAGGCAGCCTGGTGGGGGGGGTATCCTAGTCCTCGTAAATAGGCAACGAGGTGACCCCTACCAAGTGTTCCATCTCTAAAATATTCTGCACCATAAAAATCGATCCAGGTAATGGCTTGTTGAAATCCGGGAGTTTTAAAAACTTCGATGTGAGGCTCTGGTGTAGCAATAATATCATTAGCGAGTTCTTTTAAATTATATTGAGCGTTAATTCCTCCATTATGATAATGAATTCGTCCTCTAACTTTATTAAGCAGTTCTTGATGAACACCTGGACCTAAACCACCACCCCCTACTTTAAGAGCATTGGCAGAAATTGTAGTGATAAAACTAGCTTCAAAACCTTGATCAATGGTAGCACTAGCTTCTGCACCTAGTAAAGTTTTTTCAACCCAGACCCTAAATGCAATTTCATTTTCTAAATCTCTGGTAGGATTATCGGGGTCTGGACCTGGGTCTGGATCTGGAGCGAGGTAGAGGTTAACTGATCCTTCGAGGCGGGGGGAAAGGTCAACTGCTACGCCTGTTTCCTTGTTACGAATACGAATTGTTCTTAGGCCGTTTTGTATTCTTTCACTAACAAATTCGTATTTTTCATCATCTACTAGTTGGTCTCTGATTTTTTGGAGTTCATGCTCTTCTTGTTCTGGGGTGATATCACGCAAGAACCTAGATCTCATTTCAGCTTGTTCTTCAGGGGTTGCAAGCCTCACTGAAACATCTGCCCTTTGCTCAGGAGGTATATTGTGCTCATCAAAAGCTTTTTCAACTACACCTTGGAAAAATTCACTTGCTCCTTCAACTGAGGCTTGACGTGCTTCAGGATAAGCACTCATTGGGGTACCGACAGGAGTTTCAGCTGGTACTTCTGGTTTAGGGGCCGGTAGTAGGGGCTCTTTTGAATTGGGCAAAGGAGTTTGATCGGGAATTTGTCTTCTGTTTAGCGCTTCGGCAGCGGCAGCGGCAAATTCTTCTACAAGTTGCTCATGGGTTGGAGGAGAGGTTCTTGGGGATTCTGATTCTGGGTCGGGCATGGGTGTATTATATCATTTTGGGGGCATGCCACACCAAGGACAAGTTTTGATGAGGCCATTTCTAATTTGACTGACTTCATATTCATTGGCTACCCAAGGACATCTTTGGCAGGCGATCCGTGGACATTTTTCCCCTGGCTTGAGTTTACGGATTCCCCAAGGTCCGGCTATTTCCCCACTCTCTGGGTCACAGCCCTGAGCTTCTTCTTTTAGCTTTTCATAACCTTTTTGATATTGATCAGCAGTTTTTGGCTCCGGAGGTTTGCCTTCGGTGGCATCTTTAATGTCTAGAATAGTTTTAGCTAGTTCTTTAGCTAGCTCATCTAAGCTGATAACTGTAGCTGATTCTAGTAAGTCAGGGTGGGAGCGAACATAAGCTTTGAACTGTTCAATTAGCTCAGCTGAGGTTGTATCTAGATTTAAAAGTTCGGTTTTTCTTTGCAAATTAGCATAAATTGTCTCAAAGCTAACTGTTTCAACTGTGCCATCAGGGAGTTCAATTTGGTTGGCCCAGGGATTTCTTTTGACAGATTCGGCCATTTTGACTATAGCCTCAATACTTAGAGCAACTTTAGAGGTATCAATGGTGGCAATATTTTTGACAATATTCTCTATTTCAGCCTGGCCACCCCAACTTCTGAGTTCATCTGGAGTTTTACCTAATTTACCTAGAAGCGCTTGGCACTCAGCAATTTCCATATCTAAAACGATGGTGAATGACTCAAAGCTGCCATCTGGGTTTTTTTGCATAATACAGATTTGAGCTTTAGGATAATGCAGATCTTCGCCCTCTTTATTCTTAAAACCGGTCCAACCTGGAGGAGAAACTTCAACAGCTATTCCCTGCTCCACTCCTGGAATACCTTTTTCGGGATCACCCACAAAAAACTGCTCAGCTGCTCCAATAGCTTTTTTAACTGAACCATTGCGTTCTTTTTCTAGGATGACATCAACAAGGGGAGTTTGGCTGTATCTACTACCCTTGAGGCGGGATTTGCCATCTATTTCGCCTATTTCTATAGGATTAGGTAATACACAGCCCCGGAGGAGATATTCGAGCCTGTAGTGGGTAATATCTTCCTCAACTGGGGAGAGACCGGCCTCGAGCGCCTCTGAGTAGGTTCGACCCTGGGCTAAAGCTTGCTGATAATCAGAGACCATTCTGGTGACCTGGCGTTTGGTGTTAAAACCAGTGCCTATCATATAACGCCACTCTTGGCTGGACTCTTTTAGCCAATTTTCTAAGTTTTTGCGCCATAAAACATCTGGACTGGTTTCTTTAGCAAACTTGGAAAGTAAATCATAAACCTGGGATTTTTGCCAGGCCTCATTAGCGATATCTTCAGCTTGTTGGTGGATGTAGGGAGGGGCTTCGGTCATATTTTCCTGCAACGGGACTAAAAAGTGGTCGGTCTCCTGGCTTGTCCGATTAACCGGACTTACAGTTGCGGCACAGCTCCCGAATTGAACGGGATTCCCTAATGCATCTTAATCCACTGGTTAGCGGATCGATGCACCACTTCTTTTGTTTTACCAGATAGTTTCGATACTTGTCAACCAGTTAGCATGAAATTGATCCACTTTGTCTGCCTTGCTGCGCTTTTTTTCACGCAGTAGCATATTTATATCAGAAAGGACGTTTAACGTGGAATCACATCCTATTCCTCAAAATGTAACCGATTTTCAGTTTCATTTAATCGGTGATATGACTCTAAAACAGTTTGGTTATCTGGGAGGCGGTTTGGCTCTGGCCTACTTATTGTTTATTCTGGTAGCTAGTAAGGCACCATTTGTGGGTTGGCCACTCTCGGCAATATCAGCTTTGACTGGGATTGCTTTTGCTTTCTTGCCTATTAATGAACGGCCGCTGGATCATTGGGTCAAGGCTTATTTTAAAGCTATTTTTTCACCAACCAAAAGGCATTGGAAGTTAAAAAACTTTAGCACAAGCGATTTACTTTTTAAAGAGAGGCTACTCATCTATCTCTCGAATAAACCAACTGCTCCCGTTTTAGCTGAGAATATGCCTAAAGTTAATTCAATCTCTCAGTTTGCGCCAACTAGCCAGCCGATCGTGGCTGTTGCAAACTCGGCTAACCCAATGCCCAGTCCTAGCCCAATGCCCCCTACCCCACCAACAAATATTAGACCTAGTGCGATTGATTCAAAAACTTTTGGAATCTCTCCTCAAGTAGCGCCAAGACCAGCCATTCAGCCTCAACCTCAAGCACCGGTGGTAGCTGCTCCTCCTCAACCAGCTGCTCCCCCAGCTATCTCCATGAATCCTAACCCTGAAGGTAGTAACAACAAGCCAATCCCCTCAGCTGAAGAGCTGAAAAAAGAGGTTGATTATGCTAAACAAGCTCAAGTCATCCAAGCAAAAATTTTAGATACCCAAAAGAAGATGAGTGCAATTAAAGCCCAGGCGGCTCGTCCAGGAGAGAATCCGGAGGAGTTTAATGAAGATTTTCAGCATATTTTAGAAGAGCTCCAAGTTCTAAATAGTCAGGCTACGGATATTGCTTCAAAGTTGGCGGTAACAAGTAAGCTAACAACTACTTCTAAATCAACGGTGGTGCCGATTATTCCACCTGAACCAGCTAAACGGCAGGTGGTATTGACCACCACACCGAATGTGATTAATGGGGTGGTAATTGATACTCTGGGAAACTATCTAGATGGTGTAATTGTGGTGACTCATGATAAGCAACAATTGCCTGTTAGAGCGTTAAAAACTAATAAATTGGGTCAATTTATAGCAGTGACTCCTTTGCCGAATGGCACTTATACACTGACTTTGGAAAAAGATAGCTTTATCTTTGATGTTTATAAAATTGATCTGGCTGGAGAGGTGATTTCACCAATTATTATTTCAGCTAAGAAAGGAGGGACGGGAAATTGACAATTTAAAATTGACAATTGAGAACTGATATGAGTCCATCGCAAGAGTATTTACCAATTAAAGATATTAAAAATGATTTATTGATTATGAAGGACGGAACCGTGGCGCTTGTTTTGCAAACATCAGCAGTTAATTTTGGACTGTTATCTGAAAATGAGCAATTGGCGATCATCTCATCTTTTGCAGCGCTTTTAAATTCACTGTCATTTGCTATTCAGATTGTGATTAGATCAAAAAGGTTGGATATTTCAGCCTATTTAAAGAAATTAGATGATCATCAAAAGAAGCAGTCAAATCCACTTCTGGTCGCGATGATCGGCCGGTATAAAAACTTTATTGAGACCACCATTAGGGAAAATGAGGTTTTGGATAAGCAATTTTATATTGTGATTTCGCTTTCCTACTTGGAGGTGGGGATTACTAAAAATATTGAAAGTAATATGACCAAGATTTTAACTACAGTGTTGCCAAGAAGAGACCACATTGTGCGCCAGCTAGCGAGAATTGGGTTGAAGGCCAAACAGTTAAATACCTTGGAGCTCATCGAACTTTTTAATGATATTTACAACGTTTCAACGGCAGAAAGTGTCGCTTCAAACAACCCAGCGGTTAATTCAAGTGTATTGACTCCAAGCGTTGAGCCCAAACCAGATGTCCAACCCCCTGCTCCGCAAGAACAAGCTAAGCCTCTACCTAACGTGGTTCCTAATGAGACGATTATACCGCCTCCAGCCGTATCAGCTCAAAAGCCTCCTTCTCAATACTCTGCCAGAAACACTCAGACACCCTTTGTAGTAGAGGAGCTAAATGACGAATATATTAGCCCTTCTTAAACTAAAACCATGTCACTGTTTAACCACAAACCGCAAAATGTAAAAGATAAACCAGCAGAACAGGCCCAGCCTGCAAAAAAAGATGTGCCAGCTTTAACTATTCAGGATGTTTTGGCACCTGAGGAGGTGGAAGTAGACTTTAATAATATTAGGATCAATAATAGGTACTTCAGAACCTTTTTTGTATCGGGTTATCCGCGGTATGTTGATCCAAACTGGTTGGAACCGCTAATCTCTTTTGATCATTCTCTAGACATTTCGATGTTTATTTACCCCTCAGGCTCAAAAGGGGTGTTAGATGATCTGAAGAAAAAGGTGGCTGAGATGGAAGCGACGATTCAAACTGATTTAGAGCGGGGGCGGGCAGTTGATCCAGCTGTTCAGCTGGCTCTAGATGATGCCCAAGGCTTGCAGGAGCAATTAGTGAAGGGGGCGGAGAGGTTTTTTAGATTAGGACTGTATGTGACAGTTCCTGCTCATGATATGGAGGAGCTAAATAACGCATCCAAGCTAGTTCAATCGACGCTTGGTTCTTTATCAATTACGGCTAGAACAACTGATTTGGAGATGGATGCTGGGTTTAAATCGACTCTGCCCTTGGGACAAGACCAACTACTGCTAACTCACAATATGGATACAACTTCTTTGGCAACGACTTTTCCATTTACTACTTCTGAGCTAACTGCTAATGAAGGGATCATGTATGGCATTAATGCTCATAATGACTCATTAATTATCTTTGACCGGTTTAGTTTGGAGAACGCTAATTCGGTAGTTTTTGCTAAATCAGGCGCGGGAAAGAGTTATTTTGTAAAGTTGGAGACTTTAAGGTCACTGATGTTTGGGACAGATATTATTATTATTGATCCTGAGCAAGAGTATAAAAACTTAACCACTGCAGTGGGCGGGCAATATATTAACTTTTCATCTGAGTCGCCAGTTAAGATCAATCCATTTGATCTGTCTCAAGTAATTGAGAGTGGTGAGAATGAGTTGGGCCGGAAAATTTTAACTTTGACTGGATTTTTAAAGTTAGTTTTGGGAAACCTAGATGCTTCTCAATCAGCTATTTTAGACCGCGCGATAACGGCGACATACCGGCTTAAAGGAATCACCGCTGACCCCAAAACTCAACATCTACCTCCCCCACTGATGGAAGACTTATATAAAGTTTTGATTGGGATGGAAGAGGAACAGTCAAAAGAGTTAGCTTACCGGATGGAGAGGTTTATAAAAGGATCACTCTCCGGGATCTTTTCAGCGCCATCAAATATTAATTTAGCTAATCCATGGATTGTTTTTTCAGTTAGGGATTTGGCCGATCAGCTTAGACCTTTGGCGATGTATCTGATTTTGGATTATATCTGGACGAAGATCCGGACCCAACTTAAAAAGAGGTTGCTGGTAGTGGATGAGGCCTGGTATATGATGCAAAACCCAGACTCGGCTGACTTTTTAGTGCAAATGGCTAAAAGGGCCAGAAAATATTATCTGGGAGTCACTACGATCACTCAAGATGTCGAAGATTTTTTGGGGACAGACCGGGGCAAAGAGATCATCTCTAATTCATCGATCCAGGTTTTATTCAAGCAAGCTCCAGCCTCAATTGATAAAGTGGGAGAGGTTTTTAACTTGTCTGAGGGAGAAAAAAGGTTACTCTTATCAGCTGGAGTTGGTCAGGGACTTTTTTTTGCTGGGCCAACTCATGTGGCGATGAGCGTGGTTGCCTCACCTGAGGAACATCAATTGATTACCACCCGCCCTGAGGAACTGATGAAACAGGGCATGTAGTATATACTAAAGTTATATGCCCACTCCGACTCTTGGTTTATACCGAACGACAGAAGATTTAGTCCGCAGATATTTTACTCTACCTAGTTTTCCAGAAAAATTAAAAGCCGCCCTAGAAAAAAGTCCGAGATATGTTTACCGCGGACAGCGGTTAAAGGATTGTATTTGGCTACTTGGACAGTTAGACAAAGGAGCCTTTTTTGCTTATGCCAAAGAGGCTTACAGGGAGACGACTTATGAGAATGTGAGCTATCTTTTTAATAGATTTTATCAGGCTCAGACTGGGGGATTTACTTTATTTACTTACCAGATAAATCATGGGCTCTCCCCGCTGGCTCCTGAGTTAGATAAAAAAATTCAGGCAGCTGACTTATTGCCAGCCTCAGAGAACGCTGTCAGTCAGCAAAGAGCTCTGGCTCATGATCAGATTCAAAGAGATCATCCTACCCCTCCCCAACCGGTAACACCGGCCCGTCCTTCACCAGGACTTACCCCAACAGTTCCCCTGGCTACCCCACCGCTTAGTGCCACACCCACTACTCCGGCTCCCGCTACTCCACCAAGAAGAACAATCTTGGAGAGGTTCCGAAGAACTCAGCCTTCTGTCAGCGCAGGTCCACAGCCTCCAATGCCACCTGCTGCTCCGCCAAGTCTAACTAGAATCCCACCTCTTCCACCAACCAGAGTGACAATTAATATTCCTGAGATCAGAGAGGAGACCGCGAGGGTTGAAAGAGTGCCAGTTATATCTACTGGCAGAGCTCCCTTGCCATTTGCCAGAACTGGACCAGTGAGAGGGGCGGCAAGTCAAGGAGTTGGCAGGGCGGTATCTGCTGTCGAAAGGGGTGCAATTAAAAAAGGGGCAGCTTCAGCTGGATTAAAACTGGCTGGAGGAGCATTAGGTGGGCCACCTGGGTGGATACTCTCTGGTTTAAGTTTAATTGGTGGAGATAAATTACTGGTTGCTGGGGTTAAAGAGTTATTTAATTGGAAGCTTTGGGTGGGAATTTTTATTGGCTTGCTGTTAGTTTTAGCATTAGTGATGGATTTGAATGAAAAATTAGGACTGCTGCCTCCAATTAAGCAAAATATTTCCGGATCTGGAGGCGGATCACTTGGTTCTGGGAGTGGTGGCGGAGGTAGTTCAAGTGTGGATTTATCGGCATGTAAATTTTACCGAGATCCTCAACCTCCAACTCAATATGGAAGTCCGCTACTTTTGAGATATTTTAATGAGGCATCAAATAAATCAGGGATACCCGCTGTGCTACTCGCCGCTTTTGCTAAGGTAGAAACAAATGCAACCTATTATACAGACACAGATGTACTGGGGATGGATGAAGGATTTTGTACCCGCAACCAAACCAGCCCGACTGGAGCATTGGGACTAATGCAAATCCAACCTCCTCCTAGGATAAATCCAAATGATCCTGGGGCTTATTACCAACAAGGGGTGGAGTTGGGAGCTAAGTTTTTAGGAACAACTGCCGATGAGTTAACTCACGCTGATTTTTGTGATCCACAAAAAAGTATTATTTTAGCTTCTGGATTTATTATTAAAAAAACCAGAGCGTTACTTAGCCAGCCAGGTGATACTTGGGACCCAGCTTGGCTGAATAACAAAAATGTGATTGATGATGTGGCCCGGGGTTATTATGGGTGCCTGCTTTATGATAGTTGCACAACTGGACCAAACAGCTATGGAGATGATTTATGGAAGAGCCTTCAAGGATGTAAGGTAGAACCGACGATTGCTATAAGTGGAGAGGGCGGAGAAAGAATTGCTAATGCCGCTCAACAGATCGCAGGACAGTTACTTCATAGTGTCAGAGATAGAGATAAAATTGATAATATAGGGTTAAATTGTGCAGTTGGGGCAGCGAATGGAGATGCTAATGGACATTACACTGGTTATCATTGCTGGAGTGAGATGGCAAAAGCAGCCTATGACTTTGCTAAGGATCCGGATTATTTGCAATGCACTGAGTTTGTTTTTGCAGCTTTAGACAAAGCTGGATACGGTGAATTTGCTAAAAAATTAATGAATAGTAATGCGAGAGATTATGCTGATACAGCCCGCTCTCTGCCGAGTGACTTTCAAGTCATAACTGACGCCAGAAAGGTTCAGCCTGGAGATATAATATCGGTGGGTGATGATAATACATTTGGACATGTGGCGATTGTGATCAGAAAAGATGAGGGGAATCAGATTGAAGTTGTGCAATCAGCCACGGATTATGCTTTTGAAACATGGAATTATGATCCAGATACTGGTAAATTAATACCAGCTTTTGTTCAAGAGAGAGCGACCAGAAGAGTGACGCCCAGAAGTGGTTTTATTAGGTTAAACACGTCTAATTTATGAACAAATTAACTTTGATACTGATTATTGCCACGGTTGGACTAGGAGTAATTGTTTTGGTGAGCGTTTTATTTAACAGACCAGGAAGCAAGTTTGGAAAACCAAATATACCTTTTGCATCAGCTTCACCTGATGGTTTGAATTTTACTCCAGTCCGCTCGCCTTATCCAGTGCGTTCGGGGGGTGGTTTCGAGCCAGCCAGTTATCAAAGGGGGGAAAATGATTTTGTTAAAAACACCCCAATTTTACAAAAGCTGCCAGCGATGAGCTCTTATTTTTATATCATTTATATTTCAGAAAAGCATCTGGAAGTTCATTCAAAAACAACTGAAAAACAAAGAGATTACCAGATTGCTAAAAACTGGTTTAAGGATAACAATATAAACACTGATACGATTTTAATTGAATATAAGTAAAGGTATAATTAATTAATGAATGTACTAAAGATAAATAAAACTGGAATTGGGTTAATTGTGGCACTGGGAATAGGACTGATTGTGTTGTTTACTAGAGGATTGTATTCACCACTCCCAGCTCAAAAAATAGGGATCAATCCGAGTGTTAGCCCTGGTCAGGAAGAAGTTAAAGTGGTGTCAATGATACCGGCTAATTTAAATGGATCGACTATCAATATCAACCAGGAGATCGCTTTGACATTTAATTATCCAATTGATGAGGCAGATAAAAAGTTTGAGCTATTTATTACTCCTGATCCGGGATATAAGTTGCAAATGAGTTCAGATAAAAAGACTGTTAAAGTTATTTTAAATAAGAGCTTTGAACTCGGACAGACATATGGCATTCATATTAGTAATGAGGCACCTTTTCAGGGAAAGAGACGGCTAAAAGACGATTTAGATTATACATTTCATACTATTACTTATTCTGGAGTGTAACTTTAGCTATACATAACGGGCATAACAACATATTCTAAGCTCTCTTCGCCAACTGGTTTAATTAAGACAGGGAGGGTGTTGCTTGTAAATTCAATAGTCACCTGAGTTGACGAACAGGCAGAGAGAGCATCCATTAAGAAATGGGAGTTAAAAGCGATTGTGATCTCTTCTCCCTCGACTTTTGCATCAAGATGGGTTTCCTGGGAGCCGAGCTCCTTAGTTTCGGAAATAAGGGTGATTTTACCGCTCTTGGACTGCATTTTGACTAGACTGGCGGCGTCTTTGGCGAAGATAGATGCCAGTTTAACTGCTTTGAGAAGTTCGGGTCGCTCAATAATAGTCCGGTTGATAAAAGACTTACCATTTTCTCCTTGAGTGGGAATGATCTTTTCCCAGGCTGGAAAATTACCTTCAATTAACCGGGAGGAGATAATAGTTTGGCCAATTTTAAAGATAATTTGATTTTGATTTTCAGAGGTGGTGATTTCAATCTTTTCCTCTTCTGAACCCTGAAGTTCTTCGGAAATAAGCCGAACAACCTCTTCAAAAGTTCTTTTAGGAATCAGGGCTTTGAAGGTGATATCACCTTTTTCATCTAATTTAGCTGTTTTGTGAGCGAGTCTAAAGCCATCAGTAGCAACCAGTTCTAAGGTATTTTTCTTAATTTCAGTTAAAATGCCAGTTAGGATCGGCCGGCCTTCATCGGTGGCAGCAGCAAAGCTGATCTCTGGTAAAACTTGTTTTAATATTGATCCACTAATTAAAACCTGACTTTCGGAGGAAACCGGGATAGCTGGAAATTCAGCTGCTGAGATACCATTAATGATGGCGTTAAAATTGCTGGTCGAGATTTTTAGCTGATCACCGCTAGTCTCAATATCAATCTTACTACCAGAAAGGGAGGAGATTATCTCTAGAAGAGTTTTGGCAGGGACGGTAATATCTCCCTCTTCAGCTATTTCGGCGTTTATTTTCTTAATGATACCGATCTCTAGATTAGTGGCAGATAGAATTAGTTTACCTGCTTCGGTTTGAAATAAGATGTTGCTTAAAACAGGTAATGAGCTACGGACTCCAGTTGATCTGGCGACGGTTTGGAGGGCAGGATATAGGTCTTGTTGTAAAATCGATATTTTCATTCAGGATGGGCAGTGACAAAGCGATGAATTTCATCTTCAGATATCTTAATAAGGCGAAAATGAACGCGACCGTTCGCTATAAGGTTTTTAATGTGTTTTTCTTGATCTGTCAAGATAGCAGCTGTACCAGACTTGACTTCAATGAAATCAATCCGTTCATTATTTTTAATACCAATGAAGTCAATTGGCCAGCCCAAGGGGATAATCCGATCGTAGTCATAACGAAGTTCGGCGTAGGTGAGCAGTTCAGCCATTTTACCTTTTTGAGGATTAATTGAGCCTTGAATAGTTTGTAGAACTTTTAAAGGTAAGGAGTCAACTTGTTTATAAAGATCGATAAAATCTTGGGGAATATCCGATTTGGGTTGTTTAGATTGAAGCCGACCAATTAGATAGGCGATTAAAATTCCAAGTATGATGAATCCGACAAGATACCAATTTACATCCATAGAGCAGAGTCTATCTATTATATAACTTGTCCACAAGTGGGGCAGTTTAATTCTTTATTATTTAAAATAGTAGTCATACTAATAGGGGCGGTGAATATGTAGACAAATTGGCAAAAGTGGCCGTAGATTCGGGAGTAATTTGTGTTGAAAAGTAGAAGGGAGATTGTGGATAAGTTTGTGGACAACTTGAGGATAAATGGGGATAACTATCCTGCTAGTTGATGGCGGAGGTCGCCGATGAGGCGCTGGAGTTCGGTGTCGTGACCGCTGACTGCTTTTATTTTTTCAATGCCATGTAAAACGGTGGTATGATCTCTGCCTCCTAGTATCTCCCCAATCCGCTCCATGGGTATTTTGCAGTCTTCGTACATTAAATACATGGCTATTTGGCGGGGCAGGACAAAACCTTTTTGTCTCCTTGGGCCGGTTAAATCGCTTAGTTTAACGTTGAAGTATTGATTAATTTCATTTAAAACTTTTTTGTAATCGAGAGGAGTGTTGGGTCTGGTTGCTTGAGGTTTACCTAAGAATTTGGAGATAACCTCAACGTTTGGTTCTTGATTGGTTAGTTTGGTCATTTGAACGACTTGAGTTAACCGGCCTTCGAGTTCCCTGGTTGAGGTGGCCGCGGACTCAGCGATCATACTGACGACTTCTTCGGGGAGCTTTTCTCCCCTATCAAGGAGTTTGGCTCTCAGAATAGCGACCCGGGTATCAAAATCGGGGATTTGAATGTCGACCATTAAACCGCCTTGAAATCTAGATTGTAATCTGGGTTCAAGTTTTTGAATATCTCCAGGTGGGCGGTCTGAGGTTAAAACTACTTGAGCATTTTTAGATTGGAGCTCATTGAAGGTATGGAAGAACTCTTCTTGGGTAGAATCTTTACCGGAGATAAATTGAATATCATCGATCAGTAGGATATGGCAATTGCGGTATCTTTGTCTGAATTCACCGGTTTTTTTAAATTGAAGTGAGTCGATAAAATCATTCATAAATTTTTCTGATGAAGCAAAAATTAGCTTCAAATAAGGATCTTTTTTAATTAGGGCATTACCTATTGCCTGCATGAGGTGGGTTTTGCCAACGCCTGATGGTCCGTAGATGAATAAAGGATTATATGAGGTGCCTGGGTTGGACACGACGGCTTGGGAGGCAGCATAAGCTAAGTTATTAGTTAGCCCGACCACAAAGTTGTCTAGGGTGTATCTTGGGTTGAGTCCCCCGGTTGGTTGAGTGATAGGAGCGTTGAAAGGAGTAAACGCAAAGTCGACCTCAGAATCGGAGGAGTTTTTTTTCTGCATTAAGCTGGGATCAACTACATACTCAATGATTAATTTATTGCCGGTAGTTTGTTCGATTGCAAGGTGAATTAATGAATCGTACCTAGCGGTAAGCTGATTTTTAATGAAGGCTGAAGGGACATTGATAGTTAGTTTTTCTTCAGTTATTGAACCAAAAGTAGTTTGAGAGAACCAGGTCCGGAAATTAGCAGCGGAAATTTGGTCTTTGATTTGCTTGAGAATTTTAGTCCAGGTTTCATTTGGTTCCATAGGTTAGGTAGATAGTTGGGATACTAGTGGATAAGTTATTCACAGTAAAGATACAGGAACTAGCAACTAGTAGATCAAGTGAAAAATTACAAATGCAAAATTACAAATTACAAATTACAGAATTGGACATTGATTTGATATTTGAACTTTGACATTAAACACTCGTGCCTGCTATACTTAGCGCATGTCGACTAAGAGAACATATCAACCATCTAAAATAAAGAGAGCCAGAAAACATGGTTTTATGGCTAGGATGGCGACTTCAGGTGGAAGAAGAGTTTTATCTCGCCGTAGAGCGAGAGGTAATTCAACACTGACGGTTTAATTTAAATGTTACCTAAATCCGATCGATTGAATCTGAAAAAAGATTTCAAGTGGGTGGTTTCCGGAAAGCGGATTGAAACTCCCCTATTTACTCTGTTTGCTAAGGAAGGAGAAAATGATCATTGTTTGGTAGGGATTGCTCTATCAAGCAAGAACTTTAAGAAGGCACATGAGAGAAATCGAGCGAGAAGGCTCTTGTCGGTCGCTCTAAAACAGGTATATCCACAGTTGCGAAATAATTTGAATTTAGTTATTATGCCTAAAGTAGCGATTCTTCTGAGCCCCTCTGAAAAAACGCTTGCAACACTTGAAAATGTCAGCGCTATTTATTCAACTAATTAATATCTACCAAAAATATCTATCATTTGATAGCGGCATGCTGGCTTTTTTGGCGCCTGGTGGGGCTTGTCGGTATTCACCGACATGTTCGGAATACACTAAACAAATGATTAAAAAATATGGGATGATACACGGCTTTAAGTTGGGACTTATTAGAATTTGGAGGTGCCGTTGAATCCATTTGCTTTGATTGGTTTAATCTTTCATACGCTTTTTCTGGGCCCAGTAATTAATCTGTTGGTTTTAATTTTGCATGGTTTGGATGCCATACATATTCCTGGTTCCATGGGTTTTGCGATAATAATTCTGACACTGCTAATAAGATTTCTGGTCTGGCCTTTTATGGCGACTCAGCTTAAATCGGCTAAAAAATTAGCTGAACTGCGACCTCAATTGGATGAACTTAAAAGGAAACACCAAAAGGATAAGCAAGCTTTGGCGGCCGCCCAGATGGCTCTTTATAAGCAAGCGGGAGTTAATCCGGCGGGTGGATGTTTGCCTTCGATAATTCAGATCCCAATTATTATTGCTTTATACCAATCGATTCTGATTTTATTTGATAATCATGCTGGTTTGAGTAAAATTAATGAGATTTTATACCCCTTTGTTCCTCATTTGGGCAAGATCCCAGATCCTCATTTTTTGGGCTTAAATTTGGCAAACAAACCATCTGAATTTGCAAGTGCTGGGCTGTTCTTATTACTTGTGCCGGTGATTACAGCGGGTTTGCAATTTTTACAATCAAAGATGATGGCTCCTAAGAAAATTGCCCCACTTAAGCAGGATACAGCTTTGGAGAGGCAGGATAAGTTGGAGACAGATGATGCCATGGCTACCATGCAATCTCAGATGATGTTTATGATGCCTTTAATGATTGGGTTTTTCTCCTGGCAGTTTCCAATTGGACTGGCTATTTACTGGAACACCTTTACAATTATGGGAATAATACAGCAGCATTACATATCTGGCTGGGGTGGACTTGAGAGTTGGATAAATAAGCTAAAAGCAATTCGTAACTAATACTTCTGGGGTTTTTCTACTTGTTGACGCAATCTGTCTTTTTATCTATACTACTTGGCGTGGAAGCGCAAGTTTCGGAGATTTTAGAAAATATTTTGAGTATGCTCTCTTTGGAGGGGTCATTTGATGTTGAAGAAAAGGAAGAGGCGGTATTTGTATCGATTGAAACATCTGATGCTGGAAGATTAATTGGACATCAGGGTGAGACCTTGTCTGCATTGCAATTGCTAGTTAATCAGATCTTGTTTAAGCAAAATCAAAATAAGATTTCAGAAAAAAGAGTGATTATTGATGTATCTGGATGGAGAGAAGGAAAAGAGAAGGAGTTAGCCCAAAAAGCCGAGTCTTGGGCTGAGCAAGTCAAAGAGGAGCAAAAACCGATGGAGCTTGAACCAATGCCTGCATGGCAAAGAAGGGTGGTTCATATGGCGATGCAAGAGGTGGAAGGTGTAAAAACTGAGAGTGTTGGTGAAGGTCTAGATCGGCATTTAGTTATATCTCCGGGTTCTGGCGAGTCAAGTGAGTAAACTCGAGCGGATAACCTTTTTTTTAATTATACTGCTTTTACCAACTCAACTAGGACGCCATTTTTGGCCAAGTTTTTCTTTTATATTTTCTCTGAGAGTTGATTATCTCTCCCCGACTGTTTATCTGTGGGATGTATTAGTTTTAATTCTAGTGGGGTTGTGGGTTTTCCGGAGACCAGCTGTTGATCAGCGGGCGCTTGGGGTTTTGTTAATTTTTCTGTTAACGGCGATTTTTTCATTGGTATCTTCCAATAACTTAGGGGTTGGTTTAGTGCGATTGGAACAGTATGTAGTGGTTGGAGTTTTTGGAATATACATAGCTAGTCAAGAATTCATGGAGATTAGCAAATTAATTTTTTGGGGGCTTGTTTTGGCGATAGTTTATATCGGCTTGCTTGCAATTCTAGAGACTTTACTGGGTCGATCAATGAATGTTTGGGTTTTAGGAGAAAGAAGTTTTAGTTTAATAACTCCCTCTATTGCGACCTTTAATTTTAATGGTCAATTGTTTTTAAGACCATATGCTAGTTTTCCGCACCCAAATGTACTGAGCGCTTTTTGTGTAATCGCTATTGCATTAATAAGTTTTATAAGCAGACAGATTAAATCTTTGAACTGGCCTTATTATTTTAATGTAGCTCTTGCTGCCTTGGTTGCCTTGCTTAGTTTTTCTAGGGCTGGTGTGGGGGTGCTTTTTTTAGAGGGCTTGATTATCCTTAGAAAAAGAATTTGGGTACTTTTGGTGATAATTTTTTTAATTTTCCCAGTGATGTATGTGAGATATAGTTCGGCTTTTAATTTTGATAACTTGTCTTTTATTAGAAGGGGTGAGTTGGTAGATATTGCTTGGAGTTTTTTTAAGCAATCCCCCTTTTTAGGAATTGGTTTGAATAATTTTATCAATGAAGTAGCAGTTTCAGCTTTGGTTTCTGGCCCAAGCAGATTTTTGCAACCGGTCCACAACATTTTTTTACTACACTTGGCGGAGACGGGACTGGTTGGGTTTTTAGGACTATGTGTATTAATAGTGACACCAGTTGGATTGCTTTGGAAGTTTAGAATTGAGACGATGTATCTGTTAATCGCTTGGATGGCAATATTTTTATTGGGGATGGTTGATCATTATTTCCTGACCTTACCGCAAGGAATAAGGCTGTTATTTTTAGTCTGGGGGTTATCTTTTTGTTTTTATCGATGTATCCTTAAAAGGAATGAAGGAATTTAGGAAGGTTTTTTCCCAAACCAGTTGGCAAATTTTGGGTAAAGCGGTTAGTTCACTTTCAACAGTGGTAATTATTGGTTTAATAACTAGATCATATGGAGAAACTGGAACTGGGATTTTTACTTTAGCTTTAACATTCATGGCTTTTTTTGGACTGGCAGTTGATTTTGGATTAAATGCATACATACTCCCCCATCTTCTAGATGCTACAGCGGGAACTTATTGGAGGAAACTTTTTGGATTACGAATTATTTTGATGGTCGTGTTGTTTGTCGTCGGACTCGGAGTAGCTTTTTTTGGCCCATTCACTAATCCCATATTTAGGCAGCTGATCTTACTTGGTTTAGGGGTATCTATTTTTGAATCAGCAGTTTTTGTAACTTGTAATGCTATTTTTCAAAGTAAACATAAATATAACTACGCGACAATAGCTTGGGTTAGTGGCTCATTGTTGATTTTGTGTTTGGTTTACATATTCCATACACTTAACTTGAATCTTTTTTTTGCGATGGGAGCTTATGTTAGTGGTTGGGTTTTAATGCCAATTGTATCCTTGTATTTTGTAAATAAAATTGTCTCCCCTATCACACCTATATTTAGTAGAGATTTTATTTTAGAAGCTTTAAAAAAGACTTGGCCGATCTCTTTGACGTTAATTTTGAATGTGGTTTATTTTCGAGTTGATAGTTTTATTATGTCGGTACAGAAGTCTTTTTTGGATGTAGGAATATACAATTTGGCTTACGCGATTTTTCAAGCGGCTCTGGTTATTCCAACTTTTATAATGAATAGTTTTTACCCGATCTTGCTGCATAGTCTAAAGAGCGATGTTAAGTTATTTAGAAAACAGATACTAATAGCTTTGGGGGGACTCCTGCTGGTTTCAATAACTGGAACTATACTAACTTTATTTTTGGCACCAATGATTATAAAAATAATAACTCATCAGGGTTTTGCGGGATCAATTGATTCCCTTAGAATTTTAGCACTTTCCTTTCCCGCCTTCTTTGTATCAGCTTTATTTATGTGGGTATTGATTTCATTGAATAAATTTAAAACTGTCTTAGTGATTTATTTAGTTGGTCTGATTTTTAATTTTTTAGCCAATATAATTTTTATACCGATTTATTCTTATATTGCTGCTTCATGGATTACTGACTTATCAGAATACTTGATTTTATTTTTGCAAATGATTATCGTCTTTATTGAAATAAGGAGTTTGAAAAGTAAATGAATTTAATTGTCAACACAGATGGGGCATCTCGAGGAAATCCAGGGCCAGCATCTTATGGATATATCATAAAGGGAGCTGATGGTGTGATGTTACACCAAGAAGGAAAGACTATTGGAGTTGCTACTAATAATGTAGCAGAATATACTGCTGTGAAATCGGCTTTAAGTTATATAAAAGAGCATTACAGTCACAAGACACCTCATTCAATAGAAGTTATATCTGACTCACAATTAATCGCTCAACAACTCGCCGGTAATTACAAGATAAAGAATCCAACTTTAAAGGTGATTTACCAAGATATAAAAATAATTGAGATGGAGTTGGGATTAATCAGTTATCGTAATGTTCCCCGCGCCCAAAATTTTATAGCCGACCGCTTAGCAAACCAGGCTTTAGATAACGCCCATTAGACCTCAACAATCTCCGCTAAAGTTTTCCTCCCACGTGACTTGAACTTATGCACGTCAGGGTCTACTATTAATATGTGCCTAATGATTTAGAAAATATCAATTCGAATTCTCGCATTTTACTTTCTCGAAACTCCCCGCTGGCTTTCATCGTGGGGGTCGCAGGCTTCATTGGCTCCCACATGGCAGAGGAGATGTTGAAGAAGGGAATACAGGTGTTAGGAGTCGATGACTTTTCTCAAGGTTCAAAGGAAAATCTAAGAGAACTGGTTAGAGATAAGAACTTTCACTTCATTAATAAGTCAATTACATCTTCACGCAATAGTACGAGCGATAGTTTTTTGGATATTAAATTACCAAGACTGGATTATGCATATTTTATAGTTGATAACGAGGAAGATGGTCAGCTTTTTGATAGTGGGCTGAGTAATTTTTTAAATTTTGTCAGATTGCAAAGAGACTCCTTGGTTGGGGAGAAGGAATCCCCGACGACCCATGACAAGCCGAAGATTGTTTTTGTCTCGACCTTAGACCTTTATGAAAAGGATATACCAAAGGAATTAAAGGATGTGAAGTATGGTGAAATACGTTTTGCCAAATACATCAAGGAGCATAATTTAAATGCTAGGGTAGTTAGACTAGGCCCGGTTTATGGTCCGAGGATGCATTTTAGATATCCAGATCCAGTTAGCCGGTTGATTCAATCGACATTAATTGGTGAGTTGCAGAAGGAGCAGACTAGCTTGGATTTCAGCAGCCGAGCTTTGTATGTTAAGGATGCTGTAAATTTATTGGTCAAAGTTGTACTGTCAGGTTCGACATCCCAAAAGATTTATGATGGAGCGTTACTTGAACCAATCAAGGTTTCAGAGATTAGACAGATTCTACTGGATCCGCTTTGGTATGAAAATAGAGATTTTTCACCAACTCCCCTTCCGCCTTGGCCGACTCCAAATTTAGTCAAGACAATGAAGGAGTTGAGTTGGAAGACTCACACTGGAGTAGTGGCTGGTTTAAAACAGACATTAAACTACTTTAAGGAAAATGATATTAAAGTACCAGAGGTTTTGACAAAAAAAGAAGAAGAATACAAAAGGTGGAGTTTTAGTTCGCCTATTTATACAGGTGAGAAGGAAGATTTTTCAACTGAAGCTGAGAAAGGAGTGACTGAGGAGAAGAAGGGAAGAAAAAAGAAGATTGGTTTGAAAAGAAATTTGGCGGATAAATTGTGGGTATTTTTGGGGATCGGAATAATATTATACGGTCTGATTTTTCCGATAGTTAGTTTGGGGGTAGGGGCATTTAGTATACGCAATTACTTAAGAGAGTCACAAATTGCGATAGAAAAAGGGGATTTTAGTCAAGCCCTGGTGGAGACAAGGAAGGCCAAAGATGTCTCAGATCAACTGAGAGATTTATTAGACTCAATCTCAATTCTAAAAAGAATTGGAGTTCTAAATGTTCAGATAGATCAAGTAAGTGAACTAGTTGATTTATCGAGGGAGGGGATTAATGGAGCAAATCATGCGACTTTAGGAATACAAGCACTATATATGGCGACTAAGGTTATCTCAGGAGCTGACCGGGGTGATCCGAAGCCGTTATATGATAGTGCTCAAGTTGAATTAAGTGCGGCTAATGAGAGAATTGCTAAAGTTAGAGTGAAGCTAGCTGATAATAACTTTATTAGTTCTCTACCCAAAATTGTTCAGCCTAAAGCTGAGGATTTAAGAGTTAAACTTGATTTATATGGAAATTTGGTGGAGAGGGGAAGGGCAGCAGCACTTTTACTCCCAGAGATTACAGCCCTGAATGGAAAGAAGAGTTACTTAGTCTTACTGGAAAATAATCTAGAACTTCGACCGGGGGGAGGATTTATTGGATCATATGCTAAGGTTGATTTTGAGGGAGGAAGGTTAAAGAATATCAAAGTTGATGATATTTATAATCTGGATGGAAGTTTAAAAGAACATGTAGAGCCACCAATTGAAATTAAAAATGATTTGGGGCAGAAGGATTGGTTTTTGCGGGATTCAAACTTTGAACCTGACTTCCCAAGTTCGGCTAAGATAGCTGAGTTTTTTTATCGGAAAGAATCGGGGGATAACGTCAATGGGGTAATTGCGATGGATTTGGCAGCGTCTGGGTTTTTGCTTAATGCGGTAGGTGGGGTTGATTTGCCTGATTATAAGGAGCATGTAGATGAGACAAATTTGTTTGAAAGGGCAATTTCGCATGCTGAAATAAATTTTTTCCCAGGATCGCAGGCCAAGAGAAATTATTTAACCGCTTTGCAAACTCAACTTTTGAATAAAGTTTTTTTTCTCTCTAAACAAAATTGGCCAGCAATTATCCAAGCGATTGGAGTTGGTCTAGAGCAGAAACATATCCAGTTGTACTTAAATGATCCTAATTTATTTTCGTATGCGGCATCTGAGAATTGGGCAGGAGCGATACCAAGGGAGTCACCGGCAAGTGATGAATTTACCAGCGACTTTATAGCTGTGGTCGATGCTAATTTAGGGGCAAATAAATCTAACTATTATTTGGAGAGAGCTTTCAGTTTAGAAACAGCGATTGGTAAACAGCTGGAGATAATTCATAACTTACGGGTAACTTATAAAAACAACAGCCCATCTGAGGTATTTCCAGCTGGAAAATATAAAAATAGATTAAGAGTTTATTTGCCACTCGGTGCAAAATTAGTAAAGGCGGTTTGGGGTGAGGCGGATATAACTGGATCAATGTTAAGTTTTTCAGACTATGGGAGGAGTGGGTTTTCGGTACTTCTTGAGGTAAGTCCTGGAGAACAAAAGAAATTAATCTTAGATTATGTTTTAAAAAATCCATTGTCATTTAAAGATAATAAGGCTCAATATAAGTTAGATGTTATCAAGCAAGCGGGAACACAAAAAGATTCATTTGATTTTCATTTTACTTACCCAATTAATTTAAGCGCCACTAACAGTCAACTTAACTCCACAAAGGATGAACAAGAGATAATGATTAATACTGACTTGCTTGAGGACCGTTCTTTTCTAATTAATCTTTCAAAGAAGTAGTTTTCCTAATTTCTTTAGTAGCAATCCTTGATTATCAATTTTTAGTGGGGTCTTTTGACGCAGACAAAAGCCGACAAGAACATGTAAACTTATCCACAGATATAAAAATTTACAATTTTCAATTTCCGATTTTGAATAGGCACAAAATAAAGTAAAAATAGTGATAATCCACAAAAACAAAAAGTATAAAATTTTGAATTGAAAAAAGATTGCTTCAGGAAAGGAATTATGATAAAGTACGTGATGTTATGGATGAGCGAAGCTCTTCATAAATAAATATATGAATAGAATTCCCTTGAAGGCAGAAGAAAGAATGGTTTTAGGTAAAAAAGTTAGGGTGCTTAGACGAGATGGTTTTATACCCGGACATGTATTTGGAAAAAAAGTCGAGACAGAAAATATTTCTGTAAAAATGAAGGATTTTATAGCAGTTCTTGAAGAGGCTGGTGAGACCGGAGTAATTGACTTACGGATTGGGGCTGAGAAAGTTAGGCCAGTGATGATTAAAGATGTAGCGCACGATCCAACCCGTGGGCAGATTTTAAATATAGATTTTTATCAAGTTGATCTGACTCAAAAGGTAACTGTGCCAGTGCCTGTTGTGCTAATTGGGGAAGAGCCTGAGTCAGTTCATTTGGGTGAAACAGTGGTACTTCAAACTATAAGTGAGCTTCAAGTTGAGGCGTTACCAACAGACTTAGTTGAAAATATAGAGGTGGATATTACTGGTAAATTAAAGGAGATTGGGGATGCCATTACAGTTGATAATTTAGTATATGATAGAGAAAAATTGCATATTTTGGCAGAACCTGACGAGGTAATTATTAAGCTAGATACAGCGGTGACTGAAGAGATGAAGAAGTTGCTTGAGGAGCAAGAAGCAGAGGCGGCCGCGGCACAAGCAGTAGCTGCAGAGGCAGAAATTGCTGAGGGTGGGGAAGTGGCAGAAGGTGCTGAGGGAGAAGAAGGTACAAGTGAAGGTGGAGAAAGTTCGAAAACTCAGGGTGAAAATCCTTCGACTAGCGCTCAGGATGAAGGATCTGCAAATAATAAAGCTGAAGAAAAAGCTGAGTAACTTTAAATGGCTGAATCTGCTTCTGAAAATATAATTCCTGAGGGAAGACACTTCACAGAAATTAAGTATGGTAGGTAAAAACTTGGTAACCAGTTTTGTGAGGGGGTGGAATTTTACAAGAGGGGAGACTTTGGAGATTTTGAATTCACTGACAGATGCAAAACTTAAATTTAAACCAGGGAATCCTTCGATTAAAGTCGCTCAGGACAATAGATTTCAGACTTTGGCCTACCAATTTGCCTGCATTGGCCGGACTCAATTAGTGTATACAAAAGCAATCCAGACCGGGTGGATGGATTTTTCACTTTTTTCTTCTCCAGAGATGCCAAGTAAAGTGGATTTTAAAACAAAAGGGGAGTTGTTAAAGTTTTTAGGGAAGACAGATAAGGAGTGGATTGAAATGGTCAGAAGTAGGCGGGAGCAGGAAGATTTTGAAGTAAAGTGGCCAGGATTTAACAAGTCTTTGGTGAATCACATAGCTAGTTTAGCTGAGCATGAAAGAATTCATCATGGGCAGATTATCTCCTACTTTAGTTTAGCTGGGTTTGAACTGCCGGAGGCATTTAAAAGGAATTGGGCCTTATAAATTATGACAGAGGATTTGTCGCCGGGAATGAGGCTAGTTCTTAAGGAACATGGTACGGATGAGGAATCATTTGATGATTTGGTAATGAGAATTAGCCAGGGTCTTTCAAATAAATCCCAGTTAGCCGAGACTTTTGGAGTTAAGGGATGTACCTTGAACAAGTGGTTAAATGGGAGAAGCTTAAATCCAGCCTTTAGATCTATGACGAGTTTAGACTATGTTGACGAAGTGGTTTTGGATAGAATAGCCCAGAGGGGATTGGATGGTGAATCAGGGTGTGAGACATTAGAGAGGATATATAAGGAAGTTGGAAGCCGGAGGGAAGTGGGAGAGATTTTGGGTTTGAATAGAAAAACTGTTATCAAATATCTGAGAAGGTGCAGGGAGGATTCTAACTAGTTTTTGGCCACTTAGTGATCATTATAGATTTTTCCAGGTGAGGTAACTTTTGCCAAAGCTCTTCAGTTATAAAAGGCATAAAGGGATGAAGAAGTTCTAGTGAAGTTTTGTGGATATAAATCAGAGTGCTTAGTGCAACGTCTTTATCTTCCCTATTTTTGACTTGTTCGATGTAAATATCTGCAATTTCGTGCCACATAAACTGATAGATGGTTTCTCCTGCATCCGCAAAGCGGAATTTTTCCAAGTAATCGTTAACTTGCTTAATTAATTGGTCTAGATTTTTAAGAACCTCTTTATCTTCTGGCTTTAGAGCTAATTTTTCTGAAAACTTAGGAATTTCTTTACCATACTGTTCAACCATCATTAATATAAAACGAGTCATGTTCCAAATTTTATTAGAAAAATGTTTATAGGCGATAACTTTATCTCTAGGAAAAGAAAAGTCTTTGCCGTTGGCGGTTCCTGAAATTAAGCCAAGTCTTAGTGAGTCAACTCCAAACTCCTTAATATAATCCTCTGGATTAATGACGTTCCCAAGGCTTTTGCTCATTTTGCGGCCATCAAGTGCGCGAACCATCCCGTGGAGGTAAACAGCATGAAATGGAGATTCTCCTGTTAAATAAATGCCGAACATGACCATTCGAGATACCCAAAGTCGGATGATTTCCCAGCCGGTTTCTAAGACATCTGTCGGGTAAAACTTTTTAAAATCGGAAGAGTCTGGATAACCTAATGTGACTAATGGCCATTGTCCTGAAGAAAACCAAGTATCAAAAGTGTCAGTTTCGGGGATCCAATTACCAATGGTTGGTTTCTCTAAGGAAAATATTGGTTTAGGATTGTTTGTCTTGGCGTCATATTTGAGAACGATTACTCTTTGTAAGCCTGATTCAATTTGCTCGAATGTGTAACCTCTTTCTAGCCATTGCCTGATTGGTCCGTGATGAATCGAGTTATCTTTATCAATAAAGGAAACGAAAATTCTTCCTTCATGGCCATCGACTGGATACCACATCGGGATACGTATTCCCCAGACATTTTGTCTGGAAATTGGCCAATCGCGCATCTCTTCTAACCAAATAGTGTATTTGTTCTCCTGCCATTTAGGAAAAATCTTTAGCTTGCCGCTTTTAATTACTTCTAATGCCGGTTTTTTAAAAGATTTTTTTGGATCATCTACTTTGATAAACCAATTGGGTAAGATCATGGGTTCAACCATATGACCAGCTTTGCAGTAAGCAACTGAATGAGAATATTTGTCGTCAATTTTTTCGATCGATTCCTTGAGATCATCAACGGCTTTTTTACGAGCATCAATAACGCTTAAGCCTGAATACATACCGAGTAACTTTCCATTCAAATCTAGAACAGGATTAATTGGTAAGTTATGTTTTTTGGCGACTTCGTAATCATTCTTGTCAACTGCTGGGGTAAGCTTTACAACCCCAGTTCCAAACTCTGGGTTCACGAATTCATCAGAGATGATCTCCATCTCGTTTTTATTTAATGGATTTATGACCTTCCTCCCAGTTAAGTAAGAATGTTTTTTATCTTTAGGGTTAACCGCTAAGTGAGTATCAGCCCAAATGGGTTCTGGTCTAACGGTAGCGACTGCTATGTAACCATCCTCATCTACAAGCCGGTAATTGATATAGTAAAGCGGGTCGATTTGATCTTTGAAGGAGATTTCGGCATCAGAATATGTTGTTCCACATTTAGGACAGTAATTAACCATATGATCGTCCTTATAGACTAAATCATCATCTAAGAGTTTTTTAAAAGTAGAGTAAACAGTTTTAATAACCTTGTCATCCAAAGTGAAGGTATATCTATCCCAGTCTACACTAGCACCCATCTCTCGGATTTGGTTTTCGATGCTACTTTTGTTATTTTGAACAAAATCCCAGATATTTTGATAAAATTCGTTGCGAGTAAAATTAAAACGGGATTTGCCTTCTTTACTAAGTATTTTTTCATAAGTTATTTGAGTTTCTGTACCTGCATGGTCAGTGCCAGGAACCCACAAGGCAGCGTAGCCTTGCATTCTTTTCCAGCGAATTAAGAGATCTTCAATAGCGATCATTAAAACATTACCTGTGTGCATTTTGCCGCTGGCATTAGGGGGAGGGATAAGAATGGTGTATGGTTTCCCTTTGGGATTAATTTCTGGTTTAAAAAAACCGTTTTCTTCCCAGAATTTATACCATTTTTGTTCAGCTTGTTGGTGGTCATATGTTTTATCCATATATTTATTAGTTTACTCTTTTTGAGACAAAAAAATCGCCCCTTTGTTGGGACGAGTTGAATCGTGGTACCACCCAAGTTGCTTCTTGTTGACAGCTGTTACAGGCTTACCTGAGGGGGTCTAATTCCAAATGGGTTCTTCCCCTAGCTCTTGGGTGACGTTAGATCCCAAGAATTGCTTTCTAAGTCAGAATTATATCGATTAGGATGCAATAAATCAAGACTAGGGTCAAATTCTGCAGCTGGTCCAACTATTGAACAATTGCCTTTGAGGCGAAGAGTGACCTCTGTTTGGGAAGTTTTATACCATTTGATAGTGGCTTCGCCAGCAGCTTTAAGAAGTTGAAGAAGAATGAGCCCGTTAGTCTCTCTACTAATGGTTAGACAGGGGCCATTATGTAAATATCCTTGGTAATTTGGACTTTCAGGGGCTGATTCTGGTGATTTTGTGTAGTAAAGATCTACACCAAAAGCATGTTTGAACAAGACTTCCTCCACACCTAATCCCAGTAGTTGACGACCTCTAAATGCGACTGAATCTATCTCGGCGCCGCTTCCTTCCCGGGGAAAATATGGGGAGTCTTCTGTTTTCCGGTTTCTGGTGCGAATCCGAGTTGATATATCGGTAATATTGTTTGGTGGTATTTCCATATTTAATATGCCAATGACAGATTAGGGTTGGCCTGAATTTCAAGTGGGTTTTTAACAGGTTCTAGGAAAAAGGCTGCTGAGGCGATCATGGCAGCGTTGTCCATGCAAAGAGGTATCTCAGGGACCCGGAGTTTACTGCCTGGAATTTCCTTTTCTAATTCTTGTTGCAATGTCTGTCTCAGTTTTTTATTAGCGGCAACACCGCCAGCGACAATTAGTTCACTTATCCCATACTGTTTCATGGCTTTGATAGTTTTTTTGATTAGAGATTTAATGATGGTTTTTTGTAAAGAGGCGCACAGATCAGCGATTAATTGATCTTGTCCTTCTAGGTTAGCAGAGGTAATTCTCTTCCATCTTAAATCAGCATTTTGAGGGTCAAAGTTAGAGGTTTTAAAATGAGTTTCTACTAAATTAAGAAAATGAGTTTTTAAACCAGAGAAGGAGTAGTCAAAATCTTGAGAATTACTCATGGGGACGGGCATCTTAAATTTATTTTCATCACCTGCTTCCGCAAATTTTGATATCTTTGGTCCGCCTGGGTAGCTATATCCCAAGAGTCTGGCAGATTTATCAAAGCATTCACCTGCTGCATCATCTCTGGTGCCGCCTAAATAGGTGAATTTACCATGATTGGTAAATAGAACTAGATCTGAATGACCACCTGAGACAAGAAGGCCGATGCAGGGAAAAGAAGGAATTGACAATTGAGAATTTAAAATTGACAATTTGTCTTTTGTTGTCCATTGTCCATTGTCCATTGTCCATTCAGAATCGATCCAATTGGCGTAGAAGTGGCCGATGAGGTGGTTGACGGGGATTAAAGGTTTGTTCCAGAGGAGGCTTAAGGTTTTAGCGGTTTCGACGCCGACCAAAAGTGAGCCGATGAGCCCGGGGCCTTGAGTGACAGCGATAGCATCTAGTTGTTCAGGAGTTAGATTGGCATTTTTAAGAGCCTCTGTGATGACAGGAATTATTGATTTGAGTTGTTCGCGGGCGGCTTGTTCGGGGACGATCCCGCCCCATTTTTGTTGAAGCTCTGCAGAGCTGGCGACTACATTTGAAAGAATTCTAATTGCTCCATCTTCGTTGGAAAGCACTGCAGCAGCAGTTTCATCGCAACTGGTTTCAATTCCAAGAATAATCATGTGAGTATTTTAGCAGAAAACTAGGATTGATGGGCAAAAATAACTGAATGGTAATGGTCCTTAAGCGCCTGTCTTGTCAGGGGCGTTCCATCAAAACCTTCCATTATTGAAAGCGGATAAGGATTGCCTAAGTAACTATTTCCTAATTCTACAGCTCCATCACTAACGATAATTGGAGCATTAACAAAATCGCCTTGCGTGCCTGAACTTATGAATGTGGTTTGCAGCGCGGCATTTCTGAGGCCTTTAATCATTGTTTTGTCTGCGAGGCGACTCGGGGTGTCGTATGGAACTGTTCTATCCATTAGTATTTCACGAGCCCGATTAGATAATTCTGCCCAATTGACTCTAGAGTCTTCGATGTAATAACCAAGTCCTAGAATTTCTGGGTAGACTTCGGGTAAGAACTTTTCTGGTTGGGTGAGTACTTTGGTAGTAGTATCTGGGTAGCGGGTATCTCTGTGAGCAAATAGGTCAAGTATTAAAGCGGTTACTAAAAGAGGAGGTTTTAAAGTTACACCTTGTTCTGAAAGAATGTTAGCTAGGGAGCTATGAAGTTCTAGTAATGCGATAGAGGTGCGGTCATCGTTTAAATAGCGGACTCTTAACTTATTATGTTGAGAACTAAGTAAGCGAGCTGCTGCTTCCTCAACTTTGGCTTTTTGAATATCATCAAGCTCTTCTACACGCATATAATCAAGCTTATACGCCTCCGCCTAGTGGCTGTCAAGTATTAATTCTCGAGCTTAATTTCGGCGAGGGTGTTGTGGATGTGGAAGCCTTTATCGGGAACTGATTCGAAGAGTTTGACAGATTGGATGGTAATTGGATCAATTGGTTGATTAAAAAAACCAACGATGGCTTCTTCTTGGATTGAATTTAGCTCAAAGTCGCTGACTTTAGCGATGGCGATATGAGGGACAAAGCGTCTGGCATCAACATCTAGATTGAGTGCCATTAGGCTATCTTTAATGCGTTCGCGCAAAAGTAAAAGTTTATCAACATCACCTTTAACGCCAACCCAAAAAGTATTGGGGTGATGGAGTTTGGGAAAAGCATCGATGTAAGCTGGAGTAACCACAAAAGGGGAGATGTTTTGAACGTCTTGATGGAGTGCGAGTGCCAGTTTATCTTTAAGAACTTCTGGTTGATCACCAACGAAGGCGATGGTTAGATGCAACTTATCACTGTCTGTTAGGTGGACTGATGGGATGAGTTGTTTTAACTTGGTTTGAATGCCCTGAATCTGAACCCGGCTTTGTTCTGGAATATCAAGTGCAATGAAGAATCTCATGTATTGTAATTATAACGTTGATTCTTCTTTTCGCATACGAGTAAGCATAAAATGAAAAATCTCATTATTATGTAATATAATACTTCATATGAGTTTGCAAGAGCAATTCGAAAAGGCGCAGGTGACGCGCAATAATGGGCAGATTGATGAGGCGGTTGCGATGTATCAGGAAGTAATTGATCAAGTGGATGGGGATAATGATAGGTTTTGGGCTAATGAGTCTTTACATATGATTGGGGTGGCTTATTACCAAGATGAAAAATATGATTTGGCGAAAGAATATCTGGAAAAGGCTTTGGGGGAGTTTAGGAAGTTGGATAATACAGACATGGAGGCAGCTGTTTTAAGGGATTTAGGAATGATAGCGAGAAGTCAGAAGAATTTTGAATCAGCAGAGCATTTTTTAGAGGATAGTGTTTCTCTACTTAGTGGCTCAGAGCAATTAGGACATCTGGGGATTTCTAAAGTTAAATTAGGGATGGTTCATGCCGATCAAGGAGAGTTAGAGGAGGCAGAAGGATTAATTGAAGAGGGTTTGAAGGATATTGAGGGAAGTACTGACCGGTTTTTTGAGGTGATTGGAAATGTCAATTTGGCTGAGATTCAAGAGCGATCTGGGAAAATTGACCAAGCTAAAGCTTCATTGAAGAAAGCAAAAAGTTTACTAGAGGGCTTAGGCGGGTCTGATAAAAATCAAGATATGCAAAGAAAGATTCAAAAACTTTCTGAGCAGTTAGCTAACTCCTAGACATTTTGTCAATTTCTGGTAATATAGCTTCGATGAGTGTTGATGCTGAACAGA
>CAYMIA010000008.1:0-6542 GCA_964390595.1 uncultured Gammaproteobacteria bacterium | reverse complement strand
GACATTTTGTCAATTTCTGGTAATATAGCTTCGATGAGTGTTGATGCTGAACAGACAAAAGGAATTCCGATTGAAGAACTAGCTTTTGCTAGGGATGTACCTGAAGGTACTCAAGAGCTTTTGAGAATGGGATGGGTGTTAAGAGCTGATAGAGAATGGGATGATGAGCAGTTAGTGACTATACTTAGTTATTTTTATAGAGATACTAATTTAAGAGTAGTGACTGAGGAGAGAGGGCTTAAGGATCCAAGTAGTGCCAGATATAGGTTACTGAGTTGTTTAGAGAGAGCTAAAGAGGTAATAGAAGAAACAAGAGGATCTCTACCTGAAAATTTGAGAATTGAATTAAAACGTCCCAGAACTAGAGAGGCAAGGGCAAAATTGAGTCAGATGAGGATGGGTAATAGACTTCCGGAGACAGCTCGTAATAAGAGAAGTGAGTCGATGATTGCCCGTTGGAATACAGAGGGCCATCGGGAAAGAGCGGAAAGAGGGATTGTGCGTTCTTGGAGAGAAAGAGGTTTAGACTGGGAACTTTCTGACAGGAGTTGGATTGCTGATTTTTGGAATGTTGTGAAGCAAATGGGTAGAGATAAGATTGGAGAGATTGGTTATATAAGGCCGGGGGATCTGGAAATTTTAGAAAGAAAGTTTGAGCGTGGAGATGCAGTGACTATTAGTTCATCTTTAAGTATCCGATTAAATAGAGCAGCTTTGCGGTTGGGTATTTAACTTCTTGGTTTTGCAATGGTTGATTGACGCTAGTAGTGGATTAATGGAAAGAAGGTGAAAATAATGGATAATGAGAGAGCGGGAAAGTGGGAGTTGGATGGCGAGGGGCTGAAATTATTGGAGAGGATTCAAAGAGAGCAGGGTGAGGATGAGAGAAAGTGGTGGGATTTTCATAAGGAGAGGCATCCAGTTTATTCACCAACTCAAGAAGTTGGAGATTTTAGCGGAGCGTTTGGATATTTAACAGGTGCTGGAGCTAGAGTTTTTCCTTATTACCAAACTCCAAGTGGAGTAGTTTTTTATGAAGTTATAGATTCAAGATTTGGATATAAGACAACGCTGGCAATCAATGTGGAAGGTTTGAGAAGTTCAGGAAATACCCATTTTTATAATGAAGAGGAATGGTGTAAGAGCGATTAGGTTTTTGTACCAACCAAAAAGACCGCTTGCCAAGGGCGGTAATTGCTGCGGTAGGTCTCATTAATAAGAGTTTGACCATTTCTGGAAACGGTTCTAGTAAAGACGACATTAGCGCCCCAGGCTGGAAAGTCAACCTGTTTGATTTCACCTTTGGGAAGAGTTGGGTCATCTTGTCTAATTTCCGGAAGAGGTGGAGTTTGGGAGAGAATAACTGGTTTAGAAATAACTGATTTCCGACCATCTGATGTCCCATAGAAATCAACGTAGAGTTTTAAGCCTTCAACCCGGGTTTGGACTAAGATGTGATGACCGGTATCATTTTTAAATTTGAAGTCAACACTAGGCGAAAAGATTGTTGCATCAAGCCCTGGAGGTGAATCATTCTCATAATAGCCTACCCTATAGGCATGAGCAGTCCGCTCAGTAATTGGTAGTCCAGCATTCAAAGCGGCTCTAAAAACTGTAGTTGAAACTTGACAGACTCCCCCACCATCGTCCAGAACAGTGCGGCCAGATTTAATTATATAACCTTGCTTATAGCCCGAAGCGGCTGAAATGTCTCCAACGGAGCCGACAAATGAGAAGCTTTCATTGGGTGGAATCAAGACCCCATTAATCCGGGAGGCGGCTAGGGTGAGGTTGAAGATCCGGTTTGGGATGGAGTGAGTAAAATCAGAAGCGCCTTCGGCGATTAACTCTTTGATGCCAAGTTCGTTAGTCAATTGATTTTTGGGTTCAATGAGGTTGACGGCCAGAGGAACTTCGGTTTGGTTTTCAGTTAGTAGAGCTGACTCCAGGCTTTGAGCGGATTTAACTAGGTCGAGAACTTGGCCTTCTTGAGGTGGGCGGAATTGTTTGATCCGGGTGGTAGAAGAGGGATCAAACTCAAAGAGTGGTTCTTCGACCGTTTGATTGATGGAAGGAGCGATAGTTTGCAGGAAAGTAGTTAGCTTTTCTTGGTTGAGAGAGAGTTTGGTGTCAACGTACTCATTTTTACCCACTACAACTGATTCTAGATTGATTGGATGATCTTGAATGGTGGTAGAAAGTAGTGAAGCTTGATTGTTTTGTAGATCTATTAAAGATAGAGTAGTGCTTATATCAATTGGAAAGGTTTGATCTTTAAAGGTGAGTTTGAGAGGGTTCTGTTTAATTTGATCGAGGCGTTTTTTAATAGAGAGGGCGCTAGAGTAAGACAGATTGGGATAGGCTTTTTTCATGGGTAGAGCTTCCGAGACGAGAAATCCAGAGTTGATATAATCAGTTAGACGTTTAATTAGAGCCGCTCTATCTAGAACATATCCTTCTTCAGAGGGCGAGACATTGATTTGGTCACCATCAACTTTGATTTGGGCGTTGATCGGATTTTGATTGACGACGCGCTCAATTTGATCGAGTTGTTGGCCTAATTGGTCGTTAAAAATAACAGTGAGGGGGATGTCGGTGGGGGGTTTGTAGAGTTTGGTATGACCATACTGGAGGGCTTCCTCAACTGCTTCCTGGCTGTTTAAGGACTGAATGGTATTGTTTAAATTGATGTCAAATTTGGCCAGGGGGTTGGAAGCGGTTTGGTTTTGGATTAGTTGAATAGGGGTTTTAAGACGGCTCTCTAAAGTGAACTCAATTTTTTGGTGAGCTACCTCGGGGGTTAAGGTGCCAACGCTAACGCGGCTGACGGTGATTGCGGGATAGATCCGGTTCCAGAAAAAGACTTGAAGAGCGATTAAAACGAGGATAATTCCAAAGATGGGAGTAACGAGCGCAAAAAACTTTTTGCTACGGAGGAAGGCCAATCTTTTTTTGGATTCATTTTTGGGCTTTTTATTCACGGGACAATTGTAACGCAGATTGAAGTATAATTTAAGATAGCATGAGAAGAATTATTATTATCGCTTTAGCGCTGATTGTCATAGTGGGATTTTTGATTTGGAAATTTGGGCCAAGTTTTTCTAAAACTGAGAAAAAGGCCGACCCTAATAAGCCGGTGACTTTAAATTTTTGGGGACTTTGGGAGGATGAGAGCTATTATAAGCCAGCGATTGATGCTTATATAAAGATGCACCCGAATGTCAAAATAAATTATAAACGGGAGGTGTCGTTAAACTACCGTACCCGAGTTCAAACACAAATTACGGGAGATCAAGGTCCGGATATTTTTATGATTCATAATAGTTGGGTGCCGATGTTTTTGAATACTAATTCGGTTGCGCAGATGCCCAGTTCGGTGATGAGCTTGAGCGAATATTCAACGACTTTTTACCCAGTAGCCTTGCAAACTCTGACTAACTATCCAGTTTTAAAATATGTAATTGATAATTCGCCGAGTATTGCTGATAAACAAAAAGCGTTAACAGATCAGTTTAGCCAAGGAGGGAAGATTTATGGAATGCCTTTAGAGATTGATGGTTTGGCGCTTTACTATAATGAAGATATCTTGCAGGCAGCTGGGGTAACGGTGCCAAAAACTTGGGATCAATTGCGGGAGGCAGCCCTAAGAGTAACTGTTAAAGATGCCAAGGGAGTGATCAAGACAGCTGGTTTGGGAATTGGAGAGATCCGAAATGTCGATCACTGGTCAGATATTTTGGGTTTGCTTTTTTCTCAGCAACCAGGGACTAATTTAGAGAAGCCAACTAGTAGTTTAGATGCAGAGGTATTAAGTTTTTATACCAGTTTTGTGACTGATCCAAAACTGAAGGTTTGGGATGATAGCTTGGAGCCTTCGACACAAGCGTTTTACTTAGGAAAACTAGCTTTTTATTTTGGGCCATCTTGGCGGGCTCAGGAGATTCACACTGCGAATCCCCAGTTAAAGTTTAAGATAGTGCCTGTTCCACAGCTGCCAAATAGAAATGCCAGTTGGGCCAGCTTTTGGGCTTTAGCGGTTTCCAACAAATCTGCCAATCAGAAAGAGGCTTTTGAGTTTTTGAAATACTTAACCAGTGCAGATAGCGAGAAGTTAATTTATCAGCAGGCAGCGAGTGTGAGACTCTTTGGAGAACCATATTCAAGGGTAGATTTGGGACAGACTTTGCTTTTAGATCCTTGGGTGGGACCATTTATCTCTCAGGCGCCTAACTATAAATCTTGGTATTTATCTTCCAATACAATGGATGGGGGAATTAATGATGAGACTATGAAATACTATGAAGATGCGGTGAATGCGACTTTAGCTGGAACAGATCCAAATGAGGCGTTACAAACCGTTGCTAAGGGATTACAAGAACAGATCTTTCCAAAATACTATCCAGGAGTGGTAGCAGCGAGTCCACAACAATGAGTATAAATTCTGAAGCTTCTGAAACCAAAGAACAACCAAAAGACAGACCCGTGCTTTACATTATGTGTGGGTTACCTTTTTCCGGTAAATCCTTTTTATCAAGACAGATTGCCTCAGAGTTGGGGATAGAATTGCTAAGTTATGACCAACAATGGGTTGTTACTAAAGAAGCTAATGGAAGAGAGTTAAGTTATGAGGAGTTAATGGCTTTTTTACAAGAAAAAATTAGAAAAGATTTGAAATCGGGTCAGTCAGTGGTTTTTGATACTTTAAATGATACTGTGGGAAATAGAGACAAACTTAGAGAAATTGCAGATGAGGTCAATGCTCAAGCTGTGGTGATTTATACAGATACTCCAGCTGAAGTTATTCAGGAAAGAAGAGAACAAAATAAAAATACAAAAGAAAGACATAGTGTGCCTGAAAATAAACTTAGTGAAGCGGTTGCAAGGTTTGAACCGCCGGTTGAAAAGGAGAGAGTTAAGATTTTTAAACCAGGTGATGATTTAAGTGCTTTTATTAGTAATTTAAGGGAGGAAATGAAAGATGAGCAATTAGGTAGGGTAATAGTTATAGGCTCTTCATTGTCAGGTAAGTCGACCCTAATTAAAAACTTAAGAGATGGTAGTGGTTTAGTAATTTCTGAGATAGATGAAGAATTAGTGGGGTTGAATAGTGGCAAGTTTCCCGAAGAAGGTTTAAAACAGGAGTTGGGTAGGAAGATAGCCGCTGATTTTATTAGATAAAAAACAGATAATTTTTTTCACTAATACAAATTATTTAACAGAGGATGACTTAAGAAAAGCGCGGGAGAAGGGTTTTAAAATAATCCAACTAGACTTGAGTTTAGAGAAACTAAAGGAGAGGAATGAGGAAAGGGTATCCAAGGAGAATAGGGATGATTGGGGGAAGTGGTTGGAGGGGATGGTTAGATATCAGAGAGAGATTAGAGATAAGGGGTTAGTTGATAAAGTGATAAATGCAGATCGGCCAGTAGAGGAGATTAGTAAGGAATTATTGGATTACCTACTAAGAAGCGCTTAAGTTCTTTTTTCCTGTCTCCGTACACATTTTTAACATGTAGTAATATTGTAGTCGTTATGGAGAAAGCGATTTTGAGAACTTTGATTTACGCGGATATTTTTGATTTTCCAATGAAGGCTTGGGAGATACATAAGTGGCTGATAGGGAGAAGGGCGAGTTTAGTGGAGTTGGAGAAAATGCTTAAGAAGTTGACTAAAGATAAAAGATTAAGGATTAAAGATGGGTACTATTTTTTATGGGGGAAAAGGGATTTAAGGGAGATCAGGGGAGTTAGGGAAGTAGAGTCAAAAAAATATTTAAGGAGGGCAAGGTGGATAGGATGGATTTTAAAGCTAGTGCCTTGGGTAATACTGGTTGGGGTGTCTGGAAATTTGGCGATGGAAAATGGGGAAAGAGCAGATGATATTGATCTGTTTGTGATTACTAAGAGAAATAGATTGTGGCTTTCGAGGCTCTGGGTGTTGGGGGTTTTAGGGTTGTTGGGGATTAGGAGAGTAAGAGAAGATACTAGGGAGAGTTCAGCAGGGAAGTTTTGTGTCAATTTGATTTTAGACGAAGATTATTTGGTACAAAAAAAGGATCTTTATGTGGCTCATGAGATTTTGCAGATGAGAGTTTTGTGGCAAAGACAGAATATTTACCAGAGGTTTTTGGAAGAAAATGATTGGGTTTTTAAGTTTTTGCCAAATTGGGTGGGAAGTAAGGAGCCTTTAGCTTGGGGTCCTGCCAGCTTGGTTTCCCGTCGGATGTCCTCACTACGTTATCACTCCGTTGCGGGCATGCGCCGGGAGCCCTCCTCGCTGTCACCCCTGGGGAATACTCTTGAGGTTATAGTTGCTTGGTTGCAGAGGAGGTATATGGGAGGGGTTTCGGGGAAGGAGAGGGTTTCGAGGAGTGCGTTGTATTTGCATCCTGAGGACTATAGTGAACAAATTCTAAATGCCTATTCCAAAAGGGTGAAGAAGCTGGTATAAAGGCAATTGACAATGGATAATTCACAATTGACAGTGGACCTAAAGCAACTGTTTAAGAAGTAAGTCAAAAGTGCGGTTAGATACATTAAAGG
>CAYMIA010000007.1:0-59997 GCA_964390595.1 uncultured Gammaproteobacteria bacterium | reverse complement strand
TCTGTTAGAATTGAATCCACATCAGCTGTTCTTCTCGCATCTCTGGAATCCCGAAGTCTTCCACCAGGATTAAGCGCTACAAATACCACAATCGCCAAAGAGGCAATAATTGCAATTACCACCAACAACTCAATCAAGGTGAAACCTTTTTGAGTTCCACTTAAAGATTTCTTAAAAATAGGCAGTACACTTCTCATCACTTATTAGAATAGATGCTTTCTGAATACTTTGTCAACTATTCTTTTAAATTTCTCGCCAACTGGTTATAGTAATTGCTGGTGCCACTCTATTAATAACTGCCTGAATCGTTCGAACATATTGAGTATTGGTAGTACTAACAGTTAAAGTCCAAACATTACCAGCTTTAGAAACTCCCACAGTACATGCCCCTTCAGGTCTAGTAATATTTCCCCCTGTGTAGCTACTGCTTGCCCGGGCTTTTAAAATCGCATCTTCGGTGCAGCCCTCAACAAAAGTCAGAGTATCCTCTCCAAGGTAGGAGGCCAAACCAGATTGACCTTCACCTATTGATAGCAGCGAAACTGTAATCGCAATCGCAGAGATAACTGCTAAAAGAATTAAAACTAAAGACAAGGCGATATAACCTTTTTGGTTTGTCATTTAAAAGCTCCTCACTTCCGCACTAGATTGAATCACAATATTTCCCGAATATTCTTGTCGAGTAGTCGCATAGTTAGACTGCAAAGTAAAAGTAAAACTAATATTTTTGGTGTTGGCAGAGCTATTGTTTGTAAACACTAAATTAGTAATAGTTGTATCATTAGAATTTAATGCCACTGCGCCAGCTGCTCCCTGCTTAACCATTACCTTGCCCCCAGAGATATTAATTATTGTGGGGTCAGAACCAGCGCTAAAATCAACTAGGGAAAGCGTTCCTGGATTAGTTCCAAAAGTCGAAGAACCAGTATTTATATCCTTGGCGTTGCGGATTTCATACTTAATTCTTTCCGCTACAAAGCGGGCGTTTGATGAGACCTCTTGTTGGACTGAACTCTTAACTCCAGTTTCGATCATATTCCAAGCAAATGGAATTAAGCTATCCACCACAATTACTACAATCGCCACATATAAAATCATTTCCACAAAAGTAAACCCTTTTTCAGAATTATTTTTTTTGTAATTCATGATTTTAAAATTTATCCCATGCAAAGTCATACCAGAAATCAGTCGTTGCTGAACCGTTTGTACCATGTGCTGTATGAGCTTTCCCAGCTGGCGAAGTAAAGAGTGCATCGGCACTTCCATTCCAAACTACAGAGAATAAATCATTATTAGCATCCGACTCGAGTATCATAATATCGTCATTATCAGATAATGGTCTGGTTCTAACTGTTTTTAAAACTCCTCCGAGAGTAGTTAGACTTACCGCCGAAGCATCAAAAGAATTAGAGCCCGCCGTGTATTTTTTTAATTTTGGAGTAGAGGTGTTATCTGAATAAACAGCGATACCCTGAATCCCACTAGCTGCCTCAAAGCTTAAATCAAAACTTCTTTGAATCCCTGTATCAGATGTAGTCGTTAGAATGTTATTTGTCGGACTAGCCCATGCCGGAGTTGAAGAACCCCGGAAACAATAGATGTCACTGTTCGCATCTTTCTGGCATGACAAAAACTCTTCACTGCCAAATCTGCCATCTATATTTGTCGGACCCAGTTTATTTCCTGAAGCAGCCGAATTGACGGCACTACTCCAACCTCCACCTCCTGAACCATTAGCAGTCCAGATCTTCAAAGCCAAGGTATTAACAGATCCTGGTGCATAGACTAAGGCACCCTTTAAGCTATTCTGAGGGCTCCACACAAAATCCACTGATTCTTTTGTATTAAGGGGTGCTGCGGTACTATGTACCACCGCTGCTGACCACGATACCCCATTGTAATAGGAAGTATAGGTATCCAGACCCTGATCAAATGTCGCCATCATCACCTCATCAGTTCCCGGTCTAGCCCTAGCCAGAATATAGGTAGGAATCCCCCCTACGGCCACAGTCCCAGATTGACCTGACCAAGACGAACCATTCCAAGTCTGATATTTTGGGGTCGTTGTATTATCTGAATATACAACTATAAAGTTACCATTGTTTAGATAAGTTCCATCAAAGTTACGCACATCTAAAAATGTTTTTACATTCAGAGTCGCCAGCAAGACGACATTTCCCCAAGTCGAACCGTTATACACCTGACCATAAATAAACTGAGATGTACCATTGTAATGTCGTGAAATTAATATTTTTTCATTTCTGGTTGAAGAAGAAAAAACCTTAGCCGATCTGAGATATTTATTTGTGGTAGCTGCATCTATATCCGCAGTGGATGCTGCGCTACTCCAGTTACCAGTTGTACTATCTAATATTTGGTACTTGATTGCATCTGAAGTAATTCCACCATCCCCATAAACTAACATTCCCCCCCTAGTTGGTAATGCTTTGCGCCAATCACTTAAATAGGTTGATAGGCTAATATTCTCTGGCCTGGCTGAAGTAAAATTCCAAGAGACAGCCGATGTCACCTTCTTAGTCATCGGGTCAACAGTTCCACCTGAAGAAACAATATTCCCACTCCCGTCCCGCTGCACATCAGCAACTATGATAACCCGGGTGTAGTTATCTCCAGTATTGTGGACAAGTGTATTGTTACTTCCAGAAAATGTCCAATTACCTCCAGAAAACGCCACTCCAGTTCCCGCTGAGTTAATTAGATTAGCAAAGGCCCGGTTTTTGATTGACCGAGCGACCTCCACTCCTTCAGAGGCGTATTGATTTGCTACGGTAAATTCATTACCCAACCGGTTAGTATTCAACCCCTGCAAAACCACAATCACCGCCGAAACCCCCATGACTACAAAAATAGCTGCCGCTAAAATGACCTCTAGAACTGAAAACCCCCGTTCGTTCATCTCGTTACCATCCCTTGAGAATTAACAGTCACAGTTTTAGAATCTGCAGTTGTAAAAATAGTGATAGTGGTGCCTGCATTTGGCAATCCAGTTGATCTGACAAAATTCACGTCACCTAACCCAGAAATAGACACTGAAGAAGCTACTGAAAACGTCTCATCAAGAGCGGTATTTCTAGCACCAAAATTAGCCCCTTGATATAGATAAATTTTTGAGGCATTAAAGGTCACCCCCCAATTACCGTTTTTCTTGCCCATCATGGCATAAGTTTGAGCTTTTCTTAAATCCCCTACTACTTGATCAGTCACATTGGCAACCGAATTTTGATTTAAAAATCTCGAATAAAATGTCGCCGTCATTGCCGACAACACAGTCACTATCGCAATTACCAGTAGTAGTTCGATTAAAGAAAAACCCCTTGAGTTCATTTTATTTGTGGATACCACTGGTCACCTGATAGATGGGAGAAATAATCGCCAAAGCCACAAAGGCCACCACTCCTCCAATAATCAGCAAGACAATCGGCTCCAAAATTGAAGCAAAATCTTTGGAATAGCTATCTACCTCATCCTCAAAAAAATCTCCCAAATAAAGCAGCGTCTCATCTAATTTTCCAGTTTTTTCACCAACCCCAATCATCTTACTCACCATCAGTGGCATAAAACGGAAATGAGCATTGCTCAGATCTTGAGAAATAGTATCTCCCTTGCTAACCGCCTTTCTAATATGTGAGATATAGTTTTTAAAAACCAAATTGACAGTACTTTTCTCTTCAGCCTCTAAAGCAGCCGCGATTGGTAACCCACTTTTTAACATAATCCCTAAGTTCCGGCTAAAAGAAGCTACTTCGACATTTTGTAAAAAAAGCCCCAAAACCGGCAAACTAAGTAACAGCTTATGCCACCCAGGACGGATACTTGGCAGATCAATTAGAATTCTTAAAAAAATCAGCAGCATCACTAGAGCAATAAAAATAATGACGCCATAGTCTCTCATGGTAGTAGATATAAAAAGTAAAATCTGGGTACTCAGTGGCAATTTAACATCAAGTGACTTAAATAAATCCACTAATTTAGGCATAATAAAAAAGCTAATTCCCCCACCCACCCCTACCGCAGAAAGCAAAACAATTGCTGGATACATCAGAGCTGATTGAACCTTTTTTCGGAAATCATAACTTTTTTTCAAGTGCTCTGCTAAATATTGCAAATTATTTTCTAAAGTCCCCGATTGTTCGCCAATTTTAATCAAATTTAGATATAGAGGATCAAAAACTTCCGGGTGAACACTAAGTGATTGCTCCAAAGACTTACCATTGGCGACATCTTTGCCGATGTTGCGCAACAATCTTCTAAAAACCAAGTTTTGAGATTGTTCACGGATTGACTCAATCGCCTCAGCCAGCGGAATTCCACTTTTCAACATCACAGTCAGATGCTTGGTGAATAATAATTTATCTAAAAAAGAGATCTTGTCAAATAAACGCAGACTAAATGAAATTTTCATACCTGAATCACTAAAAAATTAGTCTCCCAACTGTTTTTTGACCATATTGACAACATCTTGAATGGAGATATTAGTTTTAACAAAATAGTCATTGGCTCCTAAATGTTTTGCCCGTTGAACATCCTCTTCCTGGGCTAAATTAGAGATCGCTATTACTTTTACTTTAGCTAGATCCTGATCTGATCTGATCGCCTTTAAAGTCTCAAAACCATCTTTAACGGGTAAAATTAAATCCAGCAAGATTAAATCTGGTTTTTGTTTGCGGGCAATTGCTAAAGCGATATCCCCATTCCCAGCCACACTAACTATGTAACCTGCTTTGGTTAATTTGGAGTTATAAATATTTGAATAAAAACTATCATCCTCAACGACCAAAACAAATTTTCGCTTTTCGTCTTTTGTATCAGCCATAACTATATCTTAGCAGAAAAAACTGGGACAGTAAAACTAAAGGTTGTACCGTTTCCTTCGGTACTTTTAAACCAAATCCGCCCGCCCCAATTCTCAACATACGATTTAACCACAAAAAGCCCTAAGCCAGTCCCAATTGAAGAAGAATGGATTGCATTAGAAGCCCTAAAGAACTTACCGAAGATCTTAGGTTGCTCCAAAAGTGGAATACCAATCCCATCATCCTCCACAGTTGCCACCAAGTATTGCCCCATATTAACTACGCTCACACTCACCTTACCACCCATCCGGTTATATTTCACCGCGTTTGATAATAAATTCTCAACCACCTCCCGGTATTGAACTGGATCTACTAAAATTTTGGGGACCGAGCTGTCTATATGAACTACAAATTCAATCCGTCTGGACCGGGCTAACCACTCCAGCTCTTTAATTGAAGCATCAATCACCTCTGAAACATTCACTTCAGACGGTTTAGACACCACCTTACCCTGGATAACTTTAGAAACATTGAGTAAATCATCAATTAAACTAATCATTCGGATTTCATTTTGATAGACTTGATCCAAAAAGGCTTTAACCTGAGAAGGAACTTCTCCTAATTCACCATTTAAAATCATCTCCATACTCCATCGCATACTCCCAAGTGGCGCCCGCAACTGATGCGCCGCTATAGATATAAAGTTGTCCTCTGTTTTTTCCAACTCCTGTTTTTGCTCGGTCGCCTCAAACCGGTCCCGCAGACCTTGATAAAAATAAATTAGCAGACTGACAACAATCAAACAAGCCAGCAGCTGCCGCAAAACAATAGCTGAATAAGCGATCTCAATTACCTTCGAATTACTTAGAATCATCATCACCAAAATCAACCCACTCATAAAAAGCAACCACAAAACTCCCCTTCTCCGGCCAAAAAGATAAAAAACACTGGCAGGAAAGGTGAAAAACCAGAAGATACCGGTGTTCTCTATCCCCCCAGTAATTAGCATCACCAAAAGCAGACAAACCACTATCCCAATTAGAATATATTTAGCAGTTTCAATCCGGTGAAAAACCCGCAGTGACCAAACATTTAAAAAAACTATTCCTCCACCTAGAAGCTCAGAAACCCCCACCAAGGTACTATGATTTTCAACAATATGCAAAATCCCAAAAATGATGAAAGTTAAAAAAGCAGTCAGCGAAAAAACATTGAAGATATTTAACTCTCTTTTTTCTTTTAGATCTTTAACATTTTTACCAGCGTCTAAGAAATTACTCCAAGCCAGTTGTAGGGCAGTGATATCAAACATATTATCCTTTGGTTGCTGTTAAAACCTCCTCGAGCGTAGTGACACCTTGTTGAACTTTGTCCAATCCATCATCAAGCATAGTTTGCATTCCATCTGCCACCGCTTGCCGAGTAATTGATTCAGAATCTGATTTTTGAGATATCAGCTCTTGGATTTTTTCAGAAACTTCTAAAACCTCAAATATCCCAACTCTTCCTCTATAACCAGTCCCATGGCAAACTGGACAACCCTTACCATGATAAAGCCGAAGTTCTCCACCCTCCCCAAAATGTTTTTTGACCAACTCCGAATTAATATTCCGGCCCAACTTATCCGCACTATCAGTATACGAGACTTTGCATTTATCACAAATTTTACGCACTAGTCTCTGAGCCACAATCACATTAACAGTTGAAGCCACCAAAAATGGTTCAATCCCTTGGTCAATTAACCTAGGCAACGCGGTTGCCGCGTCATTGGTGTGCAAAGTCGACAAAACCAAATGGCCAGTAGTGGCAGAATTGATGGCAATATCAGCTGTTTCCTCATCCCGGATCTCTCCCACATAAATAATATCTGGATCCTGACGCAGAATAGATCTTAAACCCTCAGCAAATGTTAGATTAGTTTTAGGATTAACCTGAATCTGATTAATTCCTTCAATATCATACTCAACCGGATCTTCAATTGTCGCGATATTTCTCTCTCTGGTATTTAAAATCTTCAAAATTGCATACATCGTTGTCGTTTTACCTGAACCAGTTGGACCGGTCGCCAAAATCATCCCATAAGGCTTACTAAATCCACTTTTAGTCTTATTTAAATCAGCCTCACCCATCCCCAAGTCCGTTAAACCAAATTGCCTAAAATGAGAAGTCAGCAGCCTCATCACACATTTTTCCCCACCAACAATTGGCACAATTGAGATACGGATATCGACATCTTCCTCTTGAAGTTTAACTTGCATTTTGCCATCTTGAGCACTTAAGTGCTCATCTGTCCGGAGTGATGAAGCCACCTTAATTCTAGCGATAATTTGATTATGCAGGGAGATCGGCAACTTCAATTCATCGTGCAACACTCCATCAATTCTAAAACGGACGAGTGAAAACTCTTCACCTGGCTCAATATGAATATCTGATGCCTTATTAACATACCCATACTCAATTAGGGTATTAAGCAAATTGGCAACTGGGATATCTTTATTAATGACTTTACCTTCTTTGTCAAAAAAATCTGCTAATAGCTCAGAAAAAGCTATCTCCAACTGCTTTTTATAAAGCGCTAAAGCCTCTTGGATATCTCTTTCAGTTGCGTAGTATAAATCTAACTCATAACCAATTTTTTTAGAGATTAAATTAAGTAATTCTTTATCTGGATCAAAACTCGCCACCTTTACCCCTTTTTTTCCTACTCCAAAGACGATAATCATTCTCTCCTTAGCCACACTTTCTGGAATCATCTTTAAAATCTGCTCATCAATTGAGGTCTTGGCTAAATTTACAAATGGCAATTTTAAATAATCAGCCACCAACTTACCAATATTTTCATCTGCCAGTAAATCCTTATCGATAATAGCGTTATATAATGAGATTTTTTCTCTCTTTGCCACCTCTGATACACTGGTTAGCTGTTCTTTTGTTAGAAATTGGTTATCATATAATAGGCGGTATAAATCAGCATCAGAAATTCCCATATAAAGTAAGTTTAGCACGTAATCGGATTTAAGAGTACAATTTAATTACAATGAATTTAGTCATTCCTGGCATTATTACCATCTTCGCCTCCGCAATTACTGGACTGCTCCTTAAAAAAATCAATAACCTAAAAAAACAGCTTTTGGCAAAGGATCTTAAGCTCAAAGAGCTCTCGGCTCTAGTTGAAAAAAGTGTCGAGGTCGAAGCAATTCTACAGACTATCGATGATGGAGTAATTATTACCGACTTCGCAGATAAAATAGTTTTAGTCAGTAAAAAAGCAGCTAGTATTTTAAAAACTGACATTCTCTCGCTACAAAACAAAGACATTAAAACAATTTTACCGGCCAGTCAACTTAAAGAAAAGATCAATACCCCACTAACTGTTAACCTGCCAATTCAAAACGGCGAGACCATCCCTACCGAGCTAAAAACTCTGCCAGTAATCAACCAGGGTGTTATTCAGGGAAATATCTATACTCTTCATGATAAAACCAAAGAGGTTCAATTTGAAGAGATTAAAAGTGACTTCTTAGCTTATGGAGCTCACCAACTTAGAACCCCCATCACCTCTATTCAAGGATATCTATATATGCTAACTAAAACTATTAGCCCCAAGCTCGACCAAAATGAGAACCGCCTATTAAACCGGGCCAAAGCCTCCGTTGATAGGCTAAATATTTTAGTCGAATCGCTCATTGAAACTATGGGCATCAGCAGTGGCAGCATCAAATTAAATTTAAACCTCGGTTCACTCGAACAACTTATCAATGAATCAATCTATGAACATCAAACTTTAGCCTCTCAAAAAAACATTACCATCTCTTTTGATAAACCAACTTCTCCCATCCCTTTAGTTATGATCGATACTACTCTAATTCTTTCTGTACTAGATAATTTAATTCAAAATGCGATTGAACACAGCAATACTGACAAAATTATTATTCGCTTACATAAAGAATCTGACCATTTGGGAGTTGATGTTCAGGACTTTGGTCGTGGTATTCAATCTGATTCTGCCAATCAGTTGTTCACTAGATTTTTTAGGGTCCCCAATAATTTAATCCACCAAACTCAGGGCAATGGCATTGGCCTTTACATCGCCAGAAAGATTATTGAAGCCCACAGGGGTAAAATCTGGGTCAACACCCTCGTTGGCAAAGGCTCCACCTTCAGCTTCACTCTTCCTCTGCAAACAAAAACCTCCCTTTAATACTCTCCAGCAATAGTCCCATGTTCTATTGAGTTTTGCCTCAAATATTGCTATAGTTGCAACATGTTAACCAAACAAGATTTAGTAGATGCCATTACTCCTCTAGATGAAAAAATTGAAGGAGTAAAACAAGAAATTGGTAAACTTAGAAAAGCTATGAATCGAGGATTCAAAAAAGTACATGATGACAACGAAACAATAATTAAGTTTACCAATGAGGAAGTAATTGACCTTAAAAAAAGAGTTGAAGTACTTGAACTAAAATCCCCTCCAAATCTTTAACTACGAAAATCGACTTTGTCTGTATCAATAAAAAAAGCCTCCAAACTATATCCTGATTTTAATATCTTATCAGCTTTTATAAATTCTGCTTCTATCCCAACGTGCTTTAAGCTCTGAAGTTCCTTTGAATTGACCCATTTAAAATCAGTAAAATCATTCTTATCAATGACAACTTTCTCATGATCTTCTACCGAACATAGGAATGAAAGTGATTTGGAAGTCTGTCCATCTGGCCGACCAATTGATTTTTCTTTAATTAAAATGAATCCTGGCTTAAGATCTAGTCCACATTCTTCCTTAACCTCTTTAGTCAATGTGTCCTGAATAGTGTCATTTCCTTCAACCTTCCCCCCAGGAAAAGTATAATAACCGGGATAAACTTTCTCTTTATCACTTCGCTTTAAAAGAAGAATCCTCCCATCTCCTCGCTGAATAACAGCCACTGGGGTAACTATATGCAATTTATCTTGCTTTGAATAAGACATTTAATTCGGATCATAACATTTTTTGAATGTTCTACAAAGAGTTAATGGCAACTACTAAGATTCTCTGAAGGGATCAGTGGAACATCTTTATTAATCGTTTTTTCACCACTACCTAAAGTAGCAAAAGGAACATTGTAATGAATTTTGAAGGGAGAATATGAGACAACTGATGGATCTGTCACATTGCTATATTTATTCAAATCTGGAAAAGGAGCAATGGTCAAGAAATCATTACTTGGGATGTTCACTGTTAGATTAAAACTCCCATCACTATTACTACTGATAGTTTTATAAAATGTATAGTCCTGTTTATCAAAGTTCAGTGGCATCCCAGAAATACCTGGCTCATCAGGTTCTCTCCTATCATTGCAGTTATTATCTTTAAAAACTGTACCTGTAAAAGAAACGCTTATTCCCACCGGTACTGATATGGTTTTTGAACAAATATCAGTCACTTGACCATTAGAAATTTTGATTTGGAGCTTTGGAGTGTAGCTACCAAACCCGGGATAAGTATGAGCGACTGTCCCATTTGTACTGGAAAAATCTGTATCCCAACTACCATTACCATCAAAATCCCATTGATAAGCACTAGCATAAATATTGCCTCCTCCAGTAGCGCTCATGCTGTAAAAAAATTTCACCGCTTGAGAATTATCAGCATCAACTAAAGCATTTATACCACAGGTAGCCAGAGGTTTAGGAGTTGCAGTAGGAACACTAGTAGGTTTAGGTGTGGCTTTAGTAGTTTGAGATGGGATCGGACTTGGTGTTGGGTTATTGACTAACCTACCATTAATATAATCAAAGACTGTTTTGTGAGTGAAGTTAGTGTCAGTATTTTGAGTATTATTTTCTAATGGAGAAGGAGAAGAGGAGACTTGATTTAGCTGATTGGGCTTACCAGTAAAGGCCTGAGATAATAAATGGGTTTGTTTTTCCACTAAAAAAACGCCAGACCCTAAACCTGCCAGGATAATAAATATTATCATCAGCGGAATAAAACCTTTTTGATTCACTAAATTAATTATGATCTACCTAAAAAAGAAAAGCAAAAGGATTAATTGGGGTAGTGGCACTTTTTAAGAGTATGGAGTAACTATTGAAGCAACGATTTCAATAGATTACGCAATACTCGCAAGAAGTTCACTGCAAATTTCTAATTTGGGTAGTGACACTTCTTATACTTTTTCCCTGAACCACACCAACAGGGATCATTTCTACCGGGTTTTTTACCAGAGCGGAGTGAGCCATCAGCAGCGTAGTTTTGGGAGACTACCTGTCCATTCTTTTCCACCGTTACCTTAGTTGGAGTGGCCACTGGCTCTTTTGAAGAATACTCCTCATCATTACTTGAACCCTCCACCTTAACTTTTGTTTCCCCAGATTTAACTGACTCACTATCCTCTAGCGGAGAAACAAACTCTCCAACTTCCTCCAACAGCTGAGTCTCATCCAAAGCTTCTGTGTGTTGCTCGGAAACTTTTTTCAAATCCACCACTGGGTGTTCATGAACTGCCACTGGGGCTTGATTCTCCACTGCAATCTTAAAAATCCTATGCACTATCTCTCCATCAATTGTCACCATCAATCTTTCAAACAGATCAAATGCCTCCCTTTTATATTCAACCAATGGATCTCTTTGAGCATAAGCCCGCAAGTTAATACCAGACCTTAAATCATCAATGGTATCTAAATGTTCAATCCAAAAAGTATCAATCGTATTTAAATAAACAAAACTCTCCATCTGCCTAGATACCTCATCTCCCACTTGTTTTTCTCTAGCTTCATAAAGCTCTCTGGATAGCTTGGTTAAAAACTCACTGATCTGTTCAGCTGACCCAAATTGGTGCAACTGCTCGTGCAACCCTTTTTTACTTGGCTCATCAAATGGAATAACCGTTGAAAACTCCTCAATGATCTTTAGTTGATTTATCTCCTCTTCAGTATAAACTGAAACTATATTAGTAATCTCTGTCTCTACTTTAGCTAAGATATCATCACGCAGTCCCAGTTGTTTTTCTTTATCTGAGGCAGCTTCCAAAATCTGTTTTCTCACTCCATAAATAATTTTTCTTTGTTGATTCATGACATCATCATACTCAACAGTATATTTTCTAGCATCGAAGTTGTGCCCTTCAACTTTTTTCTGAGCGCTTTCAATCGCCCTGGAAACTAGTTGATTCTCAATTGGCATATCTTCTGGCATCTTCAAAAAGTTCATCACCTTTGTCACTTGTTCTCCACCAAAAATCCTCATTAAATCATCTTCCAAAGACACAAAAAACTTAGTCACTCCTGGATCTCCCTGCCGCCCAGACCGACCCCGCAACTGATTATCAATTCTTCTTGATTCATGCCGCTCGGTTCCAATCACATACAATCCTCCCAACTCTTCCACCCCTTTACCCAACTGAATATCCACCCCCCGGCCAGCCAAGTTAGTCGCTACAGTCACTGACCCTTTTTGACCAGCATCAGCAATAATTTCCGCCTCTCTTTCATGATTTTTAGCATTCAACAACGCATGAGAAATCCCTTTTTTCTTTAATAGGTCGGATAAAAATTCATTTTTATCGATCGAGGTTGTTCCAACCAAGACTGGTTGACCAGTTTGATGGACCCTTTCAATTTCATTTGCCACCGCACTAAACTTAGCTGCCTGCGTCTTAAAAATTGAGTCTGGACTATCAATCCGGACCATCGGTTTATTAGTGGGAATAATCACCACCTCAAGTTTGTAAATTTTGAAAAACTCCTCCGCCTCAGTTGCCGCAGTACCTGTCATACCAGCTAACTTTTCGTACATCCGGAAATAGTTCTGAAAAGAGATCGTCGCCAAAGTTTGAGATTCTTGCTGGATATTAACCCCCTCTTTGGCCTCAATCGCTTGATGTAATCCCTCTGAATAGCGCCTACCAGGCATTAACCGGCCGGTAAACTCATCAACAATAATTACCTCACCATCCTTGAGAACATAATCTTTATCTTTTTGAAAAAGTGTTCTCGCTTTCAACGCCTCCTCAATATGATGCAGAGTCGAAAAATCTTTTTCATAAAGATTTTCCACCCCTAAAATCTTTTCAATTTTTAGAGTCCCGTGTTCAGTTAAGTGCACAGTCCTCATCTTTTCATCAATTACATAATCGCTATCTGCTGATAGCTGATCTATTAACTTAGAAAAAACGGTGTATTTTTCTGTCGCTTCCTTGGCTGGTTGAGAGATAATCAAAGGCGTTCTCGCCTCATCAATTAAAATCGAATCCACCTCATCAACAATCGCAAAAAAATGCCCTCTTTGCACCTGACCCTCTAAAGACAGCTGCATATTATCGCGCAGATAATCAAATCCAAACTCATTATTAGTCCCATAAGTGATATCCGCCGCGTAAGCCTCTTTCCGGGATACCGGCTTTAAGTGTTTCAAACGTTTATCAGTTACCTCTTTATTAGCATATTTGGGATCAAAAATAAAAGCGGCTTCATGGATAATTACCGCGACTGTTACCCCCAAAGCATGATAAATTGGACCATTCCACCCTGCATCTCTTCTCGCCAAATAATCATTCACTGTCACTACATGAACACCCTGGCCTGTTAGAGCGTTCAAGAAAACTGCTGGAACTGCTGATAAGGTCTTACCTTCACCAGTCTTTTGTTCTGAAATCTTGCCTTGGTGAAGTGCAATCGCCGCCATTAACTGAACATCAAAGTGTCTCTTCTTTTCATGTCTAGAGGAGACCTCCCGGACTAAAGCAAAAGCTTCTGGCAATAAATTATCCAGGCTTTCCCCTTTTTCCACTTTCTTGCGCAACTCTGCTGACTTAGTTAAGATCTGCTGATCGGAGAGTTTCTTAGTCTTTCCTTCAAGCTCATTAATCTGTTTGACCAAAGTTGATAGCTTATTGATTTCTCTGGCATTAGCATCAAGTAATCTGCTGAAAATATTCAACATAACTACATATTATATATGAAAGAGCCTTAAAAAACACCATACTTGACCCACAATATATAAATTCGATACACTATTAAAGAACAACTGCCCATGAATTCAGATAATCCAAATCAACCAGATAACAATAATCTTCCTTCTGGGAGTATTCCAACTGGACCTTCCCCCTGGTCACCCCAGGGAACGGATGCAACAACAGCTCAACCAGCCTCTCCAACTTCTTTTGATCTTCCTACCACCAACTCTAACTTGCCAACCTCACCCGCAGATCCAATAGCCCCCCCATCAACCCCAGGCTCTGATCCTTTAACCAGCATTCCTTCTACTTCAGCACCTCTGGATGGAACGGTCAACACCCCTCCTACACCAGGTTGGGCACCAAATGAACCGCCAACACCAAGCCCAACTCCTCCAACGACGCCTGAACAACCAGCCAGTCCCGCTCCCAATCCTTGGGGTACAACTGATGCTGGCTCTGTGGGCTGGCAAACTCCTCCTACAAAAGCTACCCCAGATCCAAATCAAGCACCTAATCCTTTCACTCAACCTACTGCTCCATCTCCCCAACCCGGAATTCCTCCCTCCTCATCACTTCCAACCACCCCAGAAGCGCCTAATCCCTTTGCAACAGCTAACCCAGCTGCTATACCAACCCCTGCATCACCTCTTGATCCGCTCTCAGCCATCCCAGGGTTAACTGGTACCTCTACACCAGTTATCAACCCCCTTAACCCAACACCAGTCAGCCCAATCCCAACAGCAGAACCTGCACCCACTGATCTGTCACACTTATCTGGCGGTCCTGACCAACCATCTCCAACTAGTATCTACTCCCCAACAGTCGCTGGCCCTGAAAATTTGGTTGTCACCCCTCAAACCAATGACTCATCAGCTGAACCAACCAAACATCCAGTCGGAAAATTACCCAAAGTATTAATTATCATCGGGGGAGTATTATTGCTTTTAGTTGTCGCTGCTGCCTCAGCTTATTTTATATTGGGAGTTGGCAAACCTACTGAGCAACCACCAACTTCGCTACCAGCTGAACAAAGTCAGCTTCCCTTAACCAACCCACCTCAAGTTTCGACACCCACATCAGCACCTGTCTTTGTTCCACCTGAGTCTCCAGCCACCAATTCAGGCACCCTAGGAACAATTCCAAATGCTACAGCTTCAGCCTCTAGAGCTCCTCAATCAGCAGCTGATCTACTCCGCCAACGCTCTGGCGCATCACCAACTCCTTAAAATTATTTTTTGGGTTTAATCTCTGAAAATCCAGTAAAGGGAACTAGTACACTTGGTATTTTTACCGAACCATCTTTTTGCTGAAAGTTTTCAATTAAAGCAATAAAAATTCTTGGGCTTGGCAAGGCAGTATTGTTCAGCATTATCACATAGTCTTTTTTACCATCTTTGGTTGCATATTTGACATTCAACCTTCTTGATTGCCATTGCAAAAAGTTACTCGCTGAACCTGTTTCTCCCCACCTTTTCAGTCCGGGTAACCAAGCCTCCAAATCATATTGCTTATATTTTCCAGCACTTAAATCTCCTGTACAAATCTGAATCTGTCTATAAGGTAGACCTAACTCCTCATGCATCTCCTTAGAGATTCCAACCATCTCTTGTTGCAACTGCTCTGTCAAATCAACATTGTTTGGAGCCAAAACTACCTGTTCAACTTTAAAAAACTCATGGACCCGATACATCCCTTTTGTATCCTTGCCATAGCTACCAATCTCACTTCGGTAACACTGGCTAAATCCGGACAACTTCATTGGTAGATCTTCTTCTTTTAAAGTTTCATCTGAAAAATAGGCCAAAAGTGATGGCTCAGCCGTTCCCACTAAAAACTTTTTTTGACCACTATCGTCATCTGAAGTTGCCACCTGATAGATCTCATCAGTTTCTGGATTATAATGAACCCCTTTAAAATATCCACTTCCAAAAAGAGCAAACTCTTTAACCAAAGTTGGGGGAATCATCGGCTTATAACCCTTATTCATCATCTTTTGCAACGCAAAAATCATAATCGCCATAACAAGCATCGCGCCTTCATTTTTTAAGTAATAACCCCGGTAACCACCAACCTTTGCCCCTCTCTCTAAATCTAAGATATCCAGCTCTTTACCAAGTTGAATATGGTCTTTAACCTCAAAATCAAACTCCGGAATCTCCCCCCACTTAAAGATTTCCAAATTGTCATCTTCAGATTCACCAACTGGAGTATCCTCAGAAGGGACGTTTGGAACTTTCACCATCATCTCCTCAAAATCTGAATCAACTGTTTTTAAATCGGCTTCTAATTTTTCAAGTTGGCCTTTTATCTCTTTACCTTTTTCGACATCTCTGTTTTTAGCAGCATCGTTCCGCTGGGCTCTCAAATCCTCAACCTGAGTTAAAACATTTCTCCTTTTTTCATCAACAGATAACAACTGATCTAGATCCAGATCAATTTTCTTTTGTTTAATTGCAGTCTTTATTCTATCTGCGTTATCTCTAATAAAATTAACATCCAACATATTAAAGTCCTAACTCCTCATGAATTTCTTGCATCGCTTTCAGAGCAATATCAACAAACTCTCTCAAGGGAATTCCCAACTCTTTCTCACAAGCTTCAATTTGTTCTCTTTTAGCCCCAGCAGCAAAATTGGCTTGCTTAAATTTTTTCATCACTGAATCAACATCAACTGATTCTAATTTTTTATCAGGTCTGACCAAAGCCACAGCTGTTATCAATCCCGACAGTTCATCTGCACAATAAACTGCTGACTCTAGTAAATTATCCCTAGTTGGTTTAATCCCATCATGATGAGCTTTAATCCCATTAATAATTCGCTCTGAAACCCCAAAAGGTCTCAACTTTTCTTCAGTGACCAAAGTATGCCTCTCCGGATCTTTTTCAATCAACTCATAATCTGCATCATGCAACAGTCCCACAATTGCCCACTCTTCTTCATCCCCCAACTCTGAATTTCCAGCACCTAGTTTATTATAAAGTGCTCTCATAATCGCCTCCACCGCCAATCCATGTTTCCTCAGATTCTTATTCTGAATCATTTCACACATTAGATCATAGGCTTGCTCTCTAGTCATATTAAATAAATAAACTAAACTTCCCTGTAAACTCTTTCAACTCAGCTGTTTCTCCAAATAAACATATTCCATAATATTCTAGCTCAGATTCTGGAGTATCAACAGTACGGTCTAGCTGATCTCTTGAAGTTCCAACCGTCATAGTACTGGTAAAATCATTAAAAACAACCTTCCTTACAAGTGCCTCATTTCTTACAGTTCTAATCTGGTTAGAGTTATCAGCTCTTAAAACAATAAATGGATAATGAGAAATACTATGATGATCCCCACCATCCCCATCCTGGTACTCCAAAAAACACATCTCATTGTTTTTATTCAAACCTCCGCCTAAACCCGCAGCCATATGACCCAGCGCATTCATTAGTTTCCCATTTTCGATTTTCTTATTCAAAATCGCAATAAATCTTTTTTTAGTTTCATCAGGCAAATCCATTTTATTTTTTCCCTTCTGGTTTTAGTGTCGGAAAGGCAATTACATCTGAAATATTCTGGGAGTCAGTCAGCACCATAATCCACCGGTCAATCCCCGGACCAATTCCAGAGGTTGGTGGCATACCATACTCCAACGCCTCAAGAAAATCTTCATCTAGCTGTTGAGTCTCTGGATTCCCCTCTGCTTCTTTACTTTTTTCTTTCATCCAAGCCTCTCTTAAAACTTGCGGATCATTTTGCTCAGTATAATTTGTCCCCATCTCCATCCCCGCCACATAAATATCAAAGCTTTCTACTAGTTTTGGATTGTCTTCTTTTCTTTTGGCCAAAGGATAAAAATCGGCTGGATAATCATAAACAAAAGTCGGCTGAATCAACTCAGTTGTACATTTTTTCTCAAATATTTCTAACAAAATCTCTCCTTCAGTCATGTAATCTTGAATTGACACCCCCACTTTTTTAGCTAAATCAACCGCTTTTTCTAGTGTGTCAATTTCATGAAATTCTACCTCGGTGAACTCTTTAAATAAATCGGCTAATTTGACTCTCCTCCAAGGTCTCTTAAACTCTAGCTGTACATCCTGATAATCAATCTTAGTTTTTCCAAAAACTTTCAGCACTACATACTCAAACATCTCCTCGATCAAATCCATATTATCAACATAGTCAGCATATGCCTCCATTGTTTCAAACATAGTAAACTCTGGATTATGATTTCGATCCATTCCCTCATTTCTAAAGGTATGCCCGATCTCAAACACTTTCTCGAAACCTCCAACGATCAATCTTTTCATATAAAGTTCGTTAGAAATTCGAAGGTATAAATCCATATCTAGAGTATTATGATGAGTTTTAAAAGGACGCGCTCTAGTTCCACCATAGAGGGGCTGCAAAATTGGATGTTCTATCTCCAAGTATCCTTTCTCTTCAACTAAAAATTTTCTCAGGTTATAAATGATTTGCGATCGTAACTCGAGTGTTTTTTTCTGTTTTGGATTCATCAATAAATCCAAATATCTTCTTCTCTGCCTTTCCTCAACATCTTTTAACCCGTACCACTCTGATGGCAAAGGTAATAAAGACTTGGTTAGAAGAGTATATTCACTTACAGAAACAGTAATTTGACCAGCCTGGGTTTTGATAACTTCACCAGTTACTTGAATAAAATCTCCAATGTCCAAATTATTTAAAAAATCATATTTCTCGCCGTTTAAATTTTCTTGAGAAAAAAGCAATTGAATTTTTCCGGATTCATCCTCTAAATCAGCAAAGGCGATCTTTCCATGAGACCTAAGAGATCTAAGTCTCCCCACCACAGTGACCTTCTCTCCCATTTTACCCAAAGCATCAGCAATTAAGTGTTCTCTATTTGACTTAGCAGGATAAGGATTAACCCCCGCTTCCTTGATATTGGCTAACTTTTTTAACCGCTCTTGTTTTATTTGATCTAATGCCATGCAAAAATTATATCTATTTTGAAGCTAAAATGGAAGGATTGAGTTAGGCAAAGTTTTTTGCGAGTTTTTCCCACTGGGAAGCACGAATTTTTAACCGCGCATCAGAATCAATTATATCTTTAGCTTTTTGGAGATGATCTTTAGCTTTTTCTAAATTATCTTCTTTTAACATCTCTGCCATTCTCATATGAGCTCCAGATAACCATACCAGTTTATTATACCCCTCCTCTTCAGTCCCATCTAATTCATTAATTAGCTGTTCAGCTTCCTCCAACTTGGATTTTTCCCCAGCTTTGTACTCAGCTGCCACTAAATGAATCTTCATATCTAATAAAACTGCTGGTCTATCATGCATTGAAGCAGAATTTTGCTCTTGATTTTCCACTGCCATTTTATAAAACTCAACTGCTTTATCAAGTTGGCCCAAAACCTCATAAGACTTGGCTAAGTTAAAGTATGGAATTGCCAAAGCATTTTTATCACCAGAAGCTTCAGCTAACTCTACTGATGCCAGTGCACTATATTTTGCCAAGATTAAAAAACCAGCGTAATCAGATTTCTCATTTAAATGATTTAGTACCAAACGTCTTTCTGCTTGCAGCTCAGCAAAACCCAAATCATCATTGTCTTCTTGATAAGCTAGGAGAGCCTCATCTTCCAGCTGTAAAGCTTTCAAACTTTCTCCAGCTTCTCTGGCCTCAGCTGCTTTAGCATGAATCTTTCTACCCTTACTTTGCATGCCCATATTTTACCAGATTTAAGCAAAAATTTAAATTGCTTTTTCAAACTAAAAAAGTATAATTGAGGTCATGGATCAGTCAACTGAAGAAAATTTTAAATTTATATCTGAAGCCAGTGAAATTCTCTCCTCCTCTCTTAATTATCAAACCACATTAAACAGCGTTGCCAATTTAGCTGTCTCTAGAATTGCTGATTGGTGTGAAATAGATCTAGTAAAAAACAGCGGTGAGATCGACCGGGTAGCGGTCGCCCACAAAAATCCCAAAAAAGTTTCCTGGGCAAAAAAGATTATTAAACTCAATATCTTAAAATCTGACCCTTCAACTGGTACAGCCAAAGTTATGCGAACTGGTAAATCAGCATTTTTCCCCCTCATCACCCAAGACATGATCCAAGCAACAATTAAAACCAAAGCGGCCCTCGAAATAGTGAAACAACTTAACCTAACCTCAATCATTATTGCTCCACTTAAAACCCGGGACAAAGTTATTGGAGCAATAACTTTGATCTCAGCTGAATCAAAAAAAAACTTCACCTCATCTGATCTCTACATGGCCGAGCAACTCGCATCCAGAGCCTCTTTAGCAATTGAAAATTCACTTCTTTATTCAACAATGGAAAATGAAAGAGAAAGATTAAACAATCTCCTAGCTAACGTTCCTGGAGTTGTTTGGGAAGCTTCCGGAACCTCCGGCTCCAACGCTCAAAGAATTAATTTTGTTTCTCAATACGTTGAAACCATGCTTGGTTACTCAGTTGACGAGTGGCTTTCTACCCCAAATTTTTGGCTTAAGTGTGTTTATGGGGAAGACAAACAAAAAGCTGCTGAAGAATCAGCAGCTATCTTCAAAAGTGGCGGCAAAGGCACCAGCCGGTTCCGTTGGGTCTCTAAATCCGGCAAAATTTTTTGGGTTGAATCCCAATCCTCAGTTATCAAAGATAAACAAGGCAAGCCAATTGGAACAAGAGGAGTGACAATGGATATCAGTGAACGGATGGAGCTCGAAAGAAGAAAAGATGAATTAATTAGCATCGCCTCCCATGAACTAAAAACCCCAGTTACCACCCTTAAAAGCTTTACCCAAATCCTTCAGCAATATTTAAACAATAACGAAAAAGCCGGTTATTACTTAAGTAAAATGAACGGTCAAATCGATCGGTTAACCATCTTAATCAATGACCTACTTGATGTCTCTAAAATCCAAGCCGGTAAACTTGAACTAAATAAGGAAAATTTTCTACTAGATGAGCTAATTAAAGATGTCGTTGATGATATGCAAAATATCGCTGATAACCATGAAATATTTTTAACTAACTCTAAGAATATCTCTATCAACGCTGACAAGTACCGCTTAAGCCAAGTCTTGATCAATTTATTATCCAACGCCATCAAGTACTCCCCAAATTCCCAAAAAATCTATGTCAATGTTAAAAAAACCAAAAAAAACGTTACGGTCAGGATCCAAGATTTTGGCATCGGTATTTCCAAGAAAAATATTCCGCAAGTCTTTGAAAGGTTTTTTCAAGCTGATAACAAAATCAGGCAAAGTTTTTCTGGGCTAGGTTTGGGACTTTACATCTCCTCGGAAATTATTAAAAGACACCATGGTACTATTAATGTAGAAAGTGAAAAGGGAAAGGGTTCAACTTTCTTTTTCCATCTACCACGAAGTTAAAAGCTATGGCTAAAAAAGTTTTAATCTGTGACGATGATGAAGGTATTCTAGAAGTAATGAAAATCATTCTAGAAGAAGATGGTATTGAGGTAAAACTGCTCAGTAACGGTAAAGCTTTTATCAAAAAAGTTAAAGAGTTCTCACCTGATTTAATCTTTTTAGATCTGTGGATGCCCGGCATTGAAGGATCAGAGATTATTAAGTTGATCAAACAAGATAAAACAACTAACCATATTCCAGTCGTTATCGTCTCTGCACTTTCCAAAAAAGAGATTGAAAAAGTAGTCACTGACACCAAAGCCGATGATTATCTATCCAAACCATTTGACATGAACAATCTTTTAGCAAAAGTCCAAACTTTAACTCATCATTGAAATTCTTTTAATTTCTATCATACAATACCCAAATGGAAAATTCATATAATAACAAGATAATTTTAGCTGTCGCTGCTCATCCTGATGATTTAGAGTTCTGCGCAGCTGGAACAATCCTAGAGATGACTAAACAAGGCGCAACTGCTTACTACGTTGTGTTAACTGATGGTAGCAAAGGTTCCGAGGATGCTCATCTTTCCCCTGAGGAACTAACTAAAACTAGGCAAAGCGAGCAACGAAAAGCAGCCAAGCTGCTTGGAGTCAAACAAGTCTTCTTCTTAGACTTTATCGATGGAGAGTTAGAAGTAAGTCATGATACCAGAAAGGCTTTGGTCAAAATTATTAGACAAATCAAACCCAATATCGTCATTTGCTGGGATCCAACCCTAGTTTATGACGAAAACATTGGCGCTATCAACCATCCGGATCACCGGGCCTCTGGCCAAATTACTCTGGATTCAGTTTTTCCTTTTGCCAGAAATTCCCGGACTTACCCAGACTTGCTTAAAGATGGCCACCAACCTCACTCAGTTGAGGAAGTTTTATTAATCAATTTCACCAAACAAAATTTTTATATCGATATAACTGAGTCAATTGATACCAAGTTAAAAGCCCTGGCTTGCCATCAGTCTCAACATGATGATTCGCAGTTTGTCACCAAATGGGTTAAGTCCCAAGCTGAACAAATGGGCACACACTTAGACACTAAATATGCCGAGGGCTTTATCCGCATCCAAATCTCTGAATGATCAATTTTTAAAGCGCTATCTCTACCTTAGCATTATGGATCGCCACAGCTTCTAAAACTTGCTCTACTAGGGCTCTGGGAGAACTATCATAAATAATAAATCCTCTTGGCTTTTTACCAGCCTCTTGAACTATCTCAGAAAAAAAATCTGCAATCCCACCAGTTCCCTCTAAAACTCCAATTACCTTCCCCATATCAAATAAATTAGTTGCTTCGTTTAGAGTTCCTATCCTTCCAGAGACAATTATCCCTGCATCACAAGTTGCAGTACTAGTTACATTTCGGTATTTTTGGGCAACTGACGTATCACTTGCTAGAAAATAACCTCTGGGAACAAAAATCAACCTTCCGGGATGTTCATACATTTGCAGATCATCATCTGGAGTAAATTCTTTTTGTTCCCGCCAACTTCTAGTTGGAGAAAATCCCCAAACTGGAGTTTTGTTAGCATCAAATGCAGTTTTGGCCACCTCATATGGAATACCGCTACACGCTCCAGTAATGATTATTACTTCTCTTCGCGCCAATTCCAACCCTAACTCTCTGGCCTTTTCCATCACTTCATCACTTGCTCCCACAGCTGACCCAAATACTCCAACTTTCTCGTTCGCCATATTGGTATTTTTACACTACTTACCTTAAAGAAATCAAGGATTAATGTTAAAATAAATCTATGTCTTCTTCAAACCAAAAAATATTTTCAAGCGGCAAAGTTCCTAAAGAGCTACCTAATGGTTTCTACAAAGGACATGTTGAAAGAATTAAAGTCTCTTGGCAAGGGAAAAAGTTTGATGCTAAATCTGGTACAGGTGTTAATATTTTTAAAAATGGCGATCAACTAATAGAAAAATATCCCTTTAAGATTTATAAAGCTGAAGGATTAAAAGACCGAATGATAGTTCTCAGAATCGATTACAACCTCCCCCAAAACCCCTTCTGGGTCAGACTAGTAGTTGATGAGGTCGTTGAAACCTCCCCCGACAACTTCCTTGGAAAAATTAATCTTAAGTTAACCGGATTTTCACTAACCTTAGGCTATTTTACTTTAAAAAAATAATCTGATTTGCTTTTATAGGCTTCATAGAGTATAATTCATTTACTCTGTTAGATTTTAATAAGCGGTTATAAGATTTGTCTTCTACGCATAAATTCAATTTAAGAGAAGTTTTTAAAAAAAGGGCGGTGATATTTAAATGACAAAATTATTCGTAGGTGGTTTGCAGTACTCAAAAACCAACCAGGATCTTCAAGCGATGTTTGAAGCTTTTGGACAAGTTCAATCTGCGCAAGTTATCATGGACAAATACACAAATCAAAGCAAAGGCTTTGGATTTGTTGAAATGGCTAATGATGATGAAGCCCAAGCAGCTATTAAAGCTCTTGATGGAACTGAGGTAGATGGAAGAAGAATTGGTGTTTCTGTGGCTAAGCCACGTGAGGAAAGACCAAGCAACGGCGGCGGTGGATATAGCAACTCTGGTAGCAGAGGTGGTTATAACAACGGCGGAAATAGAAACAGATATTAAACTTTAAAAAAGTTAAATAACTGTCAAAAAGGAGCCCCTCAAAAGGCTCCTTTTTTCTTGGTAGAATACTCTTATTTAACTACAATCCTGAGTCTCAAATCATCCATTTCAGCAGTTTTCTCAATAATCACATTACCAACCCTAGCTCTTATCAACTTTTTAACAAGCAACTCATGTTCTCTATGATACTTGCGAGACAATCCTCTTGGGGAGTGAAATGGCACCATCACTACTACTCCACCCACTTTAGTTATTCTAACTGCCTCCCCCATTACCTGCTCATATAGCTCAAAATCAATTGCCAAATCAGAAACTCCACAAAGCGAAACTGTCCAATCTGCAAAGTGATCATCAAATGGAAGTTCCGACAACCAACCCGAATGGTAATGTTCTGGATATTCTAAAAATGACGCTCTGAATTTGCCAATCGAATCCCGGACATTGGTTAAAGTCCTCCGTCTCTCCTCCGGTGATTTCCGCTGAGCAAGTTTTTCAATAGCAATAAACGATCTTTGAATATAATCATCCATCGAAGCCGGATCTGCATACATCTGATCAAATCCATGAGCATCTGCTCCTTCCTCAATTAATTCAGCTACCAATGAGCTGGCCCCAGATGCCAAATCCACAACTGTTAATCCAGCTGGATTTTTTGTTAACCCTAAATTCAACTTACAAATCTCTGCTTTATTTGCTGAAGTTAAAAGCCCACTAACCAAAGCTATTTCTCTTTCACGAAGACTCAAAGTCATGCCCAAAATTATATCATCCAGATAGCTTAGACGCAAACTATAAGACTCTGCCAAAATTCCAACCCGGGATTAGAAAATATTAAGATAATACTAATCTTGTTTCTTTTGTTCCCGATCAGTATTCCCAGGATTAGCTACTTCACCATTTGATTGGTTTTTTTTCAGCTCCTCCTTCAATTCTTTTTGTTGTTCCTTAAACTCTTCTTCGGTAACACATCTCTCCTCATAAAGTGACTGATAGAGTGCAAATGCGGAAGAATGAACAGCCCATGTCGCATTTGCCATATCATTAGTTGAAGAATACCTTTTATCTAAATTATCTCGAACGATTCTGGCTAAAGCAGTTTGTATCCCATTAGCATCCTGCATCTAAATCTTTACCTGAGATTTCTTTTTTTCGTTGCTTTTTCTAGCTTCGAGAAGCTGCCAAATTCCAAAGACTAGGAGAATTATATTAGCTATAAAGGACACTACGGAAAACCAAGATAAAAAATCTTCCATGTAATTTAATTAGTTCATTATAACAAATGTACCTATACAAACTGCCCCTTTAGCTTATTATGACATTTGTACCGCGTACGGGATTTGAACCCGTGATTTTAGGAATGAGAATCCTATGTCCTAGGCCACTAGACGAACGCGGCGTGTATTATTTTTTCAATATCCTTTCTGCTTTTCCAACCTTTAATCTCGTATTCTCGTTTTACTGCTTCAGACCTACTTACAAATTCTTCCTTATAAACCAACTTAAAGGGGCCTCTATTCTAACTTGGAAATTATATCAATTTTGCCTCAAAAAAGAAAATTATCTATGAACATTAATATACTGATCAACCAAATAGCTTCTTCTTTTCTCAAGACCCCAAGTCACCGCAGATGTCATCCCTAACCCAAACATCACCTGCACAGCACTTTCTGAATTATGGGCTTGATAGTAATGAACTGAATCCAAAAACAACGCATAAGTCGTACCTAACAAAAAACCCGTTGCTCTATTAAACAAACTGCTGTGAAAACCTTTAGAATCAAGAAGTAAATTTCCTAACCTCTCCCGCATAGAAACTTATTTTAAGAATGGCACCAGCAGCAAAGCGACAATATTCGCCACCTTAATCATTGGATTAATCGCTGGCCCGGCAGTATCTTTATAAGGATCACCAACTGTATCCCCAGTCACAGCTGCTTGATGAGCAAAAGATCCCTTGCCACCAAAATGACCAGCTTCAATGTATTTCTTAGCATTATCCCAAGCTGCTCCACCAGTTGTCATCGAAATTGCTACAAAAATTCCCGTCACAATCACCCCAACCAACAACCCGCCTAAAGCCACTGGCCCTAAAATAAGTCCAACTAAAATTGGAATTAAAATCGGAATTAATGTTGGCAGAATCATCTGCTTTTGAGCTGTTGCAGTCACAATTGACACACAAGCTGCATAATCGGGCTTTTCAGTTCCCGCCATAATTCCCTTAAACTTTTTAAACTGACGTCTAACCTCAACTACCACTGACGCCCCAGCTTTTCCAACTGCTTCCATAGCCAAGGAACCAAATAAATAAGGCAAAGCCCCTCCAATAAAAAGTCCAACCAAAACTTTTGGATCAGACAAAGAGAATATCACATTTGAACCCAAATCCTCCGCATACGCAGCAAACAACACCAAAGCTGCCAAACCAGCTGATGCAATCGCGTAACCTTTGGTAACTGCTTTAGTTGTATTTCCAACCGCATCAAGCGCGTCAGTTGATTTTCTAACCTTAGGGGCAAGACCTGACATCTCGGCAATTCCTCCAGCGTTATCAGTTATTGGACCAAATGAATCAATCGCCACAATTATCCCTGCCAAAGAAAGCATCGCCACTGCTGCCACAGCAATTCCATAAAGCCCAGCCAAACTATATGCAGCCAATATAGCTGCAGATATGAGTAGCACTGGCGCAAACGTACTCTGCAATGAAATCGCCAAACCAGAGATCACGTTGGTTCCATGACCCGTTTGAGATGCCTCTGCGATATGTTTAATCGGATTAAACTTAGTACCAGTGTAATACTCAGTAATACCAACCATACCGATGGTGACAATTACTCCAATCACTGCTGATAAAAATAAATTCATCGGCGCAAATACATTGTTATCCGCCATCAAAAACATTGTTAATGGATAAAAAAGTGCCAACGCCAAAATAGTTGAAACTGCCAGTCCTTGATATAAAGTCCCCATAATTTTATCGCCAGATAACTTCACTACCATACTACCCACAATCGAACCCAAAATACCGACTGCCATAAGTCCCAGCGGGAAGAAAACTACCATCGAGGAAGTACCAATTAGTAAACTTCCAAGCAGAATCGCTGCTACTGCAGTAACCACAAAAGTCTCAAAAATATCAGCTGCCATCCCCGCGCAGTCTCCAACGTTATCACCAACTAAATCCGCAATCACCGCTGGATTTCTGGGATCATCTTCTGGAATACCTACCTCAACTTTACCTACCATATCTCCACCCACGTCTGCTCCCTTAGTATAAATTCCTCCACCGAGCCGGGCAAAAACCGAAATGAGCGAGCCACCAAAACCAAGTGAAATCAAAGCTTTAATATCCCCAGTATATTGATAGAATCCATAAACAGCAGCCAAAGCGAGTCCTACCACCAAAAATCCAGTCACCGATCCGCCTTTAAAAGCCACATCAAACGCTTTACCCAAGCTATCCTTAGCTGCCTCCGCACACCTTGAATTAGCCCGGACAGCCACAAACATCCCAATAAATCCAGCTAAAGCTGAAGCAACCGCCCCAATGATAAAGCCAACCGCTGAATTCAAACCCAGTATCTGAAAGATGATTGAAGATATAATCAAAGCAATAATTGCTACCACCACATATTGACGGGTCAAATAAGCTGAAGCACCCTGTTGAATAGCTTTAGCAATCTCCAGCATCTTCTCATTCCCAGCGGGAAGACGCAAAACATAAAAAGCTAAAACCACTCCATAAAGTAGCGCTGCCAGCGCCCCACCCCAAATGACAATACTCATATTTCCTAAAATTGCATCCATTAAATTTATGATTACAAAAAAAGCTTGGTCTGTAAAGCACCAAGTTGTGGATAATTTAAACTATAAGACTTAATCTGTCAAGGAGTAAAAATCAATTAAGCGATCGCCGGAGCAGGAGACATGGGAACCCGCTTAGTTGAACTCTCTGTAGGGGGGCGGGTCAGCGCAATCTTTAAGACATCATCCATATGTTTAACAAAATGAAACTCTAAATCGTTTAAAACAAACTGGGGAATATCTTCTAAATCTTTGCGGTTGTTTTCTGGCGCAATGACTGTTTTAACTCCAGCCCGGTGAGCTGCCAAAACTTTTTCTTTTAATCCACCAATCTCCAAAACTCTACCTCTAAGTGTAATCTCTCCTGTCATTGCCACATCCTTTCTGACTGGAATTCTTCTAAAAGCGGACACAATCGCTGTAGTCAAAGCTGTCCCAGCTGATGGCCCATCTTTTGGCACTGCTCCTTCTGGAACATGAACATGAACATCAACTTTACTGAAAAACTTTTCAGGCAGTCCCAACTTTTGCCAATTGGCTCTAACATAGCTCATCGCTGCCTGGGCTGATTCCTTCATCACATCTCCCAACTGACCAGTCAGTTGAATCGCTCCCTTTCCAGGCATTAAAGTCACTTCAATAAACATCACATGTCCACCCGACTCAGTCCAAGCCAAACCAGTTGACGCCCCAACCATGTCTTCAATCTCAGCCAACTCCGGCATAAATTTAATTGGCCCAAGCAGATTCTTAACCTCTTCGGCACTAATTTTAAACTCTTTTTTAATTCCCCCCTCAGCGACTTTACGGGCAATTTTTCTAATCACCCCAGATAGCTCCCGCTCCAACCCTCGCACACCCGCTTCTCTAGTGTATCCCTCAATCACCTGATAAACTGCTGCATCATCAAATTCAATTTTAATTTTTTCTTTTTTGCCATCTTTTATTCCATGAGACTCAAGCAGCTTGGGAATTAAATACTTTTTGGCGATATGAAATTTCTCCTCTTGGGTATAACCCGGATAAGTGATAATCTCCAATCTATCCCGAAGTGCTGGTGGAATGGTATCCAACATATTAGCCGTAGTAATAAACATCACATTGGATAAATCATAAGGCACTTCTAGGTAATGATCAGAAAAAGCATAGTTTTGTTCTGGATCAAGTGCCTCCAAAAGTGCCGCCGAGGGATCTCCCCTATAGTCTGCACCTACTTTATCGATTTCATCAAGCATAAAAACCGGATTGGTAGTTCCTGCTTGTTTCAGCGATTGAACTATCCGCCCAGGCATCGCCCCCACATAAGTTCTTCGATGACCCCGAACTTCAGCCTCATCCCTAATTCCACCCAATGATACTTTAACAAACTTTCGCCCCAATGCTCTGGCAATTGATTTACCAATTGAGGTCTTACCAGTTCCTGGAGGTCCAGCAAAACATAAAATAGGTCCTCTGATCTTGCCAGCCAATTTGTAAACTGCTAGATATTCAATAATTCTTTCTTTAACTTTTTTTAATCCATAGTGATCTTCATCCAAAATGATCTGAGCTTTTTTCATATCCACTTTAATTCCCCCAGTCGTTTTCCAGGGCAAATCAGTCAACCATTCTAAGTAATTTCTAATATAACCTGCCTCTGGATTATAACTACTCATCTTGGCCAAGCGCGCCAACTCTTTGGCCGCTTTTTCCCGAACTTCTTTGGGCATTCCCGCTTTGCGGATCTTTAATTCAAACTCTCTTATCTCCTGATTCTCTCCATCTACCCCCAACTCTTCTTCAATACTTCGCATCTGCTCCCGCAAAATCGCTTCTTTAGTCATCCGCGAAACTCTCTCTTGAGTATGAGATGAGATCTTTTGCGAGATCTCTAAAATTCTAATCTCTTTGGCCAAAAGTTCAGACACTCTTTGCAAACGGTCCAACGCTGAAACCATCTCTAAAATCTGTTGTTTATCGATAGTCTTAAATTCAATCGCCTGACAAATTGTATTCACAATTTGGTTGGGATCATCATTGGAAGAAAGTAGAGACCAGTTAGAAAAGCTCGATGGATCAAGCAGTGGGTTCCCCCCAAGCTCTAAATAGCGGCGTAGCTGCTCTTTAACTGAGCGGACCATCGCTTCGGTTTCTTCATTTTTCTCATAAAGCTCAGGAATCTCTTCAATCTCGGCTTCAAAATAAGGCTCGGTTTGGGTGTAGTTTTTAATGAAGACTCTAACCAATCCTTCAGCTTGCAACTGATACTCACCATCAATCTTAAGCATCCTTCTCAAAACACAAACTGTTCCTACAGAATAAAGATCAGTGTGAGCCGGATCATCAATCTTGTCGTTCTTTTGAGTCACAAAAACGATCAACCGGTCAGTTGCCCAAGCGCTATCCAAGGCTGATTTGGATTTGGGTCTTCCAGACACAATAGGCACATTATTTCCGGGAAAGATCACTGTTCCCCGCAAAGGCCCAACTGGTAAAGTCGGCCTGAGTTTTATTGGATGTGCTGTTGGATCGATTGCCATAAGTTGTTAAGTATTAGCAGTATACTATCATGAGTGCTAATATCTGTCAATGTATCAAAACTACTTTAGGAGAAGTCCAATTACTATACCAGAACTGAGCCTAAAAGTCCAGTTATTTCAGTGCAAGAATTCAGTAAGAAAAAGCTTGCTTAAAGCTGAGGATCAATAATCAACCCCAGGCTTGGCCAGAAAACCTTTTTCAAATGGGTGTTTGATTGGAATCATCTCTGTAACTAGATCAGCCAATTGGAACAAGCTTTTCTTACCATGATGCCCAGTCAAAACTAGATCGACCTGTTTTGGTTTATCTTTAATCAATTTAACTAAATGAGCATGCTTTAAAACTTTCCCAGCCACAGCTCCAACTATCTCATCTGCTATCACCACATCATATTTTCCAGACATCGCTTCTTTATATAGTATGTCATAAGTTTTCTCAGCCGCCTTAACATGCTCAGAAAATGGTGAATTATCATCAAACAGTTTTACAAACCCCAAACCCCCTTGAATTAATTTAACATAAGGCTTGAGCATTTTTACTCCCTCCAACTCTCCTGTAAACCAGATCTTGCCAAATTGAACGATCAAAACCTTTTTCTTATATCCAGCAGCTCGCAAAGCCAATCCCAAAGAAGCAGTTGTCTTACCCTTCCCCTCACCAGTATAGACAATCACCTCACCCCGCTTCATCTCCTGATACTTCTGCTTTTTAAAAGGCTTCTTTGTACCCATAAAGCTAGTATATATAATATTGTAGTTTTGTAAACAACTCAATTGACAAGCTCATAAAACTTGCTACAATGCTTTTATGTCAATTTTAGAATTAGACAGAATTGATCATCCTAAAGTCCTCTCAGGTGAATGGGCTACCGAGTATGATGATCTTAGAGGTCAATGGCTAGCTGTAAACACTCAAACTCAGGAAATAAGAACCGCCGCCAATTCCATAGCTCAGTACCTGACAAAAAGCTGGGAACCTAAAGCTCATAATACAATGTCCACGGTAGGCGAGACCGAAACTCATCTGTTTTCTTTCTATGGAGCTGATCCAACATATTCTCTCTACATCGAAAAAGGCGATATAGAGTACCTAAGATTATTACAACCAACTGTTGGTCTGATGTGGAGAAAACATGGCCGAAGACTTCACGGCTTTATGGCTTACTTATCAGGAGCTGAGATCGAACCATATATACCAGAAAGAGAATTAAAAAAACCGGTTGGAGAAATTGGACTTAATCCCAATCAAGTCCCTTTATATGTTAGGGGTCTTGAATTTCGACCTTTTATGTACTACTACAAGGATGGTCAAGTAGCCTTCGTTGACCCAAAAAGAGTTATTGCTAAATTAACTTTAGTTAGCGCTCTCGCTGAAAACGACAGAGAATATTCCGAAAGGGCTGAGTCTCGACCCCTTGAAATCGCGCAGGAACGCCAGGCAATTTTGGATGCTGTTAGAAGACATTCTGAAAATGAAAGAAACTTTGACAGCACTCAACTCAGAGCTCGCATCCTCCACGATCACCTAACAACCCTCCTCCCCAACAGAGAATAAACTTAAGAATTAATTCTAGCAGGCACTATAGCCACAAGAATGGCATTTTTTGCAGCCCTCTTCAAGAGCTAAGGAGTAATCCCCACATTCAGGACAGATATCCATGTTGGAGGCCATCTTCGGAGCAACGATTTCTGCATTAGCCTGACCACTCAACAAAGATGGTTGGGTCACCTCAGGCAAATTGAGAGGTACCAACTCTGGACTAGCCTCAGAAGCTAAGACTGCATCATCCCTACCACTTGAAGCTAAATCCTCAGACAAAGCTTTAGCAATCGCATCAGCCAAACTCATCACCCGGTCTTTTCCAAACCCAACATGCGATGCTCCACCGATATTCCGGAGCTGGGATACAATCTTTTCAGCTACTTCCCTGGGATTATTTTCACTAGCCCGGGATAACCTCAAAGAAAGTGAAACCAATCTACCAATCGCTTCAGCATCAGCTAAAGTATGCGTCCCACCTTTGCCAACTGTCACAAAGACCTCAAAAGGATCATCCCTTTCGTCCCGGTTAATAGTAATAAACATCTCACCAACAGGGGTTTGCATTCGATAAGTGCGCCCCCGCAAAACCAAAGGTCTGTGCACAAAAGTATCCTGTGAATCATTAGCAATTGGCCCCTCAACCACAGTCACCTCACTGCTAACCACCTTTTTTGAACCGGTTACGTTCAAAACCTGCACTGATTTTGAACCGTCCCTATAAACCGTAATCCCATTACAACCAGTCTCCCAAGCCATTAGGTAAGAGTTTTTAACATCCTCGACCGTCGCTGAATTTGGCAAATTAATTGTCTTGGACACCCCGTTATCAGTATATTTCTGAAATGCTGCTTGCATCTTGACATGCCAATCAGGATTAATCTCGGGAGCAGTAATAAACACTTTTTGCCAATCAACCGGCACTACATCATCCAATCCAGCGACTGAACCATGATCCATCACTTTAGTAGCTAACTCATCTGAGTGAAAACCCTCTCTTTTGGCGATCTCAGTAAAGGTCTGGTTAGCTATCGTCAAAACCCGGACTGAATCCCCCGCACCTTTTGCCTTATGCAAAAAAGCCAAAGCAAACACTGGCTCAATCCCTGATGAACAATCCCCGATAATCGAAATCGTTCCAGTTGGCGCAATCGTAGTGACAGTCGAATTTCGAAGCGCCTGACCATTTTTATAAATAGAGTGCTCAAAGTTAGGAAATGCCCCTCTAGCCTCAGCCAGCTGTTCTGAGGAGCGATGGCCCTCTTCATTAATAAACTTCATCACCTTTTCAGCCAACTCAGTTGCCTGATCAGAGTTATAAGCGATCTTTAATTTAAACAACATATCCGCCCAACCCATCACCCCCAAACCAATTCGCCTGTTTCGGTGCACCTCTTCATAGATCTGAGGCAAAGTATAAGGATTGGTTTGAACCACATTATCTAAAAAGTGTACTGCCATCCAAGTAGCTCTCTTCAAACTTTCCCAGTCCACACCAGATCCATCCTCTAAAACAAATTTCCCCAAATTAATTGAACCCAAATTACAAGCATCGTTAGGAGCCAAAGGCTGCTCCCCACATGGGTTAGTCGCCTCAATCTCTTCTAAATCCTGGGCCGGGTTCGCTGTTGAGTGATTTATTCGATCGATAAACACCAAACCAGGATCTCCAGTCCGCCAAGCATTGTTCACAATCCGCTCCATTACCTCTCCGGCATTCAAAGTTCCCACTACCTCTTTAGTATGTGGATCAACCAATTCATAATCACCACCAGCATAATAAGCCTCCATAAACCGATCAGTTACCGCCACCGAAATATTAAAGTTAGAGATCTGATTATCTAAAAGAAGGGTCCTTAAATACTCTCTACTCTCATCGCTTGGCAAAAAGTCAGCGATTCCACTAAAGACCGCTTTGTTGCGATCATCCAAAACTGCTTTACAGTCAATAAACTCCATCACATCCGGATGATCAATTCGCAGCATCCCCATATTTGCGCCGCGGCGGGTTCCTCCCTGCTTAATTGAGTGAGTCGCCTCATTGAATACTCGCAGAAATGGAATCGGCCCAGATGAAACTCCCCCAGTTGTTTTGACTGGCGAACCAGCTGGTCTCAGTCTAGAGAAAGCAAACCCAGTTCCACCTCCAGATTGATGGATTAACGCCGCATACTTAATACAATCAAAGATCTCTGGCAAAGAATCGCCAATTGGCAACACAAAACAGGCTGAATACTGCAAACCATTCTGTTTGCCAGCATTCATAATCGTTGGTGAATTAGGCAAAAATTCCTGTTTGACCATTAAACCGTAAAATTCCTTAGCTTTTTCAAAAACCTTCTTCTCATTGCTTCCAAAATCAAAGTCAGCTGAGGCAATATCATAAGCGATATGCCAAAACCGTTCAGCAACCGTCTCCAAGGTCTCTAGGTTACCGCCTTTTAGTAAGTAACGCTCCTTTAAAATCTTATTGGCTGCTTCTGAAAAAGTTGGCTGATCCAAACCTTCAGGCATAGCTGGAATACTTTCATAGCGGGAAACAAAACGCTCCTCATAACTTCTGGCAGCAGTTCTCAAAACTCCACTGCCCTGACCGTTTTTGAGACCACTTACTCTCTTGGTAGGCGAGGCAACAGGAGCCACAACTTGATAAGCGACATCAGTTTTTTTAACTTTTTTATTCATCTTGGCTTTTTTAAGAGTATTTTTCATTTGTTTACAAAGAGGCTATGCCTCATTGTGGCTTTCTACAAGAGGCTATGCCTCATTATTTTCACAAATTAAATCTTTTTTCAATAATCAAACCTTTAAATGCTCCAACTCCTTACTAAAATCACTAACCTCTGAGTATTGGTGATAAACAGAGGCAAAACGCAAATAAGCGATCTTGTCCAGCTTTTTTAACTCTGAGAGTACCACCTGACCTATCAACTTGCTATTAACCTCTGGCAACCCTTTCAATTTCAGTCTTTTTTCAATCCTCTCAACAATGTGCTCGACTCTGTCAATTCCCGGCCGCTTCTCCAGCGCCTTAGAAAGCCCAGCCCGAAGCTTATTCCGGTCAAAAACCTCCTTACTCCCACTTCTTTTTATAACGTAAAAGTCACTGATACTTATTCTTTCGTAAGTCGTAAACCGCCGGTGGCATTTTAAACATTCCCGGCGCCTTCTGATCTCCCCTGAGCTTTTAACTGCGCGTTTATCAATTACATTACTCTGTTCGCTACCGCAAAAAAAACATTTCATACAATATCTTGTATACCGCGCCCCTTATCTATTCAACATATCTAACATATCATATTCTGCTGCTTAACTGTCAAGCCACAAAATATTGTGCAAAATTTAAGCAAACAGCCTCGCAAATCCAATAATTAACCCCGAAACCAAAAGCCCTACAGCAACTCCATAAATCAGTCTGATTAAGGATGAGGCCACCAAACTCATACTTTGAGATTACCCGAAGTAAACCCAAAAAGTCAATAGATCAATTGTTTCCTTGACAGTAATTTTTCAGAGTGTTAAGCTTTATTTTAACCATGAAGTTCCGAGCAGTGCTCTTACTTAGTATTTTCGCCATTATCTTTACCCTATCAATCGCCACCTCAGTCTCTGCCCACCCTTAAGCTAATTTTTTTAACCACCACAACAATTGCTTCATCAACACAGCCACCCGGTCATCATATGATTTATCAATCACATCACCTTGTTCATTAAATTGTTTAGATACAAACTGGAAACTTACTGACTCTCTAATAGGCACCATCTCCAACTCAATTACCACCTGCCGCAACTGTTCAACCGCCCGCAAACCCCCAGAAATTCCTCCATAAGACACAAACCCAATTGGTTTATTATTCCATTCATAATAAACATAGTCCAAGGCGTTTTTTAAAACTGCTGGATAGCCATGATTGTATTCAGGGGTCACTACAATATACCCATCTGCTTCAGCTACCTTAGCTGCCCATTTTTTAGCTACCTTGTTGGAATAATCTCCTTTAATCATCTTAGGAATAACTGGCTCATCATAAAAAGGCAGCGGATAGTCCTCTAAGTCAACTAATTCAATCTCCGCATCAGGTGTATTTTTAACTTGGTTGTATAGCCATTTAGCTACTTTTTCACCAACCCGGTGATTTCTGGTCGAACCCAAAATAATTTGAATCTTCATAACAGGACGCTGATCATCCCACCCTTCAGATATTTTGTAAAGCAACTAGATATTGGACAACCAAAGCACCCTTGAAATGTAAGAATTTCTTGCTACAATGACAGCTAACAATGAGCACACATATCGACATTCATCCTGGGTTTCCACCAGAAGTGATCGGGGAATCTGACAGCTTAAAAATAACCGATGAACTAACCATCAGTAGAAAACCAGCGTTTGGTTTAGTTTTTGCAGATTCCTGGGTTCGTCCCAGAGCCTATAGCCAATCCTTCGAGGTAAAAATACTCCCGGATGGATACCTTCTAAACGCCAGCGTCTCAGACGTTGATTACCTAGTCAAACCAGGCTCATTAGTTGACATTGAAGCGCGAAGAAGGATGTTTACTCTTTTTTATAAAGATGGCGACAGGTATGCCCCACTTTTACCTGGAAAATTATCTGAGTTGAGACTCAGTTTAGTTCAACTGGATTACTCCCCTTTTCCCCGGCCAACTGTTACATTCCACATCCCACTTTCTCCCACTTTGGAAATGGGCCACCCTTCAGCTGAATTAACTTATAGCAAAAATCCAGTTTTGTATACTCACAGTGAAGTCTATTTTGGCGATATTAGAAGAGAGGGTCACCGGACCGAAATACAAAAACTGACTCAGCTAGCACAAAGACTTCTCGAACAAAGACAGGCTAAAGGAGCCCTAGCTTTCTTTGACCCAGAATTAGGTTGGTACGGAAGCGAAGAAGGCGATCTCCGTCAACTTGCGCCCGAACAAGCCCGCGCTACTTTTATAGTCAACCAAGAACTTGGTCTGCTCACGAATCTAGCTGCCACCAGAATTTTAAAGGATCATGATCAACCAGCGATCTGGAGAAATCATTTCAAACTGAGTGAGTTCCCTGAAAGAGAAGAATGGCAAGAAACAATCGAGAAAGCACTGGCAGAAGGGGATATTGAAGCCTTAAAAACCTTTCAAGAAAAACTGAGGGCAACTGGCAACAGAGGCAGTTATCAAACCAGAACAATTGGCCACTACGGTCTGTCTGTTGATCAGATTGCCCAGATCAACCACCCATTATCTAAATTTCCCGATCTGATTAATCTCAGAATCATTAAAGCCTGTTTAAGTGGAGAGAGCTCCCCTTATACCGAGGAAGATTTAAAAGTCATGGCTAGCCGGGCCACTGGAAAAGAAAGAGGAGCAGTTATAGAAACGAAAAGGATTTTAAAAAAAGCTGAAAGTATCGCCGCTGCCAGTGAAGCTCTTGATTCATTAGACAAAAGCGCTCTCTCCTCTCTTAACTCAGCCGCATTCATAGAACTAGTCAGAAATCAGACTCAAAAAGAGAACCTCACTAATCCCATAAAAACCGAACTTCTCAGGCGAATCCAGGAAAGTAGCGTTACCGATCAAGAAGCCTATTTTATTTTAATCGAGGGCCGGCATCTTCCTGAATGGGCAGAAATTACTCCAGCTTTACTTGGTTGGATCAAAACCTTCCTTCCAGCAGCCAGAGTTATCCTTGACCGGGCCACTCAAACCCAAAGATGGGAACACCTAAAATTCTCCTCCTCCAATAGGCAGGGACAATATATCACTCAAACAATGCTCGCCACACCAGATCAAGATTATATTTCAGCTCCCTACTCATCCGATCAAGAAAAATTAACCACTCATGCAGGGTGCTTAGAAATTTTAGCTAAAATAACTGGTCATCCAATCCCACCTCAAGAGATTCAGCAACTACTTGACCAAAGAAAATTAGTTAGGGCACCTAAGCACAATCGCTATATCTTTCAAATCGAGGCGCTAGGTCACAAAGAAAACAACTCACCACCCCGGTTTGAAATAACTGAAAGCGGGTCTGCCTATAAACCAGTTTTCACTGCTCAAGTGCAAATTGACATCAAAGGAGAAACTATTGTCTCAGATCCAGTCCAGGCCAGCAGCAAAAGAGACGCCAAACAACTAGCCTGTCACAATCTGCTTCAAAAAATGGGCCAAGCTTAAAGCTTCAGGGCACATAACATTTTACTTCAGGTAAACGACCATTAGCTCCCTTAATCATTAATTTTTCTCTTTCTTTTCTCACCTCTTCAACTGCCCAACCATTCCAGGATAAAAACTTCCCCGGTATAATACAATCTAAATCACCCAAAACTGCCGAATCCCTAACATCCTCCAGTCTAATTTGGCCAGCAGCTTTTGCTAACTCCAGCAAAGCCATTTGTTCAGCTAGATCTGGATCATGGTAGACTCTAAAATCCACTCTCTCTTTTTGGATCTGGGTAATCTCATCGCAACTAGCTCCTAAACATCCTAACCGTTTAGCCCGGTCTGGATCCCCCACATTAAATCTAAGCGTTTGGTTAACCTGCATAACCGCTGGGATATCAACTCTAGCCCTCCCCACAAAAAAACCCTGTCTTATCCCATCAATCAGCCTAGACACATTGTAACCCTCAAAGTTAAATGTCTGTTCCATAAAAGCCCTTAGATCAGAGGCTACAAAAGCCCTCGGGTAAGGTGCCATGACCACCACGATATTAGAAATAACATCCTCAGGCTGCAGATTTCCGGGTGTTATTTTAACCGGTACCATCAAACCAATCCCTTTTTGCTTTCTTTCTTGATCTGTTAACCTAAATTCCCTGGGCAATAGCGATTGATCAAATTTAAATTCCCCCATCTTATTTTAAAGGCTGAATAGATACACTTTGCATCACATCTCCCACTGCAATCTTATCTACAACCTCCCGTCCTTTTATCACCTTTCCAAAGATTGTATATTTTTTCGGCAACTCTGGGTGATCATCTATCATAATGAAAAATTGAGAACCATTTGTGTTCGGTCCGGCATTCGCCATAGCCACAACTCCTTTATCATAGCTGCCAGTTACCGCTTCATCCTCAAATTTATACCCAGGGTTACCAGTCCCATTTCCCAAAGGATCTCCACCTTGAATTACAAACCCAGGCTCAACACGGTGAAAAGTCAACCCATCGTAAAAATGGTCACTAGCCAAAAAGATAAAATTAGAAGCTGCTTTAGGCGCATCTGGGTAAATTTCAAACTCAATAACTCCCTTGGGAGTTTGAATGACTGCTTTTTTGTTCTCTAATTGAGCTGCAGCTAATACTCCTGGAAATTTACTATATTGTTTTTTCTGCCCTGCAGGTGCTGGATTTTGTTGCTGGACTGGAACCTGACCCTGTTGCTGAGCTTGATTTTGATTACCGAAAAGTGAAGTATCTACTGAAGGTGAGGGAGAAGCAGCAACCTGCGGAGATTCACCGGTGATTCTGCTAAACGCCAAAACCCCAACAGCCACCAAAGTAATCACCACAAATATGATAGTAAAAGCTTTCTGATCCATTGGCAGGACTATACCACTCCAGTTCAAAATAGACAAGATTAAAATTATCCAATTAAGGCTGCAATTATAAAATCAAGCTTTTTTCTTTTAATTTGATCAGTATCCGAAATTCTTAGTTCTGCTATTTTAAAGTTCAGCGCGACAACATAAACAACTTTCCTATTCTTCATCTCTAATTCGCCTAAAGCTGGCCCAAAAAATTTTTCTGTCCCAGCCAGTAAATTACCATCTACATCAAGTGGCATACTCTCCCTAATCTGACCTGCCATTTTAGCTATCGCTATATCAAACTCACCACTAGTCAACTTGTTTATCATTCTCAACTCATGAGTATAAGCATCAAGCTCTGCTCTAGCTCTCTTCTCCTTGGCACTTGGAATAGGTAATTCCACAGGCCTACCTCTCTCTTGGAAAGCCTGTTTAACATGAAAAACCTCATGATCTAAAACCAAACCAGCCCAAATAGTTGAAACTGGGGTATCCCTTAACATAACTACAACAGTCCTACCATCTGTTAAATTGCTCGCAAAAGCATCCTCCTGCCCAGCCAAAAATCCAGAATACTCTGGAGCTAAAATAGCTGTAGAAAAATTAAGCTCAGGGTCAAAACCTGCATCCATGATTGGGACCAAACTATTTCCCTTCGGTAGGAGAATACCTCTTCTTCTTCTCTCTTTCATAAAAGCTAGATTTGTAGCCGATTCCTCATCAAATTTAGCGATCTGTTCAAAACCATCTGCATAATGCATATATGTTTTTTCGCCCAACTCGTATAATCTTTCCGTTTCTGAAGAGAAGTTTTGACTTGGAGATATCACTGTCGGCAAAGGCATTATTGTTGGTATATCAAGCGGTAAAGAAGTCTCTGCTCGAGGTCTTGAACATGCATAAGCCAACGCTCCCAAACCTCCAGTAGCAATCAGTCCACCTGTAAATCCCATTCTTTTTAGCAGTAATCTTCGCTGACGCTGCTTTAAGGTTGGTAATTCAACCTTATCTCTTCTAGATAGGGTAGTTTTTCTATCAAGTAGCGCCAACCTATCCAACGCAGCATTCTCTTCTGGAATCCCACCTAAAAATTCTCTCGCTCTATTCCAAATTTCCATAGACAAAATTATACATATATATCAAACTATGTACAAGTAGATATCTTTTTGATATTATTTCCCAAAATTAAACCGAAACGAGCAATTAAAATTGAAAATTCTCCTTAGTATCATTTTGATACTGCCCATTCTTTTTTTGAACGTTATTTCTGTGCAAGCAGCTGATTACCAAGAAGGTTCTGTTGTTTTTACCGAAAGTTTTGACAACCTCAGTCAGTGGACCCCAGAAATTGGTCAATGGGAGATCGGCCCAAGCGGGATGTTAGAAGCTTGGGATTTTAATAGCAACTCTCCTGGTCGCATTACCGGAGGCGGAGACTGGGCTGATTTCCGCCTTGAATTTGATACATCCAACTTTGCAGGAGTTGACCAAGGAGTTCAATTCCGTAGAAAAGATGGCTTTAACACCTATGCTCTGAATTTCAGATTTGGAAATGGTGAGTATGGCACTCCAGGAATCAACTTAGTTAAAGCCCAAGATTCTGTGCAAACCATGCTTTTTAGTACTCAAGACTTCTCCTTGAACAAAATTCAAGTTTACCATGTCAAAGTTGAAGCGGTGGGTAATCACCTTCAAATGTGGCTAGATTCAACCAAAGTCTTTGACATTCATGACTCAAACCCACTCTCATCTGGCAAGCTGGCTATAGACTACTGGACAGGAGATTTTGGCAAAATTGTAGCCAAATTTGATAATATCAAAGTCACTCTTCTGGAAAGACCCAAACCTCCAGTCATCTTTATTCCAGGAATTGGCGGTTCTGAACTACAAGCTGATCAAGATATCTTTTGGAGCAATGATAATGGGCATGGAGGCACTTACTCTCACGCTTACCCATCTGGAGAAAAGATTTGGATCAATCAAGATGAAGCTATCAAACTAGGAGGAGATGATTATTTTGATGTTTTAAGGATGAAAAATGATGGTCAAACTCCTGAAGCTCCAGGGGTAATAGTTAGTGGGAAGTTAACCCCATTTGGGTACAGCGATATAGACAGCTTTTTTAGTGATCTGGGTTACCAAAAAGGGGTCAATTATTTTATCTATGCTTATGATTGGCGGAAAGACATTAAAACCACAGAGTCAGAACTGGATAATTTAATTACTCATGCCACAGAATCCACTGGTCAAACTAAAGTTAATCTAGTTGCCCATTCAATGGGAGGATTGGTTGCCAGAAACTACATCTCTGATCCCAGTAAGGCCCCCAAAGTTAATAAATTAATCGAACTAGGCACACCTCATCTGGGAGCACCCACTGCACTGAAGAATCTAGTATATGGAGATACATTGAAATATTCATTCTATTTTATATCTATCCCTGTTATCCCATCTACTGAAGTCAGAGAATTGCTATCAAGCTTTTTAGCCGCCTTTGAATTAGTTCCATCAAAGCATTATTACGATTTCTATAATAACTCTGATCCCCAATTCCCATATCCTTTCTTCGATGAACGGGATATAGATAAAAACGGCGAAGTTGGTCCGCTAGACTTCAATCACTTAAAAACTCTACTCAGTAATTTTGGCCTAAATATGATCATCTTTAACTTAGCTGAACAGTTTCATGACCACCTCGATCCCTTACTAAAAGAAGCCAATGGAGTTAGGCTTTATGAAATTGTTGGCTCAGGCCAACCAACCCTCGGTCAAATTAAAGAAAAATACCTGATCAACTGGCCAATTAAACTAATCCCCACTAAAGATGAAACTTTTGTAAATGGTGATGGCACAGTTCCAATGTACAGCGCTTCGCTCAAAAACGAAAGCCAAGATCTATCTGCAGATGCCAAAATTTATTATGTCGAACAAGATCACAGTGACCTACCCAACAAAGCTGGTGATGCCATGCAAATCGTGGGCTCAATTTTAACGGACTCAGACAGCTTTCCAGCAAAAGCCAGTCAAAAGTCAGATTTGGTAGGCGAACAACTCTCGGTTGATCAAGATGCTAATTTAGATCTATATGATGAAAATAACAATCACACTGGTATTAATTCAGATGGCAAAATTGAAACCAACATCCCCAACACCTATTTTGACTCACTAGATAATACCAAGCACGCCTTTGTTAAAAAAAGCGCCAAGAAAGTTACCACCAAAGTCACCTCTCCCAAACCAAAAACCAATATCACTGTACGCAGTTACGACACCAATCAAATCATCAAAGTCGCCACTTACAACAACATTCCTACTACCAATACCAAAGTAACCACCAACCCAGCAACTTTAACCACGACGGTTACTGTCAATGACCAACCAGCTTCACCTACAACCACTGTCTCAGGACCAGATGTTTTAGATACCAATCCGCCAGGAACAAACTACCAAATCGATGGAGATAAAAAAGAAGACGGCACTTATAACGCACCAGTCAGCATTACATTAAACCCAACTGATACCAAATCAGGCGTTCTTAAAACTGAATATAGTTTAGATGGAGGCCAAACCATTCAAACCTACTCTGATCCAATCATCTTAACCAACCCAGGTACAAATATTGTTCAATTCTTTTCAACTGACAAAGCCAACAATCAAGAGATCCCTCAAACTATTTCAATAACCATCGCCACACCAACTCAAATTACAGTAGAATCTACACCAGACCCAACTCCATCTCCTGAACCAACCACCATACCAGAAGCTACCTCAACTCCCATTCCAACCCCTACCCCAACATTACTCGCCTCCGCAACGACTGCTCCCAATCCAACTCCGCTAGCCAGCGGACCAACGCCTCAGCCAACAACAACACCCTCACCAACGGCAAAACCAACCCCCACCCCTACCCCAACTCCTTCCCCCAAATTAGCAATTTTACCCATAATTGCCACTCCATCTGCCACCCCCATCTCCCTCGATATCCCCAATCATCCACGAGTACTTGGAGCTAGCGCAATAAATAAGGACCTAATTAAATCTGTAAAAACAGATTACCAAAAATTAGCGGATATTCTAGTATTTCCAATCGTTCTAGCAGAAATTTTAGCAGTGATCTTATTTGCGACCTTTATTAAAAAACCACACCATTAAGTTCACCACAAAAAACCAAAAAAAGATATTTATTAAATGAAGTACCCAAAATGGTAGAGAAGCACTGGGATAAACACATGAGGCAAGAGGAAAACCCGTTACTTGACAAGAAGATCCAGAAAAAAGACTAAGCTGCACATTAACGCTTAACAACACCTGTATCACCACCGTTACCAACCAGATTAAAATCCCCACCCCTAGTGTAATAAAAAACCTTTTTTTAGATAACCCTAACATTTTTTTAGCATCTCAAAAATCAAGCTTTATTTCAACCTGTAGAAGTAAGTTGTAAACCTAAACCTCTCTTGTTTTTTAAACAACCTTTTTTCCCAGCCCGGGATTGTAAAACCATGAGAAATTATCAATGTGCCCTTTTTGCATTCATCTGCTATCTTTAACTTTAATTTTTTAATTGCCCCTGGCAGTAAAAATAAAAATATTACATCTGCCCCTCTTAAATCAGTTTTAAAAAAGTTCTGTCTTCTAAACTCAATCTTTTCTAGCTTTTGCATCCTGGCCCGGAGTCTAGCAAACCAAACTAACATTGGATGCATCTCTACCCCAACTCCCCTCACCTTATACAACCTAACTGCAGTTCTAACCACCCTCCCATCTCCACTCCCTAACTCAAAAAAAAGTTGTCCTTTTTTTAAATCAGCTGCCCCCAAAACCTCCCTTAAAGTTCTCTGAGTTGTAGGCACAAAAGGCGCCCCTTGTAGCTCAATATAAAATGAGAAAAAATAGAAACTGACCAAAACAAGTGGAACAACAACTGTAAAAAATAAAACCAATATTAGCGGAAATAAAATCACCTAATTTACCCCTAACTGGGCAAATGAATAATCAAGCATTAATTTGGCATCATCTCTTCTATTCTCGCACCCTAAAAGTACTCCTAAAACCTCATGATTCCCTCTTCTGGCTATTGTTACCAAAGTTAACCCAGCCTCTGGAGTGTACCCAGTTTTAAACCCAACCACCCCAGGATAAGTTGTCAGCAAATTAATCCCTGAGTACAAATCATACTCTTGATGAGTAATAGTCTCTGGTAAATAAATATGTGGCTCTGATGAGATCTCCAATAAATGAGGATATTTTTTAACTGCATATCTACTCATTAGTGCCACATCATAAGCGCTTGAATACTGATTTACTGAATCTTCCTCCAACCCTGTTGGATTAATAAATAGAGTATCATTCATACCCAATTGAAGAGCCTTGGAATTCATTAAATTGATAAACTCCTCTCTTCTACCTGTTGTATTCTCTGCCAACTGCTCTGCAGCATCATTAGCAGAAACCAGAAATATCCCATCCAACAACTCATCTAGATTTAGTTTTTCACCAGCAATTAACTGCATCTTATCTGGTTCTACTCCTGCAGCTTGAGGAGAAATAGTAAACACCTTCTCTTTATAGGCACTTTCATTTGGCAACAAATTCTCTAAAGCCACAATCACAGTCATGATTTTAGTCAGAGAAGCAATTGGCATTCTTTCTTTAGCGTTTTTCTCAAATAACACTTGACCCGTATTGGTATCCACAAAAAAAGCCGCCCGCCCGGTAATTGAAGGCGCTGCCTTCACTTCAGGAATTGCAAAAGGATTTAGATTGGGTGTCCATATATTATCTGCCATCTTTAACTTACTTAAATTCAGTATTGGTGAAGCTAGCTTAGACCGGTTGGAAACCGGCAAAATAGACAACCCCCCCAAAATCAAAACCAGTAAACACAACACTGTGGAAAAAATTTTAAACTTCATCGCCAAAATATAGTATAACAACTCCAAACAAGTCCTTGACAAAGGGTATCCTAAGCCTAGACAATAACATTAATGTTTAAATTTCTGCCCGCAGTACTTGTCGTGACTCTTGTCGCCATTTGCATACTGTATTTACCCATTCGAAGAGAGATCGCTTATGCCCTACACCTCTCTGGTGACAATACCACCAGTTGTTGTGATGCCAGCAACTTGGGAAATGGTTCATTTGATGAAAGTGCCAGCCTGGCTTTTTTCAACGGTGAAGAAGTTGACTATCCCAAAACCTCACTAGCTGAAGCTTTCCCACCACCAGATCCTAGTTCAGAGGTATTAGGCACAACTACCACTCCCTCCGGAGACGAGAAATGGATTGAAGTTGATCTAGGGAGTCAAACACTACGGGCCTGGGAAGGTAATAAAAAAGTTATGGAATTTTTGATCTCTTCTGGCCGTTGGGCTCCCACCCCAACAGGCACCTTCTTTATCTGGTACAAAACCCGCTATCAAACCATGAAAGGTGGTTCACCAGCTTTAGGAACTTACTATAATTTACCCAACGTTCCTAATAATATGTTTTTTTATCAAGGATACGCTCTCCATGGCGCTTACTGGCACAACAACTTTGGACATCCCATGAGCCATGGTTGTGTTAATGAACCATTGGCAGATGCGCAGAAAATATTTGAATGGGCTGGACCTAAACTAGCTGATGGTCAAAATGCAGTTAAGTCTTCTGATAGCAATCCGGGAACCCGGGTCTTTATTCACTAAAAATTCTCAATCTGTACCTAACATAATGTAATTGGCGCTCCAAATCATATAACACACCCGTCTTATATGGCTGCTCAATCACCATATTTCCCCGATGAATCCTTCTGACCTCTGGTAATTGCCCGCTCGCTATCAGTATCTCCTCCAACTTTCTTTGGGTCTCAATCGATGCCGCCACCCGCTGAGCCTCTTGCTCCCAGTCTGCCCTAGTTGTAAACACCACTGATTGCTCTTCTACTTCAACTTCATGATGGCGCAATACATCAACCATACTTATTTAATTCTATCAGCTGAATAATTTATAAGCAATAAAAATTCCCAAAGCTCCCCCTATCCCACTCCCAAATAAACTAGCAAAAGAAAAAATTCCCGCTCCCCAAATAGATGGAACATACCCACCTACTACCGACCCAACTGTCATTCCAATCAAAACAACCGTTTTTTTAGACATTATTTACTCTTTCCCCAACTAACCTTGTTCCAAAATCTCTCATGAATGTAAAATAGCAGCGTGCTAGCAACATTTGAAAAGAAAATAACCCCAATCGCTAAATCATATCGGTGGGTAATTGTGTACACGATAATTCCATCCGAAATAATAATCAGACCCCTATAAGAAATTGTTTTAGCAATTGTCCTCTTAACCCTATCTGTATATTTCATCTTTACCCTTCATGAATATTAGAGGTTGCCTGGTGAGGAATCCTAGAAACATGCTCAGCTACAGAAAGAGCCACCTTAGCTCCCTCGCCTGCAGCAATCACAATCTGTTCACCCCAAAGATTATTCACATCTCCAGCTGCCCAAATTCCAGCCACCGAACTCTTTCCATATTCATCAACCACAATCTGATTATGCTTGTCTTTGGCCAATTGCGGTACCAAATCAACCGCTGGAGTCCACCCAATCTCAATAAATACTCCATCAACTGGAATTACTTTTTCTTCATGGGTCTTGGTATTTTGCACCTTAACCCCAGTCACAAAGCTGTCCCCTTGAATTTCCACTGCAGTTGAGTCATTCAACACAGTTACCTTACTCGATTGAGTAACATTATTCTTCAACACCTCATCACCAACCAAAGATTCAGAGATATTAACAACAGTCACTGATTTAGCGATCTTTAAAAGTGAAAATGCGGCATCAAGCGCTGAATTACCCCCACCAATAACTGCCACCTCTTTACCTTTATAAAGTGGCGCATCACAAGTCGCACAAGTCGCCACCCCTTTTCCAAAAAACTCCTTCTCTCCCGGAATATTCAGCATCTTGGGTTCTCTACCAGTAGCTACAATGACAGTTTTACCTTGATATTTACTAGTATCTGTCTCGACAGTAAAATTATTCTCCTCACCTGAAATCAATTTAGCCACTACGCCTTCTTTAATCCAAAGTCCCTCTCCCTGAAAGCGGTTGACCTCTTCTCTAAATTTTGAGGCCAAATCAACTCCCGTAATCATAGTAAATCCCGGATAGTTCTCAACATCACCAGACCTAGCTGCCTGCCCACCAACTTCTTTGGCAATAAGTAAAACCTTTAAAGATTTACGGACAGCATAAATAGCTGCAGTAATTCCAGCTGGACCACCGCCAATGATAATAATGTCAAATTTCTCTGGTTCAATTGGAGTAACTTTTTTGTTCACACTAGAACCCTGAATCTTTTCTAGAAGTTCTTCATTTGAGGGAGAATACATAATAGTTTTGTCCAACATGATCAAAACAGGCACATGATCAACAAAGGTACTAATCCAGGAAAGCCCCTCTTTGTCTGTTGCCAAATCATGATATTCGTACTCAATCGCATTTTCAGCCAAAAACTTTTTTACCCTCGCGCAATCTGGACACGGGGGAGTCCCAAACATAATAATTTTTTGCCCGACATTCTCACTCGGCGGAAGAGTGGACACTTCATCTAAGTTCTTCGGTAGATTATCCTGCATTAATCAAGTGTAACAACTAGGATCTCTCTGAGCAAGCATTTATAAAGAAGAGCTTGGGTGCACTATTCTATAACCCAACTTAGCGTTAAGAGAGTTGGATCCTTTGTTTAAATGATTTAACCCCTGATCTATTGCTAATGCCACTGCAGTTGGAAGTTTGTCACCAACCTGTTTTAAAAGTAGCTGCCAGGAACGAAAATCCCGTTCCAAAACTCCTTGCCTGATAACTGATTGGTATAAAATATCCAATACCTCCGAAGATGTTCCTGAATCAAATATCCAAGGAGTCTCTGGGAGATAAAATCTCACATTTTTGCCTAGCTGAGCTCTATCTACCATTGGAAGAGAAAAACAGGGAATTGCCCTTTCTTGAGAAACAAGCGGAACAAAAAACATTTCAGAATCACTTTCAGGACTTTCTTCTTGATCCTTCCACCAACCCACACCAACAATTCGCCCATTCCATTTTTTCCTTCTTTCCATTGCATCAATCACAACTTCCAATTTATCGGGATTAAGATCAACCCCCACTTTAACTTCTAACCCAGACTTAGAAGCAAATCTGGTCCACCAATATAGCTCTGCATCCTTTGAGGGAACTTCCATCATTGGGGTAGGAACTAAGTATCCCCTATGTACTCCAATCTGAATTAGATTTTCAGCTTTATTCATAATTCGTTAAGAACTTATAGCATTTGGAATACTTAGCTGTCAATACCGACCAAAACCAATTCAATTTTGTGTTACCATATCCATAATGCTCAAGAATGATCTGCAACAAATAATTAAAGGTGAAGTTGTGGATGATGCAGAAGCTTTGCAGACTTATTCTAAAGATGCCTCAGTCTTTGAGATTAAACCTCAGGTAATTGTTTATCCAAAAGATGTTGAAGACATTAAGGCTTTAGTCAAATACGCCTCAGATCACTCCGATACAGTCTCACTTACCCCCCGCGCAGCTGGCACCTGCATGTCAGGAGGCGCCATTAACGATTCAGTTATCGTTGACATGACTAAATATTTTAATAAAATTATCTCAGTTAGCGAAGACTCAGCCATTACAGAGCCCGGAGTTTTCTACCGGGATTTTGAAAAAGAAACTCTCCAAAAAAATCTAATTTTACCTAGTTATACTGCCTCCAAAGAGATCAACACGGTTGGTGGTATGGTCGGAAACAATTCAGCTGGGGAACTGACCTTAAAGTTTGGCCAAACTGAAAGATATGTTAAACGCCTAAAAATTGTCTTATCAGATGGTAATGAATACGAAGTTACTCCACTCCAGAAAGATATTTTGAACAATAAAATTGTTCAACCTAATCTTGAAGGTCAAGTCTATAAACAGATCTTTGACTTAATCTCTCAAAACCAGGTTCTCATCACCTCCAGTAAACCTCAGGTCTCTAAAAACTCAACCGGCTACTATCTCTGGAATGTTTGGAATGGCCTGACTTTTGATTTAAACAAACTACTGGTTGGTTCCCAAGGCACTTTAGGGATAGTGACTGAAATCGAATTCTCACTTCTTCCACCCAAACAAAATCCTTGCCTACTGGTTATCACCCTAAATAGCCTGGATGAATTAGATAAGATAGTGAATCTAATTTTAGAATCAGCCCCCGATAGCTTTGAATGTTATGACGATCAGACGATTGAATATGCTGTTAAATATTCAGATGAAATCATTAAAGATTTTAAGCACAACACAATTGAACAAGCAAAATCCTCATTTATTCCTGAACAAGAGATGGTAAGTAAAAAGACTCTCCCCAAGCTTACCTTGCTCGCAAACTTTACAGGGTCTGACCCAGCTGAATCTAATCAAAAAGCTACCAAAGCTGCCGCTAGCATCAAGTCATTTCCAGCTGCTGTCACCATAGTTCCAGATGTCAAAGCCGCTGAAAAGTTTTGGATCATCCGCCATAACAGCTTTAATTTACTCCGCCATCACGCTGAACACATGCGCACTGCACCAATTTTTGATGATATTATCGTTAAACCATCAACTCTTCCCGAATTTATGCCCAAACTAAAAGCTATTTTAGATCGATACAAGGATTCAACGGCAGGTCACAACATGCTTTATACAATTGCCGGCCATATTGGCGATGGTAATTTTCATATCATCCCGCTGGTTGATTTAACAGACGAAAATATCCGGAAATTAATCCCAGAAATTACTAAGGAAGTTTACAATTTAGTCTTTGAATTCAAAGGTTCGATGGCTGCTGAACACAACGATGGCCTAATCAGAGGACCATTTCTTGAACAGATGTATGGCCAACAAATGTACCAACTATTTAAACAAGTCAAACAGATCTTTGACCCCAAAGGCATCTTCAATCCACACAAAAAAGTGAGCGCCACCTTTGAATATTCACTTTCCCATCTAGCCAAAACTAACTCTTAAACTTTAGTTTTGAGCTTGGCATCAGCTACAGCCTCATTAATTTTCCCTTTTAGCTTCAAAGCTGCCCCTTTGAGAACCCGGCCTGTCTGCTGATAATAAACACCTTGAATCTGCTGAGTTTTCCCCTTTAATTTTTGATTGGCATCTGCCAAAAGTGACATCCAGCTCACCTCCTAGCCTATTTTACTCTATCCCAAAACTAGTCAAGTTTAGTTAGAATTACTAAAGAATCTGGTAAGAAACTTATGCAGGAAGAGCTTTAACCACAAATCTTTTTGAATCAAATAGTCCGGTGCAAGTATAAAGCGTTAACACTTCAAATGAGGTTGGCGCGATTATCTCCACCTGCTTTGGGGTAACCTCTGAAGTCTCTTTAACTACATATCTAAATTGATGACCACTTTTTGTACTCAAAACAATGGTCTCCCCAACTTTCAAAGAGCGGATTTTACCAAAAATCCGCTCTAAGTTATGACCATAAATAACTATATTACCACCTTCTCCAGGATTGGCTGAGCCCACCAAATGAGAGGCTCCACTCGGATTAATTTGCCACTGATTGTTCACCACTAACGATTCAACAATAGGCAGATCAATCCCCTGACTTAAAATCTGGACTTGGGTTGGTAACTCACGCATTTGAGTTTTAACCACAGGTGCAGATTGATAGCTAGATTGATTAAAGGATAAAATCTCCGCTTGGCGTACCCTCCAAATAGAAAAAACTGTGATACACAAAACCCCCAGTAGAAGTAAAAAAAAGCTCAATTTAGGTTGAAAAAAGTGGGATTTGAGTCTCGCTGAACGGGATAGTGGTTTTTTAGTGACGGATCGCTTTGGCATAAAGAGCTGATGAGGATACTAAAGAAATTATACCCAATATCAGTATCGCCTGCATAGCTGTATCTGTAGACGAACCGGTCTCGGCCAACACAGTTGGCTCTGCTTCAGCTGCCAAAACTTCCCCACCTTGAGGTTGATTTTCCACTTCACTAGCAGGTGATTCAGTTGGATCTGGCGCCACAGTCGGTTCTGGAGTATCAGTGGGTTCAGGAGTTTCTGTTGGCTCAGGTGTCTCAGTTGGATCTGGAGTTGGAGTAACCTCAGAACTTGGCTCAGGAGTGCAGGTTGGATCAGGTGTTGGAGTCGGGCTAGGTGAGTGAGTATACCTAGGTGTAGCAGAAGGAGAAGGAGTTGAGGCAGCTCCACATTCAACTGCAATCCAACTTAAATCATGGGATCCGGGATTGGTAGTCACGGTGACTGAGTTATGATTGGAATTATAAGAAAAACCAAACCTTGAATCAGGTAGTTCATAAACTGTTTGCCCATCACCAGCATGAACATAGATCTTGGAGATCACTTGATTGCCTGAAGGACAAGAAACTGTCCCAGAATGATCACTTGGATGCTCATTTTTCTGGCAAGTTGAGGAATGAGAGGCACAATATTGAGAAAAACCCGAAGCGCTAAAACTAGAAGTACTAGCTAAAACAGTTTTACCAACTAAAACACTAATTCCACAAACTACCACCGCACCACCAATTGCCAGCAATTTAGTATTTTTAATTTTCATATCCCGTAGTATATTACTATTAGCAATATATGTCAACGGGTAAATTATTTATGTGAGTAAATTACGTGTTCAATAATATCCGTAGGCTTAAAAATTCAAATTTTGTTTGCAGAGCCAAAGAGATCAATTTTGTGTTCAACTAATTTCTGAATCGCATCAATGACTGAACCTTCTGCTTTGTACATAGCGTACTCTTCTGGATTATCCTTGAGCATCTGTTCAAATGAGTCTCTAAATGCTTGTCTCATCTCTGTATTTAAATTCACTTTAACAATCCCATTTTGGATCGCCTCTCTCACCTGATCCTCAGGAATCCCCGATGAACCATGTAAACTTAAAAACATTCCATCTGTAGCCTGATCAATCTGCTTTAACCTCTCGATATCTAACTGTTTTTTTGACCCTAAATAAAGACCATGCACATTACCAATAAAGGCTGCAAAGATATCAATCCCCGTCTCTTCAACAAACTTCTTGGCATTTTCAGGCAAGGTCATTGGAATTTTAGCTGCTTCTTCTCCCGCACTACCCTGATGAATCTCAGAAGACCCACCAATATGATCCAATTCACCCTCAGCAGTTAACCCTTTGCCATGCGCTGCTTCTACAACCTGTTTAGCAATCCTCACATTTTCCTCGTATGGCAGTTTTGATCCATCAAAATGAATCAAATCATACCCCAACTCAATCGCTTTTAAGCACTCTTCCAGCTCCAATGAGTGATCCAAATTAACTAAGATAGGCACTCCAAACTCCTCAGAATAATTTCGTGCCAAATCCACCACATTTGCTCCACCCATAAACTCTGTCTCCCCAGGAGAGCTTTCAATAATAACCGGAGATTTCTTATTAGCAGCAGCTTGAGCGATCGCTTTAAAAGTCTCTAGATTGCCAACATTAAACGCTCCGATCGCGAACTTTTCTGCCTTAGCTTTTTTTAACCAATCTTTTCCACTCATATAGCTTAAGTCTCAGTAATTTTTATCTCATCCATCATCTGAATGACCACTGGATAACCTTCGATCTCTTGAGGTAACTTTTCTTTGAGATATTCTGCTCCCATCGAAACAAATATGACTATACAATCTGTCCCATCCCGCTTATCTATCCCCAAATCTTGAACCCCATCAATCGCCATTAACCTTATCCGGTTTTTCTCTCTGACCTCATCTATAGTCAGTTTTTTACTATCGTCCATTACTTTTAGTATACATCTCTAAAACTCTTTAGCAATAATATCTTTATTTATTTTCAAAACCTCTTTCATTTGGTGTAAGCTCAACAAGCCGGCTTGTGGACCAACTTTCTCCACAACTGCAGCGCTATTGGCACCACCCCATCTCATCGCCTCAGTTAAGTCTTCACCATAGAAAAACCCAGCCAAAACCCCAGTAGCATAGGCATCTCCAGCCCCAGTGGATTCAATTAATTCTCCAGGAAATAGTGGTAGTTTATAAAACATCTCTCCATTACTCCCATATGAACCTTCCCTACCATCTGTGATGATGACAGTTTTTGGTCCTAAATCTAGCAAACCTTTGAGTAAGTTTTTTACCTGAACACTTTTTCTCTCTTCATGTCCTAAAATGATCTTAGCCTCCTCCAAATTTACTATCAAAACCTCAACTAAAGAGAGCAATCTAGGAAATTTCTTAACCCCATGCTTAATCTGAAAAGTCCCTGGATTAAAATGCAACTTAGCTCCAGTTCTCTCTAAATAGTTAATTAACTGTTCATATAAATTCGAGTCAACAAAACTTGGCGATAGCGAGGTTAAATAGATCCACCTGGCCGGTTCCAAATCAGGTAAATCAAACTTCCAAGGCTGATGATAAACCAAAATAGTCCGCTCGCCTTTAAAACTCAAAACAATATGCACATTGGATGTCATCCCCCTATTTTTCACCACATATCTAACATCAACCCCTTCTTTTTTTAATGCCTCAACAATGGTATGAGCATAAACATCTTCTCCCACATTAGTATAAATCCCAGTTTTTAGCTTCAAGCGCGCCCCTCCCACCGCATTATTGGCGCTATTTCCAGCCACCACACTTTGAGATGGACCAACCGGCACTTTATCTCCAAACCTTAAAATTAGATCTTTTTCCTCTCCTCTGTTTATCACTTTAGCATCCTGCAGAGGAATAAAAGTATCGATCACACAGTCTCCAATTGAAATCAAATCAAACATTATTTTAAGTGTAACATTAAACCCGGCAAGCCGACTCAGTCAGATGACTACGAATTAAAATGACAAAAGAAATTGCCAGAAATGCTAGCGCCACAATAGGAATTTCAGCACCCTTAAATGGCAAATACGCCAAACTACCTGATAAACCTAAATAGGCCAAAATAGGCAGCGAACAACTAGCACATCCGCTACCAACAAATCCCAAAAAAGACCCTATTGCAGCGAGTATTCCCCAGCGGCTTTGAACCTCACTTTCTTGTTTAACTTCAGCTGTTAATTTTCTGATTTTATGCAAATACACAATTCTTTTAATCAGCATATATAAATTAGCTCCAGTTAAAATTGAAACTAAAATTAAAGTAATTAAATTAATCTCACTTAAAGAAGATCTGGCCCCATCAAGCAAAACAGATAGAATATTGAGTTTATAAACTGTTGGATAATTGCCCCACAAAGTCTGATAAACCAACCGGTAGTTGAGAGCATAAATATTCAGACAAAAATAAACCAGACCAAACACTGCTGTGAATAAAAAAAACCGCTTTGAAAAAATGACCGGACTGAACATAAATTACTGCAGCTCTTGATCGATGATGGCCTGCAAAGCGCTATAAGGTTGTGCACCAACCAAGACCTGCCCACCCATAATCTTATCACCAGCAGCATTCAGCTTGCCAATAATAAAAGTTGGAGTACCTGTCACCCCTGCTTGCTGACCAGCTGATTGGTCATCTGTTAGGTTCTTATTGTATTTAGTTGAGTTCAAACAAGATTTAAATTGTTCAGAATTAAGCCCCAAACTAGCGGCAATTGGAGTTAATTTATCAGTCACATACATTGAGACATCTGACTCATCAGGCTGATTTTTATACAAATAATCATAGAACTCCCAAAACTTACCTTGCTCATTAGCACATTCAACTGCATTACCCGCGGTAATCGATGCTGGCCCTAAGAAGGCAAAATGACGGAAAGCAAACTTAACCTTACCATTATTCACATAATTTTCTAGCAATTGCGGTTCAGTCTGGTCAAAGAATCTTTTACAAAAAGGGCACCTCATATCAGCAAACTCAAGCACCGCTACTTTGGCACCGTTACTACCTTTTGCGGGCAGCTTGCCCAATTCCACATCCACTTTAGGCAAAGGTGTGGGTGCAGCTTCAGGAGAAGCTGCTGCTTGCAATTGACCCCCACCATATCCCATTGGTGTCAACCCTTTGATCTTCAAAACACCACTAGATAGAAGTATCGATAAAGAAATCAGCACTGAACCGATTAATATGGCCGCTGGTACTGGAGAAGTGAAGGAGTCATGCTCATGCATAGAACTGACATCGATTGTATCTGTTAGAATTTAATCTGTCAATCTTACCTAATTTTTATCAATACCTAGTATACTAACTAAATGCAAAATCATTTAAAAACAGCCTCGATTCTTACCAAACTACTGGATGAAGAGTTTAAAATCTTTGGCTTTAAATTTGGACTAGATCCGCTGATTGGACTAATCCCTGGCATTGGGGACTCAATTGCCTTTTTTCTATCGCTTTATTTACTCTGGATTGCTGTTAATTTAAATATTCCAAACAATAAAAAGTTTCAAATGCTTTTTAACATTGTTTTTGATTTTTTACTGGGACTCATTCCATTTATTGGCGATATCTCTGATTTTATCTTCAAAGCTAACAGCCGGAATCTAAAAATATTAAAGGATTATTTAAAAAATTAGTTCTTTTCCTTCATTCTCAAAACATGGGTGACGGCTGATTTAATCTTCTCCACAGTTAAACCAAATTTCGAAAGCAACTCCTCAGGCTCACCAGATTCACCAAAGTGATCCTCAATTCCAATAATTTTTATTGGAACCGGGTAATGCTGAGCGACCAATTCAGAAACTGCTCCACCCAAACCCCCTGTTACTTGATGTTCTTCCACCGTTACAATTGCTCCACACTCTTCCGCTGCTTTTAGAATTGTTTCTTTGTCTAAAGGCTTAATAGTGTGACAATTTATTACTCGAACACTAATGTTGTGCTTTTCTAGCTCGTGAGCCGCTTTCAACGCTCTATAAACCATCTGCCCACAAGCGATTATGGCAGCGTCATGGCCTTCAGTCAGTACTGATGCTTTACCAATCTCAAAAGGAGTCTCCTCTGTTGAGATTACTGGCACTTTATCCCTAGAGAGCCTGATGTAAGTAGGTTGTTTTGTTTTAGCAGCAGCTATAGTCGCTTTTTTAGCCTCAATTGCATCTGCAGGCACAATTACTACCATATTTGGCAAAGCTCTGGTAATGGCTATATCTTCTAAAGCTTGATGAGTCGCCCCATCTGGACCCACAGAGATCCCAGCATGGGAACCAATAATTTTAACTGGTTGGTTGTTATAACAAATTGTCGTTCTAATCTGTTCCCAATTTCTACCAGGAGAAAAAGTGGCGTAGCTAGAAATAAATGCAATCTTCCCAGCTGCTGCCATTCCTGAAGCCACAGTCGCCAAATTCTGCTCCGCCACCCCAATCTCTACAAATCTGTTAGGAAACTTCTCCTTAAAAGCTTCTATCCTGGTTGATTCAGTCAAATCTGCACACAAAGCCACCACCTGCTCATTCTCTTCCCCCGCAATCACCAACCCCTCCCCAAACCCATTCCTAGAGGGAACTTGTTCAACATCCTCATCAAAAACTTTCGGATTTAAATGCATGTTTTGACTAATCATATTATGAACCTACCTAAGGTTTTTCTTAATGTCAGATAAAAAATCAGAAAAAGAACCACCCCAACTATTGATTGGAATATTAATTCAATTCGAGTTTGATAAAACAGACAATTAAATGGGGACTTATAATCAGCTGGTAAACCAATGTTATCAATTGGAATTGAACACGTTCCAGCTAACTTGAAATATGTGGGCATTACCCAAATGCTTACAAAGTAAGCGCATATTAGCGCTATTAAAATTGCAAATAAGTTCTTAAATATCGATTTTCCCATATTTTCTGTCATCCTGTCTTTTTATCTTCCAGGTGGAACACGATCACTACCTAGTTATTCATGTTCTGAAATAATTTGCCCTCTTAAAGTTCTTAATTCTTTTAGAGCAATTTTAGCTTGGTCAGCTTTGGGGGGATCGCCTGGGACATCTTGGGTGCCAGGGGGGTTACCATGCCATTTGTAATCACCTTCCATAAAGTCTACTCCTTTGCCAGGAATGGTATGAGCCAAAATCAAAGTCGGTTTTTCTGCAATTGATTGGGCTTGATGAATCGCATCAACAATTTCCCTCATATTATGCCCATCAATCTCAATTACATGCCAGTTAAAAGCTTCATATTTGAGCCTAACTGACTCCAAAGGCATAATATCTTCTGTATAACCATCAATTTGGATGTTATTGCGGTCCATAATTACCGTTAGATTATGTAATTTATTTTTCCCAGCAAATAAAACTCCTTCCCAGGTATTCCCAGCATCATGTTCACCATCAGAGGTCAAACAATAAACTCGCCAAGATTTGTTATCCATCCGAGCTACATAAGCCATCCCAGCAGACTGAGATAATCCGCTACCTAGCGGACCAGAAGTAGTTTCTAAACCAGGAAGCGCTTCTCTATGAGGGTGACCTTGCAAACGGGTACCTAATTTCCTCAAAGTTTTTAGCTCCTCAACTGGAAAAAATCCCCGATGCGCTAAAGTTGCATATAGAACCGGGCAAATATGCCCATTAGATAAAACTAACCGGTCACGGTCAGGAAAGTCTGGGAAGTCTGGGTTAATGTTTAGAATATTAAAGTAAAGAGCCGTAAAAATATCCGCCATTCCTAACGGCCCAGCTGAGTGCCCACTCCCAGCCTCAACCAGCATCTTAATAATATCCTGGCGGATCACATTGGCTTTGAGTTCTAAGTCTTTTACCTGTTCATCAGTCAAATTCATCTACTTTAAATATACGCCATTTTTAGGCACTGAAGCAATCAGAACTTATAAATAGTCACCAAACTTGAAGAGTAAACTTGAGTAACCTGGGAGCGGATTTTTTGCATCTCAGCTTCTGAAACTGAAGCAATCCCCACTGGTTCAACCAAATATTTTGCACCCAAATCTTTTAACCTCAAAATTGCTGCAGCATTAGGGGCAACATCTACCCCTGTGTTATTCACCATCCACCCTCTTCTGTGAAAAAGGGAGATTGGAGTAGGATTATCAGCTAGAAAAACCAATTTAGAATCAACGGGAATATTTTTTTCTATCTCTAACCCAAACAATAGATCACTCGCCACTGAATTATTAAAGTAATACTGACTCGTTCTTACCCCATTAAATAATGTCAACCCAACTATTAAAACTAACACCAAACCCCAGATTATTTTTTTAGAATAAATGAACTTTAGCAACTGATTTACTCCAACCGCAGCAGTCATAATTACTGGAAGCAAAAATACATTTGAATAATATTGATGAGTGATATTTCCAGCAGGAACTATTACCCAGTAAACCGGAATCATCAAAAGCCAGAGTAGCAAAAAAATATTTCCTGGATTTAATTTTTTAACTAAAACAATTATTCCCCAAACTCCAAACAAACTAATCACCTTCCCAAAAACCTCTCCAACTACATTTTTTAGAATTAATCTATTTACTAAAACATTTAAATCAAATAACCCAGCTCTACCTCTCAAAACCCAATTTTCATAATCAGTACTAGCCTCAGGAAATTTTTGTTGCCACAACTTCCATAAACCAAAGGGTGTTATACTCCCCAAAATCATTACTGGATATTCCCAAATTTGAGCTTTTTGACTCCACATTAGATACCAAAATGCTGGCAAACAAATTAACACAAATGGTCTAGTTCCCGCAGAAATTCCTAGTGTTAAGACTGAAGCTACAAAAAATAAAATGTTTTTATTTTTAGATTTAGTCCATTTTAAATAACTAGCCAGAGAAACCAGCAAAGTAGTAGTCATAAAAACATCTGGGTGAACCGCATGACCTATGAAAAAAATTGCTGCCGGAGCCAAACTAAAGAAAAGGGTAGCTAAAACTGCCACATATTTATCAAATAGCCCTCGAGCCAAATAAAACAGCGATAAAAAACTAACCCCAAACAAAATCAAATTAAAAACTCTGATTACTTCAATATGGTAACCAAACAATGTATATCCTATCCCAGCTAAATACTCATAAACTGGCAACTCCAGAAAAAAATAGGAGTGAGTATTTTCAACTGGCCTAATTAAGTTATTCTCTGGCAGTAAAAAATTATGAGTTTTAAAAGCAAAGTTGTAGGCCACAGTCTCTGTGTCAGTCTGCCTCATTGGGTGCGCATCATATGGTAGCATCGAAAAGTTCTGCAAGCGCAAAATTAGACCTAAACTTAAAACTGCCAAAATTAGATAAGGAAAAAATCTTTTAATGGGGAAACTAAAAACCATAATTAGATACTAAAATCACCACGGGTAGTTTTCAAATGGTGGCTGTGATCACCTCTGGCGATCTCAATCTCAAAAGCTTTAATCGCATCTAAAACTTGCTCTGGAGTCTCCACAATTTTAAAGACCTTTAACTCCTCTTTTCTTAAAAACATATTTTCTTTAAACGCTTTAATAATATTTTTCCAAAACCTACCATATAAAATTAGTGGCTTATGATGCCCAAAATAAAGTCTCGCGAGTCCCCAAGCCATCCCAAACTCAGAGATTGTCCCTGTTCCACCGTTAAAAAAAACATAAACTTGCCCTTCCCTCATCAAAGTTAACGTTCTTTGAACGTAATTCGAGGTTCTAATCTCCACATCAAAGTCATTATCAGGATCTCTGCTCTCAAAATGGGTCATACCTTCTGGATACAAAGTCACCCCAATTACCTTGCCACCCACAGCTTTTGCCCCCTTGGTTGCCGCTCGCATCACCCCAGGTCCCCCACCATCAACTATAGTATATACAGCCAGAGCTAAAACCATTGATACCTCAACTACCTCGCGGTAAAGCGGCTCGTAAGTAGC